>CAKZUP010000013.1 GCA_937922945.1 uncultured Granulosicoccaceae bacterium
GCAAGCGCATTCGGAATCAGCAGGGCTGTTACCAATTCATTCGGTTGCAGGCATGTGGCTCGCACGCCGACAATAAACTCCGCTAGCGGCACCACCCGGGTTCCGGAAACCGACTGCAATTCCACCTGTGCATCCAATGCCAGTAACGCAGGCACACCATCGGCAGCGGGTGAAGCATTACATAAGTTACCGACCAACGTTGCCGCATTTTGGATCTGCTCTGAGCCAACCTCTTTCGCGGCTTGCTTCAGCGCCATGAAGCACGCTGGCAACTCTGCACGAATAAGCTGCGTCCAGGTCACGCCGGCACCAATCCGCCAGTGCGTCTGTAACAACTCAATAGTATCCAGCCCCTGAATTTGCCGCACGTTTAACAAACGTTGGTCAGGCGCTGCGTCGTTTAAACTCGGGTAGTAATCGGTGCCGCCAGCAAGTATGCGGGGGCGATCACTGGCAAGAGTTTGCAGTGCAGAGTCGAGTGAAATCGAGTATGGCCCGTTAGGCATTTACCGCAGCCCATCCTTGCCTTCTGCCTTTTCGTGCGTTAGCCCCCCAACACGTGGCAAGGGTCTGCCTGAATCGGTCACGGCAACCGCCACCATAATCTCGTTGGCACGCGGTGCATCATTGATCTGCACTTCCATACCATCAAAATGCGAACGTACGTAGGCAGCTTCTTTGTGGCCAAGTGGAATATCCAAGGGTTGTCCGGGCGAACCCATTTTCTTACTCGATGCCACTAACGCCGCACCTTTTTCAACAGCCGCCCGGAGTGGCTTACCGAGTTTCGGGTGCAGTATCGCCGCCGCATGTTCCAGCTCACCGTTTTCACCCACCATTGCCGCCTTGCCATAGCTCTGAGCATCGGCTGGTGCAATACCCAGTAATTCAACGCAGCGCTTACCCAACATGTCACCCATCTGTTCACCAATATCCATTAATGGCGTGAGATCCTGTTCAAACACTGAAGCAAAAGGGTTTTCTATAACAGCAACCGCTGCAGCCCGACGCGTTGGTGGTGAAACAGCCTGCCCCATCTCGCGGTGGGTTTCATCCATGAACATAACAATTTTTCTGATTCTGGCAGTGCTCATGCGGTTTGTCTCCAGGCGATGTGATCAGTTGTACCGACTGTTCTGTGTTCGTTTTGCAAACACAAAAATGCGCTATCGATAACACCTGCATTGTATAAGGTTTGTGCGTAGGCTTGTCCGGAAGACAAGGCGCGGCGTTTTTCATCTGTTGTTAATATTGGAACGTCAACGGTTACCGGCCTGTTCACTAAATCACTGTCTGGTGCAAGCTCACAGGCGGGTTGTCGTTCGATATGTTCTGAATTTGGTAAGTCAACCTTATTAGCAATTAGCGTTGCTGCGGCATCGGCAGTGGCCGCATCTGTCGCCAACACGGTGACCACATCAGCAATACCCATTGAATGGCTGCGTCCTTGCCATCCACTGCTAGCAACACCGCGAACAGAGCTCGATGAATCAATGGTGGCAAAACCCACTTGCGTGCCGGTAACAGGGCTCTCAATCAGCCCGATGTTGTAGCCCGCAGTTGGTGACAAATACAACGCGATATCCCCACCGTTGTTAACCGATGCACGCGTCAGTGTTCTATTGCGTTTTAATGCGTTAAGCGTTGCATCAGCAACAGCCCCTGCGACCGATGCCATAGGCGTTATAAACTCAGGCGAAAAAACGCTAACCGTGTTCAGCATGTGCTGCGCAACTGCTGAAACGAACGGCTGATCAACCAGCTGATCTGCAGGCCTGCGCAAGCCAGGTAATTCAGCAACCAGCTCGTGCAACACTTTATCGATAAACTCTATGGCTTGTTTAAAAGCGAGTACTTGTTCAGCAGGTAGTGCATCAATCTGGATAATTAAATCGATAGGTCCATGTTGTGCGTGCAGGCGTTGATTAACGTCAAGCCAACGATAACTTGCACCGGTTGAACGCGTTCGCGGAGCGCTTGCAGATATCGAACTCAACGCAAACGGTGTAGAAACTGAAGTTGCCAAGGCGGGTTCCTACTTATCGCAAACCATCCTCACCTTTGATATCGGCTGCTCGCAGACCACCCACGCGATCGTGCACGCGCCCACCGGTAGTCATCACCAGTGCCAATAGTATTTCATTGGCTTTAGGACCATCGTTACAACCCACTTCCATGGCATCAAAATGGCCGCGCACATACGAGGCGTTAATATGAGTTACCGGGATATCCAAACGAGTTCCCGTGGCGCCCACTTTTTTTGTTGAAGGCACTATGGCTTTTGCATCGCCCAGCAACTCGCGCATAGCGTAACCGCCCGGGACATGCCACAGTGCGCCGTGTTCAATTTCACCATCGGTGCCGACTATGGCGCCTTTGCCATAACCCTCGATGCACGTGGCGCCGCCAAGTGTATCGATAAGACGCTGGGCAAGCATGAGTCCAAGCGGCTTTAGCTCTTCCATAAAGTTGGCTATTTCTTCAACGTAGCGTCCAGCATAAGGATTGTCGATAACCGCAAATGCGTACGCCTTACGCTGAGGCTTATCAACCACCGGGCCACCCTCGTGCCAGATTTCCTCGACACACACGTGTATTTTTCTTGGTTGAATAGCAGACATCAAACTTCCAGACACTGTTGAGTAGCAATATTTATCCTCTAATAGGCTCAGAGCGTCAAGTAAAAGCTGGCATTGTTCATCTATTTACCAGCTCATCACGACGATCGGCCCGACAGTCGAATTGCGGCCCAGCGCTGGCGTTTACCATCAATTTGCATTAGCGTAGGGAACCTTGATCGTTCATTCAGGAACCCAGCATGAGCAACGCGTCCAACAAACTGGTTATAAAAAATATTGGACAAATATTGTCGGGCAAATTGGAAGAGCCATTAATTGACGGTGATTGCGTTATTTGCCACGACGGAACCATCAGCGCAATTGGTCAGTTTTCAGATTTAGACACCGATCAGGCAAGCGTGACAGTCGATGCCAACGGAGTTTGGCTGAGCCCTGGTCTTATCGACAGCCACGTGCATCCGGTTATCGGTGACTACACGCCGCGTCAGCAACAAGTCAATTGGATAGATTCCTGCCTGCACGGTGGGGTCACCACCATGATTTCAGCGGGTGAGGTCCACCTGCCCGGTCGCCCGAAAGATATCGTTGGACTAAAAGCCATGGCGATCGCCTCACAGCGATGGTATGAAAACTTTCGACCATCCGGCGTCAAAATGATCGCCGGCGCACCGGTACTTGAACAGGGCATGGTGGAATCAGACTTTAAGGAACTTGCAGAAGCCGGTGTGAAACTACTCGGTGAAGTTGGGCTGGGTTCAGTGAAGGCTGGCGAGACAGCCGCCGAGATGGTTAAGTGGGCGCGCAAATACGGCATTCAATCAACTATCCATACTGGCGGCCCGTCCATTCCAGGCTCCGGTTTAATCGATAAAGATGTGGTGCTCGAAGCAGATGCCGACATAATCGGTCATATCAACGGTGGCCATACCGCATTGCCCGATGATCAAATTACTTGCCTTTGCGAAAGTTGTACACGCGGAATAGAAATAGTCCACAACGGCAATGAGCGCGCCGGTCTGTTGGCAATGCGGACCGCTTTCGAAATCGACCAATCGGAGCGAGTCATACTCGGCACAGACTCACCCGCAGGCTCCGGGGTTCAGCCGCTGGGTATTCTTCGCATGATCGCGATGCTATCAAGCCTTGGCAATGTGCCGCCCGAAATCGCGTTCTGTTTTGCGACCGGCAATACCGCTCGTATGCGAGAGCTCGACACCGGTATTATCGAAGTCGGCAAATCGGCCGACTTCGTTTTACTCGATCAGGCACAGCATTCGCCAGGTAACGATATGCTCGAAAGCATTCATCAGGGCAACCTACCCGGCATTGGCATGACTATTATCGATGGCGTCGTCACGTCGACTCGCAGCCGGAACACACCACCAGCTACTCGATTGCCGGCAGTGCTTTAAGCTGTGTGCTCAGGAACGGAGCGACGGCGATTGGTATGAGCGGCGAGACGCTCGTTAAACTGTTCGGGCGCAATACCTTGAGCCAGACAATCAGCAACCATCGCACTCTGAGCTTGCGGCGCCATACCATTAACCGGTGGGTCAGCGTCCAGATTGGTCGGAAACGGGTAACCTTCAGCTGACGCTGCAATAACATTACTCAAGTGCGTAGCCGATAACGTATTGGTTGACTTCTGGTTGGCTAAAACAGGATAGAGACTGTGCAGCATGCGCACTCTATCAACCGTTTCGATGCTGCGCCCAAACGCCGAACCAATTTGCAGAAGGTTTGCCAGCCGATAAATATCTTTCGATTGGTTATCACCTGCCGCATGCATAACGGCCGGGTTAAAAAACACCATATCGCCTTTTTGTAACGGCACCTGACATCGATGTTCGTTGAAATATTCCTGATACTCATCGCGCGCGAATGAAATAAAGCCTTCTAAATGCTGATGTGAATAAGGCATATAGAGCGTAGGGCCAGATTCAAGCGGCATATCACAATGCGCAATAGCCCCTTGTAGTGTCAGCATTTGTCCGAACGAATGCACGTGCTCGGGGTATTGCAGAATTTGCTCCGGCGTCATAAACCCCAAATGATAATCGCGATGCGCTTTCTGCGCACTGCCTCCGGGGTTCACGCGATTCACTTGCGCCGTTATCTGGTAACCAGGCCCTAGCCACGCCTGTGCAATGAGCGCGATGGTGTCGTTCGAGAAATAACGGGCAAAGCCTACCGGGTCGGCAACACAGTGCTTCTCTAAGGCATTCCAAACCCGATCGTTGGAACCGGGCTTGGCAAAGTGATCACCGGTCACTTGATTATTGCGATGTTGCTCCTCGATCATGCTCGTGAACAACTCGGTGGTGGCGTCGATAGCCTCATGATCGGACATGGCATTTTTTATGGCAACAATACCCGGACCACTTTGAAGTGCTCTTGCCCACTCGAACATCAGCGCCTTTCGAGTACCCGGATTAACACTAGCGGCACGAACGTCATCACCGGAATAGACCAACAGATTTTGCTCGACCGCACTGGCAAATGGCCATTGCGCGAGTTGAGTCTGTTGTGAGACCTGCTTTATGAACGTATCGATATTACCGGCATCAACACTCACCCAACTTTGATTTGGTTGAGGTACTGGTTTTAACGGTGATGACATGACTGTCCTCTTTACGCAAGCCATACGGTAGAAAGTCTGACTTCGCTACCCGTTCTCTGCGGTGGTTTTTGCGACACGTTATTGCGCCGGGCAAAAAAAGTATCGACTAGGTTCGCGCCTTTTCAAAAGCGGCCCACGCCAATTCCAGCTTTTCTATTGTAAAGTCTGGCTCGCGTGCAGGGTCGAGTATGATCGACTCTGTGTCAACAAGAATATTAATGGAGTTGAACAAGTCGGGAATTACCTCTTCAGGAATAACTAACGCGCCATGCTGATCGGCGTGTAGTAAATCGCCTTGCGCTACCTGCATCCCGAATACGCTAACAGGCGTTCCTAGCTCTCTGACATGGACAAAGCCATGACTGGGCCCGATGGAACCAGCTAGCACCGTAAACTCAGGCTGCATATCGTCCAGATCGCGCATGACGCCATTGGTCACCGCGCCGCACAAGCCCAAGCCATTATGCACCGCCGTGTGAACGCCACCCCACCATGCACCAATGCAATCAGGAAAATCGACGTCTTCGATAACCGCAACTGAAGGTCTTGGGCCTGCAGCCATTTCTCTGAAATACTGCATGCGCCGGGCTTTTATTACGTCTGCTGGTTCGGTTGGCGGCTCAACAGCGGCAATTTTCGCTGTGCGCGCAAAACCGACCATAGGCGGATTCGATGTCGTCGATACGAGCATGGTTTTACGGGTGAAGTTCGCAAAACCGCGTTTGCCCTGCGCAACCTCTATAGCGTTGCACACGGTCGGTGTATCAACACTTTGCAATAACTTATACAACTCAGGTGAAATTGTTTTTTCACTCATGGCGTTATCATTTAACCTCAATTGAATACCATTAAATTCTGGCGATGCTACTGCACAGATCGTTTACAGCTATACCAATAATTCGCTTACAAGACAATAATTTCAGCAATCTTCATTGACTGCTGTACAGATTGCAGCTGTTCCAATTGCGCATTTGAAAATGCCAGATGCACACTATGCTGAGTATGATGTCCGCCGTGTTCTGTTGCCTTATTCTCACTTACCCTATTACTGGCCAGGTAAGACTGCACTTGTTCGTCCCCACCAACCAGCGCAACAATACGGCTTTGCGGCGACATATCCATTATTCGATAGCGCTGCAGCATGTCATCAATATCAATTTGCCCAGGTGCCACCGGCTCGCCAAAGCTTGCGTAAGATATTGGCGCACCATGTGCGCAGGTTAGAATGCGACTGTATGACCCGTCGCTTCCCATGGTAAAACCAATGCGTTGGATGGATTGACTGGCAGCCGACACCCACTCAAGCATTGTGGCCGCATCCGCTAGTGAGTGACCGGTGGGAATTATTTTTACCGCCGCTGGCTTTTTTGCCTCCATTGAATGACTTAGTTCATGCAGTTCTGCCTGACTTAGCATGCCTTCAAAGTTGTGATAGCTGAGGATTACCGGAACCTCGCTTAGCAGCATCTCATCTGCTGCCTCGGTGCCATATTCAAGATCAATGATATCGGCACCTGCATCCAGGGCTTTTTTGCAAAACGCCACACGCTCTGTCTCAGCGGCAGTAAATGTACCGCCTTGATCCTGATGCCGTAGCGTAAACAGGCACGCTAACCCGGCCGCCTTGGCGTCACGCACAAGCGTTAGCACAGCCTCATCGCCAAGACCTGCACTGCGAAGTAAATCAGCACGAATTTCTACGCACTGCAGCTCCCGCTGCACAGCCTCTTGTAGCAGAGAAGCTGCGGTATCGACAATACCTATGACACCACTGAGTGGAAATTCGCCTTGCAAAACGGACATAACCTGTTTCAAACTGTTCCTGAGTCGGACTCCATGATACCTAAATACGCTATGCTCCACGCCGATTAGTCTGCACTGGCAGCCCATTGTGCTAAGTTTCTTCATTTAAATTGAGTACCATCAACATTGAGTACCGTGCATGAATACCGATGAACACACCATTTCCAGCGCAAAGGCTGCGCTGGGAGACCTGATGCAACAACGCCCTGATACCGAATCTGTTGCGACATTCAAACCCGGTGAAGGCATTCAAAAGCTGCCAGTCTCGTTTGATATTTTAAAGCTTCGGGAAGCGCTTGCAGAATCGTTGCAGCGCACCGAGTTCAAAGGTGCGGTGGAAGACGGGTTTGGCGCGTTCTCACTAACCCGGCGGCCGGGGGTTGAAGTAGAAACTGAAAACGATTTATCGGGCCTGTTCTATACGCGTGTTGATGACACTTATGCAGAAGTAAAAAGAGAGGAACTGGTCAATGAATTCGCGTTCACTGAATTTGTTCCGACTTTTAAAGATACCTACTTCAAACATGTGTGGGAGACGCTGTGCGACATCGCACCTATTGGTCGTATGCGAGTGCTGTCGAAGGGTTTATACAACTGCAATTCGTGGCATCGCGACCCTGAACCCCGTCTGCACATACCAATTATTTCCAATCCGGGCTCTCTGTTCATCGTTAATCACCATGTTACACACTTGCCAGCCGATGGCTCTGTCTACTTCACCGATACACGCGGTTACCATACCGCGCTCAATGGCGGCGAAACCCATAGGGTGCACATCGTTGCTGCATTGCCACAGCACAACAGCACCGTTTAGCTATTCTTTAAACCATACAAGCACCTCGATAGGATAAAAATATGAGTATTTTCGACTATTGGTATGATTTCAGAGCAATGGCCTATTCAGATGAGTTGCTGATTGGGCTCGGTGCGCTGTTGCTGATTTTTGGTATTTTGAAAATAGTTAAAAGTAGTCTCTCCATGTTGTTCTGGGTCATACTATCCGGTATCGGATTAACATCGATTGCGCAAGGGCTTGATCAAAACCCGTTGCAACTTGCGGCGAATCAAACTGGCCAGGTAAGTGAATACCTTAATGCAGGTAAAGAAATATCTGCCGACGCTCTTGAGGTGCTTTGCAGAAAACTGGATGAAAGCGGCTTTGGTGTACCGCAGCAAAGCGAGAACTGAACCGCATATTCTTTTTACAGAAACTGATCGCAAAAAGAGCACTATTCTGTGCATGTCGAGGTAACTTATTAAGCCCCAGAAAGTTTAGACATTAAAACGTGAACTCAAACATTCAGCTTTATACTGACATGTCGCTGACCGGCTCCAAGCAGACCATTTTAAAATGGCGTTTTAAACAGCTCATAGAAACTGTATTTGGAGAACCACATGTTAACCTTTCTTTTCGCCCTCGCAGCAATCTGGACTTTATTCTGGTTCGTTATGCTTATACTCGACTGGGGCGAGCGTACGTCTTTTACTGACTCGAAAGCAATTTGCGCACAGTGCGCCGTATCGAATTCGCAAGGTGCTACAGACAAAAGTGCCAACACAAAAAAACCAACCGCTTCCAAGGGTGACAGCATCGAAAAGCACCCCGTTGCCGACAAACATGATCAGGCGAATGTAACGCCATTGTTTGTGGCACCCAAGGAAAAAGATGATTTAAAAGTAATCAAAGGCATTGGTGTGGTTATGGAAAAAACCCTCAACGACTTAGGTATTACTACATTTAAACAACTGGCAGGCTTTAAGCCAGCTGACATAAAAATGGTGTCGGACGTATTGTCTGAATCCAACGCTGGTTTTGGAGATCGCATTCAGCGAGACGAGTGGGTAGACCAGGCAATGGGGTTGGTGAAAAAAGCCAGTTAAATATGCAAGTTCAGCGATACCGCAGCTATCCATATAAACACACCCGACGCAGCACTGCTGCAACAGCACACAAGCTTAGTTTCGGGTATATATTCGCTTAGCTTTGCCGCCGAACAATACGTTGCGTTTCCTGCTCAAGCGCAACCGTCGGTGCATGGCCACGAGATACTGCGCTGCGACGCAACGTCACTGCCACGGACGGCAACGGTGGCAGCCCCGCTTGATCAGCAAGCATTTTATGATGACTGAAATTTTGCTTCACGTTTCTGCAAATTCGCCATGGCAGCTTCTATCTGATTGTCGGTGCCCACCAATTCACTTTGCAGCTCCGCCTCCAGCTTCAACGCCTGCGCGGTGGATAAACCAACGCTATCGCGTAACAGCTTTTTCGCCCTCGACGTTGCATCCGGTGAGTTAGACGCTATTTTGCGCGCAAGTTCTCGCGTAGCTTGCAGTGGGTCTTGTTCAACACGTGAAACCAAGCCTATGCGTTGCGCTTCATCCGCTTTCACCACGCGCCCGGTCAACATTAATTCGCTGGCTATGTCAGCTCGAACCAACCGAGGTAAGGTTTGTGTTATCCCCATGTCAGGGATAAGGCCCCAATTAATTTCAAACAACGACATGCCAATAGTGGGTGATGCAATTCTGATATCACCCGCCAGCGCCAACTGCATTCCTGCCCCATAAACAACACCTTGTAGGCAAACCAAAACCGGTACGTTGATGTCTAACCAAACCATGACAGGCTTCTGAAATTCGTTGGCGATTTCGCCTTCAGGTAACTGCAGCGCTTTTGCTGAGAAGACCTCGGGGTCAGACACCGCGCCTTGTAAAAACGCTTTATCCGCACCGGCGCAAAAATGATCGCCCTCCGCACGAATAATGACGACTCGGATCTGTTTGTTACTGCGAACCGTTTCTGCAGCGGCGACAAGTTCTGTAAAGCTATTTTCGTTGAGTGCGTTCATTTTCTCTGCACGATTTAAAACGACTTCAGCTATCGGGCCATCAACTTCAACGTGTACGTAGTTAGTCATTGTGTTTCGATCTCAGGAAAAGGGGCTGGCACCAGATGCACATGCAGCAGCCAAGAAGTATAACGAATACATAACATCAGCGCTCGCTCTCCTGCCCTGCGCGGTCAGTCATGGTTAGCCGCGGATGTAGAATTCATCAGAATTCAACCTGACCCTATCATCAATGCGTTGCACGAATTTGTTCTACTGCTTGACTCTTGATTAATCCGTGTATTAAGCAAAGGATAAACGTATCGTGAAGCTCACTATTTCCAGCAGCTCTATGTTGAAACCCCTTTTATTGGCAGGCATAAACACACCATTTACGCCCCCGCCCGATCGGCTTACCGGGCTATTGACGGCACGATCTGGAAATTCCAGCTACACGCGCAAGTTTGAAAAAATCGTGGAATACCACCGGCCACATACTGCTCACCCGCGATTATCGTGCGCTAAGTGGACAGACTATTTAGCGGTGAATGACGATCAGTTTGAAGAATCACTTGCTGTCTTCGGTTTTAATTACGATGGCGAGCAAACATGGTATCAACTCTGGAACAATATCAACGGGCAACTGGTTTGGGTAATGCACGATGACACCCGCGTCTACGAACCCTTTGCAATTCGCGCTATGGATGCACTAGTGTCGCTAATACCACAGTGGAAGGGCTGGCTTTACCCTGCTCCGGGCTGCGCCAGCGCGCGCAATCCGTTTTCTCCCCGCTCGGCAAATCAAATAGATGCGCAATCCGTGCACAATCTAAGAGTGTCAGACTCAAGCACCGATCTATCCGGCCACCTATGGTTTCTCGTGACGGTTTACACTAACTGCATCGATAGGCAAAGATTGCTGCGGAAGGCGCATGAACATGCGGCACCAGATGCTCGCAGCGGATGGATCACGCATTTAGACCATTAGTGTTAAGCGAATAAATTTCAGGTTCAGCACAGACAATAATGTCAGGTTCATCGGCTGCATCATTGTTATAAAAGTAGCCAAGAGTTGCTCTGGCCAGCTATCATAGCGTTCTGCAAACACAGTGGGCTTTGATGTTAACTACAGCCAAAGAATTCAACGATGTTGTAAATCGCCTTAATCGTCATGGTCTCAAACGGCTGTGGCTATGCTGTTTGTTAACGTTTGCGATGTGCGCAACCGCGCTAGCGGATCCAATAATCATGAGAATCGGCACCGGCAGTTCGGCCGGCACCTATTACCCTATCGGTACACTTATTGCCGAATCGATAACCGGTTCGTCACAATTGCATGCAGGCACCGCCTATGAAGAACCCGACCTGGTTGCGATTGCACAGCGGGCATCTGGTTCAGCCAGTAACGTTGCCGATCTTAACGACGGCTTATTGGAAGGCGCGTTGGCGCAGGCGAATATAGTGCATTGGGCCTACGAGGGCAGCGGACCATTCGAAGACGAAGAACCACGGGATAAGCTGCGTACACTTGCCACGCTCTATCTTGAAAGTATGCATCTGATTGTGCGAGTCGGTTCCAACATAAACAGCGTAAAAGACCTCAAGGGCCGACGTGTTTCTCTTGATGAGTTGGGTTCAGGTACGCGTCTCGATTCATTAGCGGTACTCGAAGCATTTGGCCTGACCAGTGACATAGTCGATCAAGTTTATTTGAATACATCAGACGCTATAGAGCGCTTAAAAAACAATGAGCTCGACGCGTTCTTTGTTGTTGCGGGCTATCCTGTCGATCTGGTGTCTCGCATTGTCTCCGATGGATTGGCATCCGTTGTCCCTATATCAGGCCCGTTGGTCGATAAGATTATCAGCGACTATACGTTTTTTTCCAGCGACCTTATTCCGGCTGGCACTTATCAGAATGCCGAAGACATAAAAACCATTGGTGTGCCGGCGCAGCTTATTCTGAACAAAGATCTGGATGATGATTTTGTCTATAACCTGACAAGCATGCTCTGGAGCGATGCAACACTTGCAAAGTTAAGAGAGGGCCATCCCAAGGGACGTGAAGTTCAACTCGAAACAGCCTTGACCGGGTTAAACGTGCCCGTGCACCCCGGAGCGCTTCGGTTCTATCAGGAACAGGGCCTGACACAATGAGCGCTCGAACCTCATCTATTGCGGTTGCAGCGCTGCTACTCAGTATCGGTATGGGCATTGCCGCGTTTATTTACCAAAAGACCACGCAAGTACGCGAAGCTTTGGCTGAAGAGATCCTAGAGCAACAACACGATGTTTCGACTCTAATACAGGAGTATGGCAACGTTCTGGTTGCAATAGAACACAACAGGCTTAGCGACGACGAAGCCAGTGTTGCGGCCATGAAGTCCAGCGTGGCCGCAGCGCAAGACCAACTGGCTCAGATGCGTTCTAACTATAGCTTTGCCCGACTCGACGGCGCTGCAAAAGCGCATGCTTACGTTAAGCCTATTATCGAAGACATATCCCAATGGACAACCAATGGCCTGCACGGTTATCAGGGAGATGATCACTTCATACTCGAACTTTCATCGAAAAGAATGCGTGATCGATTTCCTGCAATACGATCGATCTCCACCGAAATTACCGCAGTTGCAACCGAGTTAATTACCGAGCAAACAGAATTTCTGGAGCGATTCAGAGATTCACTGTTGCTACTGTTGTTCGGGTTTGTCTGGCTTTCAGTTGCCATTGCAGCGCTATTAATACGACAACGAAACTTACAAACACAATTGGCAAAAGATCAGGAAACCAATGCCCAAAAACTGATCGACGCTGAAACCCGCGGTCGCTTACAAGCCGAAACCGCCTTGCTCGGCTCGGAGCAGTTTCTTCGTGCAACACTAAACTCGCTGAATTCAGATATCGCGATACTCGACAAAGAGGGCATCGTAACTGCGGTGAATACGCCGTGGAAAACGTTCGTATCCTCTACGCATTCCAGCTACACCGATGGCGGTGTCGGCCATCACTACGCAGCGGTGTTTCGATCCACGGCGGTGACAGACGAAGAGCGAGATGGTATAGCAGAGGCAATAAAACAAATCACGGAAGTATTGGACGGCAAAAAAGAGGTGATGTTCTACGAATACCCTTGCCACCGAAAAGAGAAAAGGCAATGGAGCTTGGTGTCCATGTACACGTTTTACACAGACGAAGATCGCTACGCGGTTCTGGTTCACGAAGATGTTTCACGTCGCAAGCAACTAGAAGAACGCGATCAACGATTACGTGCAGAACTTGCGCATGCATCAAGACTCTCCACCGCTGGCGAACTCGCCTCCGGGCTGGCTCATGAGCTTAACCAGCCACTTACCGCGATCGCACACAATTGCGACGCGGTTGTTTCGAGCATACGTACCTATACGGATATAGATGCAGAACTAGTCGAGACCGTAAACGATATCTCAGAACAAGCGCACCGCGCGGGTGGAATAATCCGCAGCATGCGGCACCTGGTCAGGAAGGATACGTCAGATAAGCTTCCTACAGATATCAACGAGCTAGTGCGTGAAACCGTTCGTTTAACCGCACCGGAAGCCCGTGCCAAAGGTGTAAAAGTTATCCTTCGTCTCACCGACAGTTTGCCATCGCCAACGATCGATCCTGTGCAAATTCAACAAGTGCTGGTTAATCTGGAACGTAATAGTGTTGAGGCGATGGGGCAGCACAATTCAACGATAAAAGAATTAACCATCGACACCTACCTTAACCAAACAGGCCACATTGAAGTGTGCATCACTGATACAGGTCCCGGCATAGACCCAGGCTTTGCAGAGCACCTGTTTACCGCTTTTCAGACCACCAAACCAGAAGGTATGGGGCTCGGATTGTCGATTAGTCGCACAATTGTGGAAGAACACGGAGGGCGACTTTGGATTGACCAGAACGAGGAAGATGTTACGATGTTCAAATTCACTATCCCTGCAGGCTAGAGGTACACTCCAATGCAAGCACCGGCCGAAACTGTAATTGAAAAAATTGTTTATGTTGTCGACGATGATGAATCTGTTCGAACCGCGTTAACCCGTTCGCTTGAAAAGCGTGGCTACACGGTGCATTGTTTTTCGAGCGGTGATTCTTTTTTGCAACACTACATCCCCGGCCAAGCTGCTTGCCTGGTGCTCGATGTGCGCATGCCCGGCATTAGCGGTCTCGACCTTCAAGAACAAATTGTCGACAAATATCCATCCCTGCCTATCATTTTCGTTACCGGACATGGCGACATCCCCATGTCGGTGCGAGCGATGAAAAATGGTGCGTTCGAATTTTTAGAAAAACCCTATTCAGTAGATGCGCTACAAGAGCACATCGAGCTGGCTATTTCGCGCAGTGCCGTCTTGCTTGAAAAGGAACAACACGCAACCGACATTAATCAACGCTTTGCAAAACTGACCGCCCGCGAATTGGATGTCATGCGCTTGCTTGTTGCGGGCATAGCGAATAATTCAAACAAAGAAATTGCGCGCGAGCTCGACATCAGTCACCGTACTGTTGACGATCATCGAGCAAGAATAATGGCAAAGATGAAAGCCCGGTCATTGGCTGAATTGGTTGATATGTCGAAAATTTGCGGAATCCACGAGCCTTGATTTAGCAATCAGGCTTTAATGCGCAGCTTACAGTTAAAACTGCGCAAGCCTTCAGGATAAATTCTCAACGCTCAGGTAGCCCGGGTTGCCCGGGGCAGACATCACATGGGCAAGCCATCGAAGAAGTCCACGACTCCCGATTGCAGATTGTACTCTGCACCCACTACCAGCAAATCCTGGCTAGCCACCCGCTCTTTGATTACGCCCGATGCGGCCCTCAACTGCCCAGCTGCAGAACTGACATTATCGCGAATAGCCTGATTCATCAACGCCACCCTATCGCCTTTCAGAGGTGAGTCCAGCAAGGGAGCAACAATCGAGCAAATCGGAACAACAATGGGTTGCAAGCCATCCGGAACTGGTTTTTCGGGATGCTCCAACGCGTCGATACTTGCCGCTATTGCCCCACAATTGGAATGCCCCATAACCACCACCAATGGCACGCCAAAGCTCATGACTGCAAATTCAATACTGGCCAGCTGTGCCGGCGTCACAATATTCCCCGCAACCCGGACCACGAACAGTGCGCCAAATCCCTGATTGAACAACAGCTCAGCTGGCGCTCGTGAGTCAGAACAGCTCAGAACAATCGCAAACGGCTTCTGCGCTTCATGCATGGCAGATGCCTCAATGGCAGTGGTTAGTGGCTTGGCCTGCTCTACGGTGGAGACAAACTGGGCGTTACCGGTTTTCAGGGCTTTTAAGGCATCGAGCGGATTATTCATGATTGCGCGTCTATAGACAAATAAGCAGGAGTGACGCTGCATATTGTGCCATTTTCCCTTAAACCTTGGGCTCTCGTGCCCAATATTAGCTTCAAAAAACTAGCCTTTAGCATAAATATGGACTTGATCGCTAGTGTGGGGCGCCACAAATTGCCATACTTCCGCGTATGAATATTCTGCTAGTTGAAGATCACCGTCTGGTCGCTGATGCGATGAAAGTCATGCTCATGGAAATTGAGCCTGGCGTCAACATTACTGCCTGCTACTCTACCCAGCATGCACTGTCGACGATAGACGCAGGCAAACAGCTCGACCTCATACTCACCGACTTGTTTATGCCTGGCATCGACGGCATTGGCCTGTTGGCGGGTCTGAGTAATAGAGGCATTACCATTCCCGTGGTGATCGTCAGCGGAGCCACCGAAGATAAGTACGTACGTGCAGCCATAAAAAACGGCGCTGCAGGATTTATCCAGAAAACCCTGCCAGGCGCCGAGATGATGGCAGGACTGAAAAAAGTACTCTCAGGCGGCCGCTTTTTTCCAGAACGTTACTTGGATGGTAAAAATGAAGGCAAAAATGATGGCAAAAATCAGGACGCCGCATTAGCGAACGAGACACAGTCGGGTGGTCAGCGGGGCATCAGTATTCCGCAGCCTGGCGAGAAGCAGCTCCAAGTATTGCGGCTCATGGCCGAAGGAAATTCCAACAAGCAGATATCGCAAATTGTCGGTATCTCTGAAGCCACCGTGAAATACCACACCTCACAGCTATTCAAGCTCTTGTCGGTGAAGAACCGCACCTCTTGTGTACGTGAGGCGCAGAACTGCGGCTTGTTGTCTGCCTACAACGAAGCGTAAAAACTCACCGCAGATTGACTGCAACCGGTTAGGCGCTCGCCCGCGAGCGACCGGTAAACAATGCATAAGGAATGAGCGCCACCAGCGCCACCAGCCATTTAACGCCCAAATCACCAATAGCCCATTGGTGCCACGCGGCTCCGGTACCAATAAACGCCAACGCATAGAAAAGAAAGGTATCAAACACCGTGCTGATGACTGAGGATGTAAACGGCGCGACCCACCACTCTTTCGATCGAAGTTTGTCGAACACTGAAACATCCAGTAGTTGAGAAATCAGAAACGCGGTACCTGAGGCCAGCGCGATGCGGACATCTGCCAGCACCAACGAGGCAATCACGCCTACCGCAAACCCCGCATACACGACCTGCCTGGCTTTTTGAACGCCAAAGTAGCGGTTCATAAGGTCGGTTACCAGAAACGCAAACGGGAAAGTCAGTGTGCCCCAGGTTAACCATGAGTTAATCGGAATCGCGACAAGGATGTTGGATGCCACGATAATAATGGCCATTGCAACGATCGATATGGCGAGGGCAGATTTGGGGTTCACGGCTAAGGCCTGTTCATTGTGACGGCGCGCATTGTACCGCGTTCACGAAACTAAGGGGTGTGCCGGCTCTCGTAAGGCCAACCCTGCCCCATAAAGGCCGAAGGGTTGCGCAATAGCCTCTAGTGTTACATTAACCAACACCAGAATTTACCAAAAAATGGGCTCATGGATACCAGACACGCTAAGGCAGACGATTTTGACGCGATTAATGCATTGATGAGAGACCTCAATGCAGCCGATAAGCATGAGAATACCGAACACAAAAAGGCTGTATTTCTAGCAATAATCGACGACCCTTCAAACTTTATTTTCGTTGGTGAACATCTGGGCGAAATTGTCACTACGTGCTACTTGAATATCATCCCCAATATCACTTGGCGTGCGGCGCCATATGCGCTTTTGGAAAATGTGGTGACAGCGAATGTACATCGACGAAAAGGGTTTGGTCGTCAGTGTTTGCGCCATGCCATCAATTTTGCTTACGCGCAGGGCTGCTTCAAAGTCATGTTGCTGTCCAGCCAGCGTAATGAACGCACAAGGGCATTCTATGGCTCAGTTGGATTGGTGCAGAGCAAGGACGGGTATGCAATGTACAAGGAAATAATATAAACGCGATGAAAACGTTCCATCACGCACAATGGATTTTTTCGGTGCGGCGCAGGCATTGAGTGTTCGCATCCGTGCGAATCTACTTGTTTAACAAGGTTAACCTACGATATCAGGAAAACTCATCAGCAGCCGTTCTGGGGCATTTTTACACGCGTTCGAGCCAATTGTGCGTATCTTCAGCCTCACCCCACTGAATATCGTTAAGCTCTGCGCGTATATCACGAATAATCGGACCCGGTTCACCAGAGCCTACTTTGTATTCTTTGCCGTTATGAATAAACGTGGTAACGGCAGCCCAAACCGCCGCCGTTCCAGAAAGACCTGCCTCAGTACCCGGTTTGGCACAGCGTTCCAACAATTCTTCAACGTTGAAGTCACGCTCCTCTACTTTTAACTGCCTGTCGCGCGCAAGTGTCAGAATCGATTCACGAGTAACGCCATGCAGAAAACTGTCGTCTAACGCTTTGGTTATTAACGTATCGCCATCGATTAATATGAAGTTGGCAGCGCCCGTCTCTTGTATATCACCGTCGGGGCAGAACAGCACCTGATGCGCATTGTGTTCCTGCTTTGCCCGCATACAATGTTTCAATGCACTGGCGTAGTTACCACCGCCTTTCACCATGCCATGATCTGGACCACACCTGACGCCAACTTCATCGAGCAGGATGCGCAAGGATGCTTCGCCGTGAGAGAAATAATCGCCTACCGGCGATAGCAGAACAAATAACAAAGAAGTATCACTAGGCTCTGCGGCTTTACCAATGGCAGCTTCAGTGCCGATATGCGTTGGTCGAATGTACATCGAAGCGGGTGGTTCCGGCACCTCGTTTCGGTATTGGCCAACAATACTGGTTATCATATTTTTCGTTAGCTCGATATCCAGTGGCGGCAAATACAGGAGCTCACTGCTCTGACGGAATCGATCGATATTTTTGTCCATGCGAAAAATATTCACCGACCCATCTTTGTGACGAAAGGCTTTTAGCCCTTCAAAACAAGTACTGGCATAGTGAAAGACATGCGCACCGGGATGCAAACTGACTGTATCAGCGTCAACGGTTCGCATGTCGCTCCACCCATTGTCATACTCGCTCAACGTCATTTGGGGCATGAATTTAGTGCCAAATTCACCGGCCATAGGTAAAACCTTCTTATTTGTGTTTCTGAATCATACAATTTACACCAGCACAGCAAATGCGAAAAGCGCTAATTGTTTGCGTTTGCGCAACTGACAGGCCAAGGAAACTTAAAGTGTGAGAGAGCCGTAAAGTTTGAGAGAGCCATAAAGTGTGAATGTTACAACCTACCGGATGTTATCGAGCCTACTCACTCCGGCTAAACAGGGTGTTACCATCTTCGAATGAAGACGACGCGAATGGCATTGCTACTCACACTTTGGCTCGCCGCGGTTCAAGCCAACGCCAACGAGAGCCCATTGATTGCGGTCGCCTCTAGTTTACGACAAGTCTGGCCAGCCTTAATGCACGAGTACCGTGAACTGGACGCAGCCACACCGCGCGTGACGTTCGGCTCTTCTGGCAACCTCGCTCGCCAAATTCTTCAGGGCGCACCGTTCGATCTGTTCCTCTCTGCCGACGACACCTACCCGCAATGGCTGATAGAGAACGGTGTTACTGATCACACTCCCGTCACTTATGCCTACGGACTTCTGGCGTGGGTTACCCAGCCCGATTCGACGCTTGCAGTATGGCTTAATACGACTGAAAAAACACCGGACGCGTTGCCTGCACAATTAACACGGTTATCGATAGCGAATCCCGCGTTTGCGCCTTATGGTATTGCCGCCAGAGAGTTACTCGACGCCTATCCAGAATCCGCTAACCTTGCGTTCACGCTCGGAGAGAATGCCGTACAGGCGTTGCAATTTGCTCTATCAGGAGCAAGCGATGGTGGTATCGTGCCATTATCACTGGTGTCCAATGCAGCAAGAGCGCAGCTGCCACCATTGCAGTTCAAGCGCATAGACCCAACCAGACACAATCCGTTAGTGCATACGATGATCTTACTGACAGAAAAATCAGGCGGTGAAAAAGCGCTGTTCGATTTTCTGCTTTCTGAGACGGCACAGCGCATTCTGGCACAGAACGGATTTGAGGCCACCCGTTAACCATGTCGCCATTCTGGTTATCACTTAAGCTTGCGTTTTGGACCACAATTTTGCTCATACCCATTGGCTTGATGATCGGCCGTTTTCTGGCCTATAGCGATGTTCGCGGTCGCGCCTGGTTAGAGGCGCTTGTCTATTTGCCACTGGTGCTGCCACCCACTGTGCTTGGCTATTACATGCTGGTTACACTCAGTCCAAACCACGTTGTCGGTCAATCGCTGTCTTTTGTTTTTAATGAGCCCTTGGTGTTCAGCTTCGAAGGGCTTGTGCTCGCCTCATTGGTTGTCAACTTACCGTTCGCCGTTCAACCTTGCCAGCAAGCCTTCAGCGCTATCGCGACGGATACTCGGGAGGCAGCATGGGTGAGCGGCCTGAGCGCGACCAAAACGTTTGCACGAATCGAGTTACCACAGTGCTGGCTGGGAGTTCTGTGTGCCGCCACACTCACCTTCGCCCATACGCTGGGCGAATTCGGTGTTGTGCTGATGGTTGGTGGCAACATTGCCGGCGAAACGCGCACACTTTCCATCGCCATTTATGACAGTGTGCAGGCTTTTGACATGCCAGCGGCTAGTGGTATGACGGTTGCGTTGCTGATATTTTCCATCCTTGCACTGGTCATAGTGCGGGTCGCAGGTATGCAGCAACGCCGCATACGATAAGCTCGAAGTGAATGAAAAAGTCAGCTACATTGTCGAACAACGGAGCGCTTCAGGTACGGTTGACACAACAAACGCCGTTTGCGTTAAACGTGTCTTTGCAATGTGCCCGCGGCGAGCTGTTAGCGCTCACCGGCCCGTCTGGCAGCGGTAAAACCACTGTGCTGCGCAGCATCGCCGGTTTAAACCATACAGCCTCTGGTTATATCGCTGTTAACGACCGCGTCTGGCAAGACACCGAAACCGGTCAGTTTCAAACTGCACAGCAGCGACGCGTCGGCTTGGTATTCCAACAATACGCACTTTTCCCCCATCTTGATGCGCTTGATAACGTTCAAACGGCCATGTCGCATGTGGCACGTGCCAAGCGCAAACAACGAGCGCAGGAATGGCTGACGCTTGCCAACATGGATGGCTTACAACATCAGATGCCACACCAACTTTCAGGTGGACAGCGTCAACGGGTTGCATTGGCCAGAGCACTTGCACGAGAACCGGATGTGTTATTGCTCGATGAACCGTTTTCCGCAGTCGATCAATTAACCAGAGAAAAGCTCTATCGGGAATTAGCACAAATACGCTCGACCCTGGCAGTGCCCATGATTCTGGTAACGCATGATATGCTCGAAGTGCAACAGCTAGCCGATACGCTATGCCTTATGCACCACGGCAGCACACTTCAAAGCGGTGAGGTTGAAAACGTCATGCAACGTCCACTCAATGCTCGAATTGCACGATTACTCGGGCATAAAAATGTGTTCTCGGTAAAATTTACAAACCATGGAGTTGGCGGTCGGTTGCACGCGTTTGGTACGTGTCTGGATATTCCCAAACCGGCGTCCTCTCAATGGATACCAGCTGACGGCGATCAGGTTGATATACTGGTTGATCCCTCAGCGATCATAATGCACAGACCCGACAAACCATCGAATGGGGAGCGTGAAAACCCGATTAGCACCGTGGTTGCTGAATCTGTCTGCCTGGGAAATGATGTAGCATTAAAACTCAAGGTCGAATCAACCGGCGAATCTATTGCATTTCGCTTATCAAGACATGTGGCTAAGCGCAACAGTGTCACATTAAATAGTCAATTGAACGTATCACTGTTGGCAGAAGGCATCCACCTGATGCCACACTTGGCTTAGTCAAATAGCGTACTCGAATAGCATAGTTAAATAGCATAGTGAAAACGAATATTAAAAAACCGACGAACAAACGAGTTGGGTAAGCGATGATATCCAGATTTTTCTCCATTTCGAAACGTACTTTCAGCTCACTAACCGAGCAGGAAATCTTAGCGCTCGCCATTTCGTCTGAAGAAGACGATGGTCGAATTTATCGTGCCTACGCAGACGGATTAAGAGAAAGTTTCCCGGCATCCGCCAGTGTGTTTGATGCCATGGCAGAAGAAGAAAACGAACACCGTGGTCGCCTTATAGCACTGCACAAAAAACGCTTTGGCGACAAGATTCCACTATTGCGCAGGGAGCATGTGCGAGGCTATTACGAACGCAAACCAGACTGGCTCGTGCGCCCGCTATCGCTCGAAAAAACCCGCGACATGGCGCAGACTATGGAACGCCAAGCTGAACGTTTCTATCTTGCTGCGGCTAAAAACGCCCGCGATGCCGATACCCGAAAACTGCTAGGTGATCTGGCACTTGCTGAGGCCAGTCATGGGAGTCTGGCAGCCGATTTATCCGCAGAACTCACACCCGATTCGGTACGCGAAGAAGAAGCAGAAAAAGAACATAAGCAATTTTTACTGACCTATGTCCAGCCCGGGCTTGCAGGTTTGATGGATGGGTCTATTTCAACGTTGGCACCAATATTTGCCGCAGCTTTCGCCACGGGCAGAACCTGGGATACTTTTTTAATTGGCTTATCAGCATCGGTGGGCGCTGGAATTTCAATGGGGTTTACCGAAGCTGCTCATGATGACGGCGTGCTCACTGGCCGAGGTTCCCCGATAAAACGCGGGCTCGCCAGCGGTATCATGACAACCATAGGTGGACTTGGCCATGCATTGCCATATCTGATTCCAAATTTCAAGGTGGCTACCACCATCGCTATTGCGGTTGTGTTCGTTGAGCTTTGGCTTATTACCTGGATACAAAATCGTTACCTTGAAACACCTTGGGGCAGAGCAATGTTTCAGGTGGTATTAGGCGGTTCACTGGTTTTTGCCGCAGGTATACTCATCGGGCATGCCTAATGCGTTACCGCATTTACGCTTGGCGCCATCAAGCGTATGTGTTCCAAAACACTGTTTGAAGCGCATACCTTTTCCTTTCAGAGTGAATAAATAACATGGCCGAGAGCCAGTCAATTCGAGTTGCTATACGGCAGCGGTACTTACAAAGTGAACCAGAGATTGTTCGGGAGCTTTTGCAGGAAGTGTCTTTGTCCGAGCGCGAGCGGCACATGCTAACGGAGCAAGCCGCAGGTGTTGTCACCGCGCTTCGCGAAGAGAATAACCCGAGTATCATGGAGAGTTTTCTGAATGAGTACGGACTCTCTACCAAAGAAGGTGTGGGGTTAATGTGCCTGGCAGAAGCTCTGTTGCGTGTCCCCGACCCTCAAACAATCGATGAACTCATTGCCGATAAAATAGAGCCTTCTAACTGGGGTGTCCATTTAGGTCGTTCGAGCTCAAGCTTAGTCAATGCATCCACCTGGGCTTTATTATTAACCGGTCAAATCCTCGACGATGGTGATACCGAAAAAGACAGCGTTAACCCCATCGGTGCACTGCGGCAACTCATTAAACGACTCGGTGAACCTGTTGTAAGAACCGCCGTGAGTCAGGCCATGAAAATGCTCGGCAAGCAATTCGTGCTAGGTGAAACCATCGATGCGGCATTAAAGGAAGCGGTGGAACTTGAATCTACCGGCTACACATACTCCTACGACATGCTCGGTGAAGCTGCCCGCACAAACGAAGATGCGGAGCGTTACTTTAATGCCTACGCCCGTGCTATCGAACGTATTGCAACTGTTGCTGGCAATAGCATCAGTGAAAAACCCGGTATATCGATCAAGCTTTCCGCCCTGCACCCGCGCTACGAATACGCGCAAAAAGAAAAAGTACTAAATGAACTTTTACCACGCGCACAAATTCTGGTGGACATGGCCGCCAAAGCCGACATCGGTCTGAACATAGATGCAGAAGAGGCCGATCGTCTCGACTTGTCACTGGATATTATCGACGGTTTACTGAGCAACGTAGCAGTACCCTCATGGCAAGGATTCGGAGTTGTTGTGCAAGCTTATAGTCGGCGTGCGTTGCCAGTACTCGATTGGCTGATCAGCGTATGTCAGAGCAGGCAGCGCCGTATTATGGTCAGATTGGTGAAGGGCGCTTATTGGGATGCAGAAATAAAGCAGGCACAGGAACTCGGGCTTGCAAACTTTCCGGTGTATACGCGCAAAGCCCATACCGACCTTTCCTACCTGGTGTGCGCGCAGCGTTTGCTCGACAATCGCGAACTGATCTATCCCCAGTTTGCCACGCACAACGCACATACCGTTTCAGCTATTCGTTATCTTGCCGGTGCTGATACCAGCAGCTACGAATTTCAGCGATTGCATGGGATGGGAGAAGCCTTGCATCAGCACGTTAAAGCGAAGCACAACACACGTTGCCGAATTTATGCACCGGTTGGCGCACATGTTGATCTGCTGGCTTATCTGGTTCGACGTTTACTGGAAAATGGCGCCAACAGCTCCTTTGTTAACCAGATTGTGAATACAGAAATACCAGCACTGGACGTTGCCAGATGCCCGATAGAAGAGTCCCTGTCCTTTGCCGATGCCGAACACCCATCGATAAAAAAACCGCTGGCTTTGTTTGAACCCGAACGGGTTAATTCCAAAGGGTATCGCATAAACGATCCGGCATCCATTCAAGTGTTACTGGATGAGCGTGACGCATTCGCCCACACAAGCTGGTCGGCAGAACCTTTGTTGGGCAGTAGCACAGCAGAGCGCAGCGCCCCGGTAAACGGTAGCGTGACGAAGCAATTCAACGCTGTTTTAAACCCGTCCAACCATAACGATAGTGTTGGTAAAGTGGCCGAGGCTACCGTATCCGATGTTGCATCCGCTATTGATATTGCACTGGCAAACCAGAGCGATTGGGCGAAAGCCACTGCTGAGCAGCGAGCAGCGGGATTACAAAAAGCGGCTGATTTGTACGAAGACAATATCGCTGAACTGTGTGCGCTGTTATGCCGCGAATCGGGTAAGCACTTATCCGATGGCATTGCCGAAGTTCGGGAGGCGGTCGACTTCCTGCGTTACTATGCACTCGAAGCAATAAAGCATGCGCAAAGCAGGCAAGCCAGAGGCTTGATCGTCTGCATTAGTCCGTGGAATTTTCCTTTGGCGATTTTCAGTGGCCAGCTCGGTGCTGCACTTGCAGCTGGTAACGTCGTGATAGCAAAACCTGCGCAGCAAACACCGCTTATCGCAGCCAGAGCAATTACCTTGTTGTATGAGGCCGGGATTCCCAACGGTGCTTTACAACTTTTACCTGGCGATGGTGCAACGATTGGAAATGCGTTGGTGAGTGATCATCGCATCAATGGCGTTTGCTTTACCGGCTCTACCGGTGTGGCAAAGCACATAGAAAAAACACTTAGCCAACGTTTAATCCAACACCGTGATGAAACCCAAGCTATTGAACTCGACACCGACCCCATGCTGATTGCTGAAACCGGTGGTTTGAACGCGATGATAGCGGATACAACAGCACTCACTGAACAAGTGGTTCGCGACGTTATCATGTCAGCTTTCCAAAGCGCTGGTCAGCGATGTTCTGCATTGCGCGTACTATACATTCAGGAAGAGGCCGAGCAACGCTTGCTTGCCATGTTATGTGGTGCACTCGATACGCTCACCATAGATAACCCGTGGCACCTTAGTAGCGATATTGGCCCGATAATCGATGAGCAAGCGCAACTGAAGATTAATCGTTACATCGATGAATGCGATAAAAACGGCCAACTATTGAAGAAAGTGAGCGTGCCTGTGTCAGGCACCTTTTGCACACCTGCTATCGTTCGTGTTAACGGTATTAGCGATATGAAGGAAGAAATTTTTGGACCGGTATTACATGTCGCCAGCTTTAAAGCCGATGAGCTGCAAAAGGTTATCAACGACATTAACGCCAGCGGCTATGGACTAACGTTCGGACTGCACACCCGAATAGATGATCGCGTGCAACACATTGTTGATCACATACACGCTGGAAACATCTACGTTAATCGCAACCAGATCGGCGCTATTGTCGGCTCACAACCATTTGGTGGTGAGGGTCTGTCAGGTACCGGACCAAAAGCCGGCGGACCACATTATCTGCCAAGGTTTTATAGCCCTCTTGAAAGTTGCCTGCACGCTAGCGACAAACCCGCATCGCAAAACGGGACACAAACGAACGACAATGCCATTTCAGAACAAACACTGCAGCAAGCTTTAAATAACTTATCACTGCCTGACACCGCACCGGAGTTTACGCATGAGTGGCTGCTACCAGGCCCAACTGGCGAAAGCAATCAGCTTACCTTAAGGGCTTGTGGGCGTGTTCTGGTTATTGCCGATAACGCCAGCGCGTGCGAGTCACTGTGCACAACCGCCCTATCCTGTGGTTGCGCTGTGCTTGCAGTTTGTGCTGAACCAATATCCACAAATGCGTTTAAACAAGCTGGTTCTGCAAAAGCATTTGAGTTCCTGCACGGTTCAATTGATAACTTGCCTTTACAACAACTCGACAACGTCGATGCCATCGCGTTTGCAGGAACCCATGCAAATAGCTCGATGTACAGAAACAGTTTGGCGGGCAGGGAAGGGCGCATAGTTCCTTTTATTACTCACACCAACGATCCCATTCGTTTTTGTGTTGAGCGCCACGTGTGTATCGACACTACCGCTGCTGGTGGCAATGCCAGTTTACTGGCCTCAGCTGAGTAGACGATATAAAAGATCATCATGTTGGATGCGCAAAGTCAATAAGCAGACCTTGCGCTTTGCAGTTGCTTAAAAATAGCGCGAATCAACAACTCAAAAAACAACAGCGATACCGTATCGGCTATACACCTTGATGTCAGGATTCGAACGCCAATGTGCATAATAATATTCGAATAACCGATATTTTTAGCGCAGTTAAGTTTATAAATTCACGCCATGCGTGAATAATTAAGCTGAAAAATTAAAAGAAATAGGAAAATAACAAGCGAAAAAAATGCAACTTATAACGCTATTTACTGCAATCTGTTATGTTTTATCCAACCGATTTATCGCGCACCTATAATCCCCCCGCATAAGCTCGCACTTGGCACTGCCCAAGCGCACGTTCTCTTAGGTTGCCCAACAACAAATCCAATGATCGGCTAAAACGTAGCCAGACTCTGACGGCACGAACATGCCGGTGACACTAAACCAGTATCAGCGAATGAACAACATTGGCCGGAAAAAGGCAGAAATGAAAAATGGGCGTTCTGGTGATTATGCGCAATCATGGATTATGCGCAATCGTGAAATCAGCCAAAATAAAACCATGCCAACCTAACAAAAGCTGCGCAGACGACATAATATGATCCAATCCTCAGAAGTGGTTTTGAGGCGAGCTTCCCGACAGCCTTCGTCTTTGGCTAACTCGAGTAATACGATCACCAACAACTTGGCTAATCCCTGCCGTCGCCAATCAGGTTCTGTTGCAGCCAAATTCGTAAAAAAGATTCTACGCCGAAAACTTGCTCGAATTTCGACCAATACTGCTATCAGTGAATCGCCGTATTTTCATGCAGTGTCGATTCTGAGACTGAAAATGCACATTAAACGCGTTCAGTTAGCGTTTTCGCCTCAGGTTTATGCAATTGTTGACAATCCAAGCCTCACACCATTGAGCCCTTATGGAACAATTCTGGCAGTTTGTGGGCACGCCCCCTGCAACCGCTCGAATTCAGTTTCGCAACCATCCGAGCTGGTCTGTTCAGCTGTTAAACTGCCTGGTATGTTGCAGTTTGTTTACGCGGGGGGCACGCGTTTGTGCAGCGAAAGCACAACACCCACGCATACTTGTTTTCTACTGTTCCAACTGGGTACACTTTAGGTATTCAGTCCATCAACTCGGAGGTCTTATGATCTGGTTAATTAGTCTGCTTTTGCTCGCTGTGTTTGCCTGGCTCTTACTCAATGGCATTAATGAGAAGCAGTGGGTAGACGCCCACATGCACGATGAAAATGTGTCCAGCGATAAAGGTCTGTTCGCCAGTTTCACCGAACTACTCGATGGCGATGAAGAAGACAAAGTCGGTAATGTAGTTGGCAATTTGAAGAAAAAATCTGCTGAAGCTGGCAACACTTTGGGTGAAAAACTCAGCGACGCCAAGGAATCTGAAACAGTCGGTAAATTGATGGATAAAACCAGCGGTATCCGAGAGCGTGTTCAGAATGAAGTGAAAAATGAAGACGGTATGCTAAACAAAATCAAGAACAATGTAACGTCAGCCGTCGACAAGGCAGGCAAGAAAGTGGACGAAAAAATCGTTAATCGAAACAAGTGAGTTTCAGTTTAGCTTAACTGCTGTTCGCGAAGCGCTGCTGGTAGGTTTCGACCTGAACCATCGAAACTGAACCATTCGAAACTCAACCTTTCGAGCTAAACAAAAAAGCCGATCACCGAAAGGTGATCGGCTTTTTTTCTGCGTGTAGCGTTTGTCGCTGCGTTCTCTGACAGGGATATCGCGCTCCTGTTTGCTACGCCCTACTGTGACTATCCCCACAACTCAGCGGGTGCTGGCAACATCGTTGCACCGTTAAAATCAATTGGTGGCACGCGATCTTCTGCCAATAATAACGGACCATCAAGATCGACCACCTCAGCGCCTTGCGCTACCAGCATTGCCGGAGCCATTGCCAAAGAAGTACTCACCATACATCCAACCATGATTTTAAAACCAGCTGCTTCAGCAGCGGACTTCAGCGCAAGTGCTTCCGTCAAGCCGCCCGTTTTATCGAGTTTGATATTAATAAAATCATACTTACCGTGCAGGCTTTCCAACGATTGAACATCGTGGCACGATTCATCGGCGCATATTGGTAGGGTGCGTTCAATACCAACTAACGCATCATCGGCACCAGCAGGCAATGGTTGCTCAACCAAGGCCACGCCGAGCTCAACCATAACCGGCGCCAGTTGCTGGTAGTCTTCAATCGACCACCCCTCGTTGGCATCCACTACCAGTCGGCTGTCGGGCGCACCCTTTTTTACCGCACGTAGGCGTGCTAAATCACCCTCCCCACCAAGCTTTATTTTCAATACCGGCATGTGTTTGTTGGCGGTGGCAGCGGCGAGCATCTTTTCTGGCGATTCCAGAGACAAGGTATAACAACTAACGATGGATTCGGGTTCGCGCAGACCGGCTAATTGCCACACCGTTGTTCCGGCTTGCTTGGCTTCCAAATCCCACATGGCACAATCCAGCGCATTGCGCGCGGTACCAGCAGGCAACGCATCTTGTAAGCCGAGTCTGTTGAGCCCTGCTTCTATAGCCTTGCGAACCGACTCTATTTGCGCATTGACCGACTCCATGCTTTCACCGTAACGCGCGTAAGGTACACACTCACCACGTCCCGTGTGCTCCCCATCGGACAAGCTAACTGTAATAACTTTCGCTTCAGTACGAGAGCCACGCGATATCGTGAACACTTGCGCCAGCTGAAAAGCATCGTTACTTACAGTGAGTTTCATTTGAGTGCGTCGGCCAAACGATCAGCGCTATCACGGAATGGGTCGACGGTTGGCAATCCCATTTTTGTTTCTACATCAGCCAAATACGTTTTCGCTTCTTCTTCAGACAGTGCCGCAGTATTCACCGATATACCCACGACTTTGCACTCAGGGTTAACTACCTGCGCAAGACTCAAAGCCATATCACGTAGTGCTTCGAGACTGGGTAACGCATAACCAGGTAAGCCGCGCATATGCTCACGCGTAGGTTCGTGACACAAGATTAGCGCGTCTGGCGCGCCACCGTGAATCAGTGCCAGCGTAACGCCTGAATAGCTTGCATGAAAAAGACTGCCCTGACCTTCTATAAGGTCCCAATGATTATCATCATTATCTGGCGTTAGCCATTCCACAGAGCCTGCCATAAAATCAGCGACGACAGCATCTAGAGGTATGCCGTTACCGGTAATCAGTATTCCGGTCTGTCCGGTTGCTCTGAATGTTGCCGGTACACCGCGCTTTTTCATCGACTGTTCCAGCGCCATAGCGGTATACATTTTTCCAACTGAGCAATCGGTGCCGACGGCTAAACATCGCTTGCCCTTGCGTTTCACGCCATTGGCGATTGGGTACTCGTGCTGGGGTACACGGACATCAATGAGTGCCCGACCATTTTTTTCAGCTAGTGCTTTTAAACGCGGCTCATCAACTAGGAGGTTATGCAAACCCGACGCGATATCCATACCGGCATTCAGCGCTTCTTCAAAAACCGATAGCCAAGAATCGCTGATGACACCACCTCGATTCGCAACACCCACTACCAGCGTTTTTGCACCCTTCTGCACAGCCTCATCAATACTGAGATCCGGTATGTTCATATCAGCGTTACACCCTGGCTGACGGAACTGACCAACACAATGTTCCGGACGCCAGTCTTTAATACCTTGAGCAACCTTTGCAGCCAACGGGTCGGCAGCATCGCCAAGAAAGAGTAAATAGGGGGTTTTTAATAGCATGCGAGTAATCCTGAAAATAGCGCACGAAAAGGATAGTCGAATGTTGCCACAATAACGCCTAAGCAGACATTCTGGAAACGCACAAAACCCGATATATTGGCGCTCCACAGCCGTTAAAACAGTAGACCAGATATCAATTTTTCGTGGCGCCAAGCGGTATGGTACGTCAGCTGCCGCTCACAGAACAACAAAGGCGCGGTTTAACGCCACCGGTTTGTCAATGGTTTGTGCTAAAGCGTTTTCAGGTATTCGATAACGGCATCACGTTGAGCAGCCGACAAACCATCGCCAAATTGATGCCCTGTGTTCGAATAGCCTTTAACCCGAGTGTCATACACCCAAGCCGCGCCAACACCTGCGCTGGCCTCAGCATTATTCGCCAGGTCAATGAAGTTCCAACCAAGGTCAGATTGATTGAATTGCGTTTTTGATGCGCTGTCGGTTACTTCGTGACGCCAGAGTGAGGGTCGGGTTGGGCTGTTCAGCAACGCGCGAATGGTCGGAACACTGCCATTGTGCAGAAATGGAGCTGTTGCCCAAATGCCATCGAGTGGTGGTGCGACATAACCCTTGCTCGGATAGACTTGAGCCAGCTCTGCAAAGAGCGATTGATTGAACCACTCGACGTACGCTTGGCCATCGCCAAACGCAAACTCGATTAAACTCGGGTCGGTACCAACCACGTCGATAGGAACAATACGATTCGGATAACTCACTTGCTCACCATAGGTGCCGTGACACGCACTACAAGTATCCTCAAATACCTTCTTGCCCTGTTGCGCTAACGTTGAATCAATTTCAAATGGATAAACTGGCGGCTCAATACTCTCGATATAAGTGCGTATATCTGGTGCTATGGCGTCAAGCTTTTGCACATCCTGTTTGGAATCCGCACAAAGGATTGCCGCAGTCATCATAATCGATGCATGATCTCCTCTGCCCTCTCCCATCCAGAACATGGCATGCTTTTTCTTCATGCGCCACCAGGGTGGAACGCTTACCGGTGGTGCGAGTTGAGGTGGTGGTTTTATTAAAGGCTCTTCATGCCACTGCATATTTTGCGGATCACGATGTGCCATTAGCGCAAAGGTGAGATTGTTTGCAGGGTTCACCCCAGCGGTTTGCATCTGTATATAAGGCGCAATGGCGGCAATGCGATTCGCGAATTTCTCCCATGCTTGCGTTTCAGATTCGCCACTGACCAACGCTCCGCTTTGCTCAACCACCGCAGATGCATTCGTGGTGAAATCCAGGAATTCGTTTCCGAGTCCTATAACCAACTCACCGAACAACGGAGCAGCATGACAGGTTAAACAATTGGACGCGGCTATCTGAACGCCCTGCTCATCTTCGACCAGATTAAGGTTGTAGGCCAGTTGCGCAGCCTCGCCTTCCCGCTCTGAAAACGTATACAGTGGATTGGCATCAAGTTGCTTCATCGCGCTCAAGGGTATGCCACAAGACACGATCGGCTGGTTTATTAGAGCGTGCTTTCCCGCAACGGCATCTCCGGCTCGTTGCATGCTGGCTGGAATCAAATCAGTTGGTAGCGAACTCGATTCTGCGCTGACAGCATTGTCTGTCGCACCCGTTGTTACAACGACTTGCTTCCCGTTCAAGTCTTGTTCATCGCTTTGCTGGCACGCACTAATAAACACGCAGACAAACATGAGCAACAGACTAACTTTCATTCTGGAACATCCGAGGTTAAACCTTTGGTAACGGCATAGCTTACAAACCCAACACCTGTGTGCGACCCTTCAATGGCAACAGCCATCAATCGATTTAACTCGATTCCGCCAGCAGTTTCAGGTGTGTGCGTTGAGGTTAAAACAACATCTATGGCATGAGACGGTTCTGTCAATCGAAACTCACTGGGGAACGTATGGGTGCCAATTTGCGCTGCACCGTCAGCAAAAACAACTTGCGTTAATGTCGACGGCGCAGTTTGATCACGACCGACATCGGACCGACCGGATAACGAAGGCTTGCTAACGGATCCGGTTGAGATCATGGGCCCTCGACCTGAGCGACGCCTGCTTCGTTGAAGCTGAATATCCGCGGTATCTTCAAGCCAAAGCCACGCACGATCAAACACCACCGCCGATTGATTTGTGTCCGGCGGCACACCCCAGGCCCGTTCCAACCAACCCCGCCCATCCAATACCAAGTCTCGACCCTGAAACCGATACTCGCCTGAAACTCGCATAGACTCACTGCGAGTCACAAGAATCGTACTAGCACGTTGCTCTGATGCGCAGGAAAATTGTTCAAACAAAAGATTTAACTGGGGCGTTTGAATGCTGTAGCTTGCTTCGCACTGACGCTGGGTTGTTTTTTTCGTTGTTTTTGTTGTTGTGAACCCGCCTATCCATAGTTTGCTTTGCGCAGCGCTTGTCCCAGCTAGCGACAAGGCAACTCGATCGGCTTGTTGTACGGTGTGGGTATCGATAGCTGAGTGTCCGCCAACCGGCTCTAACCGGTAGTCTAGTGCCAAGACGTCTGAAAAATTCCACTGACTTATGGCCTCAGCGCGCTCATCGGTTACCTTTAATCTGGCCAACCGCTGCTGCATTGCATAACGTCGACCGTGTTGATCCCTCATGAGCGCCAGAAATAACCAGGTTTCAAACGGTGCGCCGGGTTGCACAAACGCAGCCGGTGTAGACGAATCTACCAACCAGTCTTTGGTTGAGGGCGATTCTCGCAAACGCTTTAAGCCCTGTGCGATAACTTCAGCTTGTTGGCGAAATTGATCAGGATAATCCGCAGCATTCCGCGTCGGTTGACTTCCACCTTCCGAGCAGGCCGTAAGCGCAAGCGTTGCAGCACCAAGCAAACAGAATCGGTACTTGCAGCGACCTAAAACGTGCCAAAACCGGTTGCTTCCATAAAACGATAACGCCACTTCAACCACACCGATTCGTTTGCAAATTGTTCATACGCTGTTGAATACGTTCGTCCGTTCTGGTTCGACCACTGGATGTCAAAATGGGTGGCAGCATCATTAATCGCCGCACGCGTACCGCCCTGCGCCACATCATTGTCAGTGTCTGTGCCAGAAGCTGCACTGGCGATGGGCAAACGTAACCAGACGTTGGTTTCCAAGTTAAAGTCATCCAGATTCCGCCGTGTATAGTTGCCCGACCCTAACAGTAAATCGGCGTATTGGCTCGTTTTACGGTACAGCATTTTCGCATGACACTGCTCACCATCGGTTGCACACCAACGCACCGGAATGCCGGCAGCGACAAGCTCAGCTGCAACTGGCCTGTTCGGTACGCCTTTTTTCTTGCGGCCAAATGCATCCTGATTAACATCAAGCAGCACGCGTAGCTTCACCCCTTTTTGGTGCGCCGATATTAGCGCATCGATAACATCACGATCAGACAGGTAAAACATGAGCAGGTCTATCTGGTCATCAGGTTGCGCTGTCTCGAGCAACGCCAGTATCGCCTGTTGTATTCTTGATTCACTGACGATTTGCAGCGAGGCGCTGGATAAAGGCGATGCCAACACCTGTTCTGCCAGTGCTGCATCTTTCGGCGTATTAGATTCCAGCGCAGGATGAGCTTGTACTGCCGTTTTCACCGATTCTGGCCATGCCTGCCAACTGGTATCAGCGTCTGACATCGATAACAAAGCCTTTTCCGATACCAACAAATCGATCACCGCCGGCCCGGTGAACTGCAACGCCACATTCCGGTGAGCACTGCTGCCATCGTGCGGATTGGCCGAACTCACAATGGCGTGCAACTCTCCAGATGCATTATCCGCCACCAGAAGCTTGCGATGATTAGCCTTGAAATTAAGCAAGGCCAAATAACTTCTTACCGACACCCTGCCGGGGCCGAACGGGTTTGGCAGTGCAGACCCGAGCGAATTGCCGAAAGGCCGCACAAGCCATCGCCAAAGGCCTGAATAGAGGGGGTTACTGTCTTGCAGCTGGGTTAGATCGGTTAGCACCACATCGATGCCCGCGGCGCGAAGTTTGGCAAAATGCGTGGAGGGTAACCCGCCATAGACCGCGTTCACCGGGTCGCTGATAACCGTTATGGCAATGGACGGTTTTAATTGTTTCTGCTGGATAAGCGCATCAGTAAGTTCATCCGACAGCGCTCGATGTGTCTCGCTTACGGGCCCTTGCCACGCATTGAACAAAAACATATCCAGCACAATCAGCGATTCAGCCTGCGCAATCAATTGCAACAATGCGTCAAAATATTGTTGCTCTATTTGTCGCCCTCCATCTGCCTCCAACCAGCTCAGATCGGCGAGGAAGGTCACATTTTCAACTGTTTTGGGCGCAAAGCCTAACGATACAGCTCTTGGAGCCGGAAAAATTGCCGTAATTGCATATACCAGTACGAAATAAAAGGCCACGGCCATAACCAGCTGTTGCAGTCGAGATGTCGTCGATAATATCTTGCGCTTAAACATGTATTAGCTTGGAAGCGGTACTTTGTTAAAACAACGTCACAAAGAACAGTAGTCGAATTGATACAATTGTGGGTTAACGCCCCTGATGTCAGAAAGGAAGCGGTGAAAAGGCGATGCCTTATGTGCGCTCTTGCAATGAGCACTATACTCCGGTTCCGTTCCGTGATTTGGTCCGACTCAAACAGGACGGAAAACGAGCAATCTTGAATGAAAACTGTTAATTACATGCCTCCGGGCGGCCCGATGCAGGGCTATGCCACTGTGCCAGCAACTAGCGATGCCAAGGAATACTTGCGCTTGTTGCTGCGACACAAATTTGGACTGCTCCTGACTCTGCTGCTGGGGATCGGTCTGGCAACGCTCTATCTGATCAGTAAAGCGCCAACTTACGAGGCCTCGACACTGCTTGAAGTCAGCGATACCGGTTCGCTTGCCACCGATGGCCGCAACGATGGTTATCGCCCCCCAAAAGACTTAAAAGAAGAAGCCAACATATTGCGGTCTCGAAAGGTGTTGGGGCCGATCGTTGATCAATACAATTTGCGCAACCACGTCCAGCCCAAAAAGCTCGCGGTATTAGGAGACGTCACGCAACGCGTGCCAGCGATGGCGGAATGGATTAGCAGTTTGGACGTAGCCAAATCCTACGCCTGGAGCGACGTGAACTTAGAGGTCGCCACGTTTGCCGTTCCAAAGCAGTGGGAAGATGAGGAGCTTACGCTGACGGCGTTGGGCAATAATCGCTATATGCTCGACCGCGATGGCACCAGTATTATCGATGAAGCGGCAGTGGGCGAAAATATCGTCGTAGAACTGGGCAGCAACTACGACCCGTTGAACCTGATGGTTGCAGAAATAGACGCACCAGCGGGTGTTAAGTTCTCATTGGTCAAAGAGTCACTGCAAACCACTATTTCCGATTTAAGTTCAAGTTTGATTACGGAAACATCCGACGCTCAATCAAGCATGATCCATATCAAGCTACGCGGCGAAGACCCACAGGAAACTGCCGATCTGGTTAACTCCATTGCGCAGGAATACAGCAGCGTCAAACTCAACTCCGAAACGCGTGATGCCGACGCCAAGCGTGAGTTTTATCGTGAGAGTTTGCCAGCGGTTGAAGCAAACTATCGTGCGGCGCAGGCGGCCTTGGCGAACTACCGGGCGAGAATCGGTAACATCAGTGGCGAAGTACAGAAGAATTCGGCTATTCAGGCCATGGCCAGATTAGATTCTCAAATTTCTGATCTGCAAATCGAACTGGATCAGAAACAATCTCGCTATACGATCGATCACCCGGATATCAAGCGCCTCACCAAAGACATCGAAAAAATCGAAAACGAACGCAGACGGTATGCCTCACGGGTGGCGAACACCCCAGAACAGGAACGCAGGCTCTCGGAACTTGAAAACGATGTTGAACGCACAACCGATATCTACAACGAAACGGTCGACGAACTGAACAAGCTCGAACGCGACCAAAAAGCATTCGTAAGTCAGGTCAGTTTATGGGATCAGGCGTTGACTCCGCGTAAGCCGATCTCGCCAAATCCATTATTGGCCATGGTGGGGGGAACGCTAGCCACGCTGTTTTTATACATGCTGTATCTCACGCTACGCTCGGCGCTCTCGACTGTGATCTCCGATCAAGAATCCCTGGAACGCGCATCGGGCTTACCCGTGTTCATGAACATTCCAAAAAGTAACGCCCAAAAGCGTCTTGGCAGTGCCACCACCGTCGACCCACGAAGGCTTCTGCCTGGCACCAGTTCCGACAGTAAAGCGCTCGCCCCTGCAGATAGCAACGTGCTGGCATTGAATAAGCCTGAAGACTACTCCATTGAGAATTTACGTGGCTTACGTTCCATGCTTGAAGATGTCATGGACGGTGCGGCTAATAATGTTCTGATGATCACCAGCCCGCTGCCCAGCATGGGCAAATCGTTTGTCAGCATGAACCTTGCAGTGTTACTTGCTCAGGCTGGCAAACGCGTGCTGCTGATCGATGCTGACTACCAGCGCGGGCTTCTGCATAAAAACCTTGGTTTACCCATGGGGCCCGGTTTGCCAGAAGTCGTTCGCGGCAAATCTGAACTGAAGGAAACCGTCAAACCAACGTCGGTGCAAAACTTGTACTGCATTCCCAGAGGCTTTATGGGCGGGGAAGTAGGCAGGGAAATGCCAAGCGACAAAGAGTTTGGAGCGTTTATGCAAGTCGTCGCTCCACGCTTCGACATCGCCATTATCGACACGCCGCCCGTACTGAGCGTGGCAACGGCAGCCTCGCTCGGAAAACATGCGGGAAGTAGCATTATGGTGATCAAGGAAGGCGAAGTGAAGGAGCCGCAGCTTACCGAGGCCCTGAAACGACTATCGTTCTCAGGCGTCCGGGTAAACGGTTGCATCCTGAATGGTTCATCTGCGCCAACACCGAGGCACTACGCCTACTATCGTGAGCAAATCGACTAGGAAATTGATAACTAGTTCGTTTTGTGTAGCTTGGGCTCACAGTTTTGTGCGTGACTTGTGAATTGATGTGACAATACCATGATGAAATCGACTGATTGCACCCTTATTAGGGTTAAAATGCGCAACACATTAATCGCACTCGTGCAAAAGCTCGAGATTCAGGGAGACACCGGTGTCTAGCGCCAAGATCATCAATAACAATAATAATAACAACGTGGATTTTGCCGAGAAGGAAGTTCCAGCAAACGCCCCGATCGCCGAAGGCGTCGCTCATGGCGGTCACTGGCGATCGCTGGTCACTGTTGATAACAGCACACTCAAGCCAATCTCAGGTATTGGTGCTGCTGCAAAGCGCGCCGAAGACTTTATCGGTGGCTCAATCGCACTACTCATTCTGTTTCCGCTTATGGCGTTGATCTCCATCATCGTGAAGCTGGACAGCACTGGCCCTGCTCTGTTTTGTCAGGCTCGAAGCGGTCGAAATCGTGAGATCATCAAGGTCTATAAATTTCGCACAATGTACCAGGATGGCAGTGCCGAATTCAGACAAGCGCAGAAAGATGACCCGCGTATTACGCGCGTTGGCGCATTTCTACGCCGCACCAGCCTCGATGAGCTGCCTCAGCTGTTCAACGTTATCCAAGGCTCTATGTCCTTGGTTGGCCCACGCCCGCATCCGTTGAAGCTGGACGAAGATTTCAAATACGTTATTCCTGCTTTAACCTCTCGTTATAGCGTGAAGCCAGGTATCACCGGCTGGGCACAAATCAGCGGTTTTCGTGGCGAAACCAGCAAAGTCAGCGATATGGTGGCGCGAATCGAACACGATCGCCACTACATCAAGCACTGGAGTTTGTGGTTCGATTTCAAAATCCTGGTTTTGACCGTATTTAAAGGCTGGACGCACAAAAACGCGTACTAGTCGCCTATGCTGACCGGGCAGACTGCCTTCTCATCTAATCTACTGGATGAGCGGCTCGGCAAATAAGAAAAAAAACAAAGCGGCGCCGGCTGGAAAGCTCAATCTTTCTGGCCAGCAGCCGCTTTTTTACGTTTGACGATCTTCCTTTTCGCGATAGATTCTGAGACATCTATGGACGCCGACAGCTCAATGCTGCCTAAACGCAGCCTTCTGGGGTTTTTCACCCACCCCGGAACCATCGACGACTATCTGGGCTTGCTCAAACGCAGCATCGAGAGCCGTGAACCCTGCACGATTCTGTACCATAATCTGCACTCACTCTACAGTTACCTGTCGTCAGACAGCCTTCGGCGCTATTACGCCGATAACACAGTGCTGGTCGATGGCATGCCGGTGATATGGCTCTACAAGTTGGCAGGTGAACCGCTCACGCGTGAGCATCGCATTACCTACGTTGATTTCATTATGCCCATGATGGAACAGGCAAGAGACAACGGCTGGAAGGTTTATCATCTCGGTCAAAGCGCTGACATTCAACAAAAAGCCTTGAACATCATTCGCGAGAAGGTACCGGGTATTCAAATTGATGGTCACGATGGCTACTTTGATCAGGACCCGCAAAGTAAAGAGAGCCTTGAAATTATCGATGGCGTTAACCAGTTCAACACTGATCTGCTGCTGGTGGGTTTTGGCGCACCTCGACAGGAGGCGTGGTTGCACGCGCACCGCGACCAGCTGAACGCATCAGCGGTATTAACCTGTGGCGCCTGCATGGAATACGTGGCGGGAGCTGTCAGCACACCACCACGATGGATGGGGCAAGTTGGCTTGGAATGGAGCTTTCGATTGTTCGAAAACCCCCGGCGCTTTGCCTTTCGCTATCTTGTTGAACCTATTCTGCTCGCGTTTATGCTTGGTCGGAATTGGCTAAGCGGGCGCTTCGGCAACAAAGCCAAACCCTGATGGACAATTCCGGCGGCGTGTCGGCCGAACACGATGTCGAGCCTAAGCAATCGATCGTGCAGAAACTGCGAAACATTCTATTATCGCGATTCTTGATATCACTCGGCGCGCAATTCGCGATGAGCGGCTTTCACATGGCACTCGGGTTTCTGCTGATTCGAGTGATCTCACGTTACGATTTCGGTGTTTATTCATTCGCATTTGTGCTCGCGATGTTTGCTGGCGCGCTGAACAATGCACTGATCTCGACCCCCCTCACTGTGTACACACCTGTTATAAAAGATGATCAGGAGCGTGCCGATCAAGAAGCCATGTTCAGTACACTGAACGTGTTGTTATTTCTGAGCTTGTGTTTATGCGGAATCGGCTATGCCTTTTTCACCGGCATAAGTACACCCACTGGTTTGGCAGTAACGGCATTCGTTGCAACCTATGCAGCCCGACAATTCAGCCGTAGCTTCGGTTATGCGCGATTCAAACCACTGGTTACCGCCACCGGTGACATTGCTTATGTCTGTTCAGGGGTCACCATCGTGGGCATGGTCGTATACCTTAATTGGGGTAAAGACATATCGGTGGTTTATATTTTGATGGGTTTGGCAACAGCGAACCTTCTCGCCATGTTTATCGAACGATTGCGTTTACATGGCGCTGGCCGAAGCTGGTTTACGTTCGCAAAGCTCAATAGCTATGGGCAAGTCTGGGAACAATCTCGCTGGGCTCTTGCAGGAGCCGTTACCACCTTGTTTGTTGGACAAGCACATGCGCTCATTGTTACGTCTAAAAGTGGCCCAAGTGCATTCGCACCGCTTGCTGCAGGTATGGTGCTGTTCGGCCCGGTTAGGGTTGCGCTACTCACATGGCAAAATATGGTGAAGCCGGAATTGGCGTTGGCGCTATCAAACAATCAGGGCGAGTTGGTTAAAAAACAGATCAGAAAAACCGTGCTCCTGGTGGGTGTGGCCGTGTTGATTTTTGCACTCTGTTTGTGGCTCGCCTGGCCGCATATTAACTATTGGCTCTATTCCAAGGAATACGCTGATCAACCCATGGGTTACATTGTTTGTATGTGGACGGTGATTACTTTTTTTGCAGCCATTTACAATGCACCCAGCGCTGCGCTACAAGCAATGAAAGATTTTCGTGTGCTGGCGATGGCCAGCGTATACGGCGCTATTATCAGTGGCGTGCTGGTATCCCTCTTGTTGTACTTCTATAACCCGGCATCCACCCTACTCGGTATCATTGCGGCTGAATGTTTCATGGCGGTTTACCTGATTCGCATCATGCTTAATCACCTGAAAGAGGAATGGCAGTGAAGGTCGTTATTTGTGTGTGCACGTACAAACGCCCTGAATCTCTGGCGGCGCTACTGCACAGCCTGACTCTACTAACTACAACGTTGGGTAAGCCTTCAGAGATCGAACCTCAAGCGCTGGATATTGAGGTTGTCGTGGTCGACAACGATGCGGCTGGTGAAGGCGCAGCGGTTTGCCGAGAGCTGAAAGACGACTACCCGTTTACCGTACACGCATCAGTTGAACCACAAGCGGGTATCTCACCTGCACGCAATGCTGCAGTTAATAATGCACTGGCGCTAGAACCTGCTTTACTGGCGTTTCTGGATGATGACGAACAACCGGAAAAGCAATGGTTGAGTGAACTGGTTAGAGTGCAAATTGAATGCAACGCCGATGTCGTGGGTGGCCCTACACTGCCGGTGTTCCCGGACAATGTAACCGACGAGACGAAGAACAATCATTATTTCGGAGCCGATCTCGGCTTGGAAGATGGTATGCAATGTACGTTGGAAGCCGCTGGAAATTTTTTAATCAAAGCCGATGTTATCTCCACCATGGCACCCACGTTTTTTCATCCTGATTTTGCGCAATCAGGTGGAGAGGATCTGGCTTTTTTTAAACAACTGGAACTGAACGGCGCCTCCATGCATTGGGCCGCCAACGCAGTGGTCAGCGAACCGGTACCGGCTAACAGACTCACTGAAAGCTGGATGAAATCGCGAATCATCACCATCCACAATTCACGAGTACGGGTTATGCGCATGCTTGAACCTGGACCTATTCCAGCCTTAATCAGGGGCCTGAAAACGGTCGCACTTGGCATAGTTGCCGGTCTGAGCACATTATTGGCGCTGCTCCTGCCTGCCAAACGCCAACAGGCGCGTATGTTGCGTTTGAAATTCTGGGGAAAACTCAGCGCGCATCTGCGCATAAAGTCGGTCCGTGCCGAGGAACACTGATGTCCAAACAACCACGTTATTCCATTGTTATTCCAACCTACAACCGAGCAACGTCGGTTGAAGAAACATTGACGAGTTGCTTCAAGCAAACTTTCGAGAATATCGAAATTATTGTGGTTGATGATGGCTCCAGTGATAACACTCTAGAGGTGCTCGGCAACATAAGTGATCCAAGGCTTGTGGTGGTATCACAACAGAACGCAGGCCCGGCCGCTGCACGTAATCACGGTATGCGGGTTGCCACCGGCGACTACATTGCTTTTCTGGATTCCGACGATGTCTGGTATCCGGGTTTTATACAGCAAGCCGAAGAGGCTTATGCCAAGGATCCTAATCAACTATTGTATGGACAAATTATTGTTGATCGCGGTGTGGGTCGTTATTGGGTGAAACCCGATATTGCTATGGGTAACGAGGAATCGATCTACGACTATCTTTACATTAAAGGCTGCTTTATTCAAACCAGTACTATCGTGATACCCAGCGCTTTGCGGGAACAGGTGCTTTGGGATGAAGCGGTCACGTTCGGAGACAACGATCAGTTTGCGATTGATTGCTGGCGCACGGGTATCAAGTTTACGATGCTGGAAAAACCGCAAACGCTTTACGCTGATGCAATGAGTGCGGATGCATTGTCACAACTTCCCATTTTTGCAGGTAAGTCAGAGAAGTACACCAACTTTTTCGATTGGATGGAAACCCAGCGCGAGCACATGAGCGATCAAGCCTGGCAAGGTTTCCGTGCTCGGTTTGAAAGTGTTGCACTGGCGCGCTCTAAACCGGTGGAAAGCCTCAAACTACTGATGGCAGCGCGCAAAGCCGGTGCCATGAGTGCCAAAGGCATTGTCCGGCAATTGATTCAAAACTATGCGCCTCGAATGTACCGTCGTTTGGTCGATCAATACGTTCGCTTACGCGGTGCACCTTTGAGCAACTTCGATAACTAAGTCGATGTCTCTGGCCACCCTACACGGTAGCTTTAAAGTATCGCTGTTGGCGATGTTTGTGCTATGCCTGACTTTAATTCAAGGCACCAGTACCTCCTTAACACTGGTGTACCAACTGTCCCCTGCTCTGGAACCAGCGCTGAGTGCGTTATGGGGTCTTACTTATCTAATGGCGTTGGTCGGTCTTGTCGCTAATTTCGGTATCAACTGGATAAGCTGGCTTATACGCTACCGATTCCTTCTTACTATTTTACTGCTTGGCACCGCCTTCTCAGCGATGTGGTCAATCGATGCTGCATTAACCATGGAGCGAACTGTCCACCTGATTGGCAGCACCATTATTGCTTTCTATATCGGCTTCACCATTCCGTTAATGCGCATTATTACCATCACAGCTGTGGTGTTAGCCACGCTGATGTTCAGCAGCATCATCGTGGCTTTTGGCGTACCGGATATTGGCATCGAAAACTACGAGGGCCGCAATGTCTGGCGCGGCATTATGACATCCAAGAACACGCTGGGTTTCTGGGCGGCCATATGTATTCTTGCCAATGCTGTAATGATGGGCAATGTGGCCACCTTGGGTAAGAAATTCCTTTGCTTGCTGGGTGTGCTGTTCGGGGGTGTTGCCCTGGTATTCAGCGTATCCGCCACATCATTGTTGGCGTTGGTGGTGGCAGCTCTGGTGATGAGCTACCTGTATGTTGCGTTTCGATTTGAGCTGGGGCTCATTTCCACACTGGTGCTGGGCATACTGTGCGCCGCTCTGGTTGGCTTCGCGTTTTACAACATCGACACGGCAGAACTTATCGGTCGATCTGGCGATCTGACAGGCCGTGGCGAAGTCTGGATGCAAACCTGGAAGCTGATAAAAGAAAACCCACTAACCGGTTATGGATACGGCACAATTTGGTACCCGACCGATAACTCCATTTGGATACAACAATCCTTAACCGATTTTTCCTGGAAAGTATTTCATGCCCACAACGGGTTACTGCAACTTGCATCAGAGATAGGACTGCCGCTCACAGCGTTGGCTGTACTGATGATTCTTCAGCAGCTTATTGAAATTATTTATTGTCAGTATCAACGCCAGCAAGCGGGCGTACTATTTGTTCTCGGCTTTACTGTTGCACTGTTAGTCAGTAACTACTCTGAAGCACGTCTGGTGGTTAACCGCGAACTTTATTGGATATTCTTTGTAGCATTGCCCATTAGTATGCTGCAACAGGTCATCGTCAAGGCAACGGGCACAGCCTTCTACCCGATGCCTGCCACACTGCATAAAAGAACCAGAGACAAGCCTGCGACCAACGCAGCCAGTCGCGCGCACAGGCAGCAACTCAAACAACGTCTGCGCGATCGCTATGCCGAGCAGAACGGCAACGGCGAACGCATAATAGAAGGCGAACAAGGCAAACGTGATCAAAACGTTGTCAGCACTGACGGAGTGGTATCAATCGCGTCAGAGAACAACCGGCAGCGCAAGCTTGCACGGCGTCAGAAAAAAACCGGATCATAGGAATCAGTACCGTGAGTAAAACAATTGTTGTCACCGGCGGCGCCGGCTACATAGGCTCTCATATGGCCAGGCTACTTACAGCCGACGGACATAAAGTGATTGTGTTCGATAATTTAGGCAGAGGTAACGCCGATGCTGCGCTCGACGCAGAACTGGTTGTTGGCGATATCAGCAACACCGAGCAGCTTGCTCCCGTGTTCCAAAGGAACAAGGTGGATGCAGTTATGCACTTTGCCGCTTTTGCATATGTTGGTGAATCAGTACATCAACCTGATATTTATTATCGTAATAATGTTGCAGGAACGCTGAACCTCATTGACACCATGCGAGCGCACGATGTCAATCGACTGGTTTTTTCTTCAACGTGTGCAACCTATGGTGTTCCCGAAAGCCTGCCCATTACAGAGGCAACGCCACAGAATCCGATTAACCCTTACGGTCAATCGAAATTAATGGTTGAGCAAATATTAAAAGATTACGGGCATGCGTATAACTTTCGCAGCATCGCACTTCGCTACTTTAATGCAGCTGGTTGCGCTGAAGATGGCTCATTGGGTGAGCGGCACGACCCCGAAACACACTTATTACCGTTAATTCTGTTCGAAGCGTTACGCGTGCAAGCCGGTGGTGACCCAAAAGACACCAATCTGCGTGTTTTTGGCAGTGATTTCGATACACGCGATGGCACCTGCATACGCGATTACATTCACGTTAACGATCTGTGCTCTGCACACACGGCAGCATTCAACCGAATGCTCGAAACACCGGAACTCGGTGCGGAGCAATTTAATTTAGGCGTCAACAAAGGCTATACCGTTATAGAAGTCATCGAAGCATGTAAGAAAATCACTGGCGTCGATATTCAATATCATCTATCCGATCGACGTGACGGCGATCCACCGGAGTTGGTAGCCAATGCATCTGCGGCTATGGATCAACTGCAATGGAAGCCTGCATTCCCGGATATCGAGCAGAGCCTGCAGCATGCATGGGACTGGTTTTCCAAGCATCCACCGGCGAAGCTGTAGACTTTGTAACAGCACAAACCGCCTACCGTTTAAGGAATATCGCACAATGCTAGACATGAAAAAATCAATCGCGATAGCGCTCGGCTTTACCGTGCTGGCGGGCACAGTTGGGCTCATGCAGGCACAAGCACAAAACAGCGTGCCCAAAACGATCAACGAAAGCTGCTGGCTCGAAAGTTTCAGTGAAGATTTTAACTCGCTCGATTTATGGGATGCGCAAACTGGCAAAGGCCAGTGGAAAACCAGCTATATATGGGATCGACAAACCATCATAAACAATGAGGAACAGTTTTATATCGATCCAAAAGAACACGGTATATCACCATTCAGTGTAAGCGACGGCATACTCACCATAACAGCAGACAAAACACCCAAGGCATTGAAAGATCGCGTTAGTGGCCAACCCTATGTCTCAGGCGTGCTAACCAGCGAAAACGGATTCTCCCAGCAATATGGTCGTTTTGAAGCGTATGCAAAAGTACCGGCTGGGCGAGGGCTATGGTCTGCCTTCTGGTTGCTTCCCAGCTTTGATCAATGGCCACAAGGGGTTGCGGTGCTGCCGGAAATTGATGTTATGGAGAGCCTTGGCCATGAAACGCAAACCTATCACACGACCCTGCACACGAACCAGAACGGCCCGCTGGAGTCGCACCCCTACTCTCACAATGTCAGAAAAACGATCAGTGAAGCCTTTCATTTATACAGTGTGGTCTGGAACCCTGAAACAGTGAATTGGTATTTTGATAAGCGTCTGGTCGCCTCGCACAAAACACCTAAAGACTTTACCAAGCCAGTGCATTTTCTATTAAACCTGGCAGTTGGTGGTAACTGGCCAGGTTCGCCCGATGCGCAAACGGTCTTCCCAGCTAAATTCAGCGTGGATTACGTTCGTGCTTATACCAATCAGTGTGGCTAGCCAAAGCTTGGCAAACGCGCTCATAACTGACCGCTGCGCGATTCGCGGGTAGGCTCGCCACTATCGCCTTCGCCTGCTCACCGATGACACACGGCTGCGTTACTCCGTAGCCGTTTATTTAAACACGCTTTTCGTTAGCGCTCTTACCCGTTGCGGTCCATCGCACTGTGAACCATGTCCAGCCCTGACAAGCGCAAAGTGAATTCTGTCACATCAATATCCGGAACCGAAGCCGATACAAACGGTACAGCGTTTTAATAAAAGCTCTCCAATACTCCGGAACCCACAACAAAATGGATTTTTTTCAAACACAAAACGATAAACGGCGAGAGTCGCTATTGTTGCTGGTAGGCTTCGCCGCGGCATTTGCTGTTTGTTTTGCCATCATTTACTGGCTCGCAAGTGCCATCGCTGGTTGGGTACCTGACGATACTCAGGTATTCGTAAAGTGGGGCATCATCAGCGGCTTTGCAGGTGTTATCACATGGGGTTGCTACCAGCGATGGCAGGATGTTGCCGGTGGTGGCCACACACTTGCCGAACACTTGGGCGCTGAGCGTATTCATCGCAGAACCGATGATCGAAACCAAAGACGTCTTCTGAACATGGTTGAAGAGATATCGGTTGCTGCCGGTATCAAACCGCCACGCGCGTATGTGTTGCCAATGGAGCAGTCTATAAATGCTTTTGTGGCCGGAAACAGAACCAGCACCGTTCTGGTTGTAACAAGAGGTGCGTTAACCCATTTCAATGAAGATGAAATGCGCGCGGTTGTTGCTCATGAAATAGCCCACATAGCCAATGATGACCTGGGTATATCAATGAAACTGCTAATTGGTCTGGGGGGCTTAAACGCGATCACTGAAGCGGGTTATTCTTGCTATGCCACAACGCATATTAAAAGCAGCGATAACAAAATTGTAGACATGTTCAGCGATAACCCGAGCCGTCGGCATGGCAATCCTGTTGCCGGTTTCATGTTAGCGATAATCGTTGGCACGTTACTTGTGCTGCTCGGTTGCGTTTTCACCCTCTTGGGCGATATTCTGAAAACGGCTTTTTCACGCAAGCGCGAGTTTCTGGCTGACGCTAAGGCGGTTCAGTACACCCGTGATACCTGGGCTATGGCAAGCGCCCTACAAACCATTTCCGAACATGAAGAATTAAGAGGATTAAGGCTAAGATACCAGGGCGCGATTGATCACATGTGTATCGATGCGCCAGGCTCGCATATGTTCTTTGATAAATGGTTGGCAACACACCCACCGTTGGATACCCGTATTAAAAGCATCGACCCACACTTCGATATCAAGCTCAGAAAGCGACGGGAACGAGAGGCAGGTGGAAACACAGATGCTGCTGCGACCAATGCATCGGGTAATAAATCAGCAGGTGCTGCAAGAACAGTCATTGCACCGGCAGCAGAGCCAATAGTCAGCGCGTTAAACATCGCACATTGCGGTGCCGAGCTCTCGATTCTTATCTCTCTGATGATTCAAACGGCTGGCTATAACGATGAATCAAACTTGCCAAAGTATGAAAGTACGTTGAAGTGCTATACCGGTGAAAAACACCCAATGCGTAATTGGCAAGAGCCGAATATCACAGAAGAATTCGAATCAGCATTGGATACCTTGCTTAAATTACCTGCGATACAGCGACAGAACCTACTTGACCATATCGGCGAGCTCGTGGAACACGATGGTATTTTATTGGAAGAGGAAACCAGGTTGCTTGAGCATGTGTATAAGCGATTGAACCCATCAGATAAAGCAGCTTAGTGCGCTCTTGATTATCCACAACCAGTCTATCCATATGTAGTATTGTTGAACGCTAATTTACTAGCGTATATTCCAACCACTAATCTATCGCAAACTGGTTGGAGCGTTCTTTCGTGTCTACTTTTCCCAATACAAAGATAAAATACACGCTGTTAGGCTCTGCACCAGAGAGTAAATTCAGTGCTATTTACTATGCCAGCTCTGATGCGAAAAACGCTGGCCACCAGATGGCATCCGTTAACGCCGGCGACCCTGGACTGTACGTTGGCGGTGGTACCATCAACGCACACTTCGGGGAGGTGGTTCCCGATGCCAATCAGTACACTGCAATTCACAATATTGCACTTGATCAGGTGAGGAAAGCACCAACCGATACCATCACTGTTACCACGACATTCGAATCAGTCACTCCATTACCAGTGTCAGTGGTTCTAGCGTCACTGGCCGATGGGGATAGCGGATCGGGCAGCCCATCTGCAGGCACCACTTTCCTTGATGTGTTCTCCAAAGACTCTCGCCCCGATTCGTTACCTGAAAACTACGCAATGATTTATATCGTTCCGCCGCATGGCAGTCGCTACGACACAGATAAAGCCTTTCTGAGCGCAGTTGGAACGGCAGCCACCAGGTCTGTTAATGTGGTATCCAAGTACAACGAACTCCTGTCTGGCGACTTGGCAGGCATGGGGTTACAACCGATTAACGTCATTCGGATGTGTCTATTCAGCGGAGGGGCATTCCGACGCGCCGGTTTGGAAAGCTCGCAAGTGGCGAAAGCCAATTTCGATGGATTAAATGCAGCACTTCAATCCGGTGACACCGGTATCGACTTAGTTGAATTTGAAAGCGGCACCGGAGAATTTTCCGTTCTTCAATCAACCTGAATGGGAATTTGCTAGCCGCCAAACCGAACGGTGGTAGGAGTTATAAGATACTACAAAGACTCTACGATACTGAAAGGCTCTACAACACGTAAGAGCCTCACAGTATCATAGGGCTCTTATGTTGCAGGCCGTTCCGCCCAACCAGCGAATATTTTCTCCAGCATCACAACAACGTAGTACAACAAAATACCCATAAACGCCAAAGCAATCAGTACGGCAAACATTAGCGGATAGTCTGAGTTTATCTTTGCGCTGTCGAATAGATGCCCCAAACCACGCCCGTGCGGTTCGATGATCTCCACCAGGTTGGTTCCAATAAAAGCAAGTGTTACCGCAACCTTTAACGCACCAAAAAATTCAGGTAGCGTTTTAGGTAACGCAATTTTACGAAATATGGTTAGCTTGGACGCACCAAGCGCGCGAAGAATATCGCGGTACTCCGGTTCCAGCGTGCTAAGTCCAATCGACACCGATACTGCAATAGGAAAAAACGAAATCATAAACGCCATTAAAATGGTATTCATGTTGTGTTGACCAACAAACATCAAGGCAATAATCGGCACCACGGTTGCCTTGGGAATAGCATTAAAGCCGACAAGCAATGGATACAACCCGTCACGTATCCGTTTCGACATACCCATCAGCAAACCGATTAACGTGCCAAATACAATCGATAAAGACAAGCCAGCAATGGTTCGCCACAGTGTTTGCCAACCGTATTCAAAAAACAAATGCTTGAACTTCCAGAATGCTGGCCAGATATCAGTAGGCGATGCCATTTTGTAGTTCGGCCACTGATTCACCCAAACAAGCAGTTCCCACAGCAGCAGAAAGACGACAATGGCGAACAGCGGAATGAGAACTTTCCCAATGTTTGTGTTCATGACGCTACCGATACAGTATTGCCTTGGGCAACCTGAATTTGTTTGCGTAACTCTGCCAACATTTCAGTCGCTTTTGGGGAGTAGAGATCTTCGAGCGTACGCTTGGCTGGCATGTCTACCTTAAGCACGTGCTGCGCGTGTGCAGGCCTCCCCGACAAAACAATGACCTCGTCGGCCAAGAACACGCTTTCACGAAGATCGTGCGTAATCAACAAAGCGGTAAACGGCTCTTGCTCGCGCAAGGTATGCATGGTTTGCCACAGGTCTTCGCGAGTAAACGCATCTAATGCACCAAAGGGTTCATCTAGAATAACAACATCGGGTTTGTGTACCAGCGAGCGACATAACGACGCACGTTGACGCATTCCACCCGAGAGTTCCGACGGGCGCTTATCTTCAAAGCCATCGAGTCCAACCAGTGAGAGAAGAAAACGAGCCCGCTCCTCCTGCTGTTTGATCGGCATACTGCCACTGACTATTTCCAGTGGCAACATCACGTTTTTCAGTATCGATCGCCATTCAAGCAGAACCGGGTTCTGAAACGCCATGCCTACCGTTGAACGCGGGCTAACCACCCGCTCGCCGTGTAACCATACCTCACCTGCATCGGGAATGAGCAGGCCAGCGATGAGTCGAGTCAGGGTAGATTTACCGCAACCCGAAGGCCCGACAACGGCTGTGAACTGGCCTTCTTCAATAGACAAGCTCAGAGAATCAAGCACGGGCAACTGCCCTGTCGCCGTGCTAAAGGTGTGGCTAACTGCCGACAATTGAATTAAAGACATTTAATTTTTGCTTGCGTAAAGAAAATGCGAAGAAAAAGCGCTGCGCTCTATTTCAAGCTGAAATTGCCTTCGGGTAAGTACTTATCAGTAAAGTATAAGTCAACGTTAGGCTCGCCTTTGAATTCATAATTCTTGGCCAGCTGTTCAATGGCCGCACTCATGCGTTCGCTATCGATACCGCCCATACCATTTGCCAGCACGTATTCAGTGCGCACATTGGCGTCAATAGCGAGTTGAAGGCGGCGCTGCTCTAACGCAACATCGGAAGCCGGATTGCGCTGACCAACTGCTGCTGCGCCCATTGCAGGGTCGGCAATAACATCGTTCCAACCAGCTGCAACAGCTGCCAGAAATCCTTCAATAACCTGAGGGTTTGCGTCGGCATATTCTGTGTTGACGATAATGGCGTTGCCATAAAGACTCAAGCCATGGTCGGCCATAAGAATCACTGAGATATCATCTTCTGGAACACCCAAGCGGACCAGATTCAGAAAGGAAGAAAAAGAGAACCCTGTTACCGCATCCACTTTACCTTCAGCAAGCATCGGTTCGCGGGTGGGGAAGCCAACAGGTTCGACTTTGACTTTGTCCATATCGATTCCGGCAGCTTCCGAGAACGCAGGGAATTGCGCCCAGGCACCATCCGGTGGTGGCGCACCCAGCGTGCGTCCTTCAAGATCTTTGGGCGCTGATACGCCTTGCGATTTCCGTCCGACAACCGCAAACGGTGGCTTGTCGTACACCATCATGACAGCCGTTACCGGTGCACCCGGGTTCTGATCAAGAAATTGTATTAGTGAATTAATATCAGCAAACCCAACAGGAAACGCACCTGTTGCGACTTTTGGAATAGCTGCAAGCGAACCCTGACCAGCGCTTATTTCAACGTTGAGATCGGCTTTGGCAAAATGTCCGTTGTCAATAGCGGCGAAAAAGGCGGCCGAAGGACCTTCGAATTTCCAGTCAAGCGCGAAAGATACATCGGTGGCTGCAGAGGCTACCGTGGAGCAGGCCAACAGGGCCGCCGCACAGATTAGTTTGGTTTTACCGCTAGCTAACGCGGTAGCGCTGGCTAATTTAGGAATATATAGAGTCATAGTCATCAGGATTTTCTTTGTGGTTGGTGAGATTAGCTCGAAACTACTCGCAGTCGGTGCACTCCACATGCCAATAGATAAAAGGCTTAATAATCATACCCTTACAAATCTAAACCGAACAATTCTTGTTTAAATTCAGTGCAACTTGTCGCGCTGTTGCACCCTATCCGAGCAATTACCTCTTAAACGGATTTACTAACACCAATATCCTAACCTAAATGTGCAGCACGAGAAATACGTATTTTTGTAAAGACGAGAATTACGGAAGGCTTGCGCGCGAGTATGTAATCGGACTTGCCGGAGTAGCAATCGTCGCACGAGTGAAACAGCTAGTACGTTCGAATGCAGACCATCGCTGCGCTTTAGCGGCTACTCGCCGAACCAATTCACGAAATTCCAGACTTTTGGTCGGGCGTTTGCCGTATTTCTTTCTCAGCTAATCAACTCTGGAAAATCAAACGCCATCATTAGGTTTCATCGCCTTAACGGTAACCCGGGCAAATAGACTCATTAGATGCTGGACACCTCATATGCAAATTAGTTAAGCAGAACTCAATTGCAGAACTTGATCGTTGAACTTGATTGCTGCAATCAAATTGTTGAACCTAGGTTTTACATGCGTGTGATCACCATGATGGTTGTTATGGCCAAACATGGGGCTGGCGCTCGTCTTGTGACTATGACATGTACCAGAATATGGAAGCATCCTGCAAACACAACTGGCAGTGGTGGAATCCAGCACGTACTGCGTGTCGAGCGGTTAGAGACGTTTACTACGTTGGTGTGAGAACGTTCGGATGGCCGTTCTACAACAGAAAAAGTATTTGGACTTCGTTCTAGGTCTGGATTGACGTAGTCGATAGCACTGATGATCAATTCGATCATCAGTGTTTTACTCGTAATTAAAATCAGAGCGGAGCGAATGCAATGACTAAAAATCGTATAATTCCTGCCACTAAAACGTTGAGCTCGATGGCCATCATCACAGTTGCAATCGTTATTGGCTACATAGGCTACTCAATATCTTCAAGCCCGTCGAACCATAATCATCCGCATGGTACCGATTCGGCGTCGAATGATATCAATAAATCAGCCACAGGCGGCACCGTTCACTCTGCGAAGATCAACACAAGTAAGACAGAAACAACGCACACTCACAAATCTGCCCAAACTAAATCAACGGACATCGATACGTTGGGTTCAAAAGCCGACGAAACGATCGATGCATTGGCAGATGAATCACTCGATACCACGACAACTGAACCAGAAAGTGTTGCACCATACGAAACAGCTGCAACGGAAAATATCAATCCTACAGAGCCATCGCAGATAGACACCATCGCATCTGTGACAAACGACGATGATATTCCATCGCCACTGAGCGAGTTGCTTGGTTTAAATGCAAGCAACCAGAACAGCTTCGAGAACTAAGAGCGTATGGCTCAGGAGTCATTAAAAAATTGTATGGCTAACAAGGGTTTCGAATACATACCCACGCACCCGATGGCGCACCTCTAAACCCGCTAACGGGCCATGTGATGTCTGAATCAAAGTTTGCCGATCTATCCAACGGTAGTTGTTTGCAAGAGGCGTATGCGCCCGAAAATGAGCCCCATTCCTATTTAGTGTCCGATCTATTGGGAAGCGATGCTTACAGTGAGCTTCAGATGCAAATACAAAATGACAAGCGCATGATCGACCTGCAAGTTGATTGGTCTCGATGCATGGCTGCTGAAGGTTACGACTATGGCTCGTCCCAGGAAATAAAAGACCAACTGTTTTCGCAAGGCAATGCGATTGCCCAGCAAATCGTCGAGACCGGTGCCAGGCCCGACAACGCGGAAATCAGCGAATTGTTAGCCAGCTATAAATCAGACGAAGTCACATTAGCCGTGGCCGATTGGAATTGCAGCGTTGATTATTTCACAGTAGCACCTGCGATCGTTCGTGAGCATGAGATAAATTTTATCGAAGAAAACGAAGCGCTGATATTAGAAATACTGGCTGCAAAAGCAAACTAGTTGGATTTCAGACAATAGGATTGCAAACATGTAGCGTGTCTGCAATCAATCTGCTTATCAGGTTCTTCTACCGTCTCGCATCGCACAAATCCCGTGTATTCATTGCACTATTGTCGTCGCAATCGATCGGATAAAGCCATACATCGACTTCCGAAACCGATTGGAGGCCATCGCCCACACTGTATGTCATCAATCCGGCTTCTGATTGTGACGGAACAACCGTTATACTCCCTGTTGGTATTTGCACATAGGAAACTTCGCCCGATAACACATCATCACTGTAAACCGGTTGGTTGTTAACATCCAGCTGACTGGCGTATAGCAGAACAGGATCGATACTGATTGTGTATTCTACTGGTATTTGATTTTGGGTTTCGACGGCTGTTAACGAACCCGATTCGCTAAGCCGGTAATAGGTATTGACGTTTTCCGATTCGAAATAATCGGACTCCAGCTTCTGTATGTAGCTGGCATTGGCTATGGTGATACCCATGTTACCCTGATCATTCGTACTGTTTAGAGTCTCACGATACGACTCCGTATTGTAAACATGACTATATTCAAGATAGGCTGCGCCCCATCCAGAATTCGTACTGTACGTCCCGGTAAGTTCACTCACCCTGTCCAACGATGAGCCAGTTTTTATCTCCATATCGGTAAATGTAAGAACCACCCGGCTACTTTGCCCACCCAATCTGGACGGAGTATCACCATCAAGCTCAACTTCTACAGAGCCATTAATAACCCTAGACGACAATACGCAATCTGCGAAGTCAAACCTTGCCAAGATGGTCAGAGTAGAGGAATCTGATGAGAATACATCACGTGTGACGCTACCACTATCACAGGATGTCGATTCAATGCCCGTTGGATACGGTTCAAAACCAAAAAACTCATGAGCATCGGGAAGCGGTTGTTGAAATAACTGGTTGGCACTGGCCGGTGCTTGAATGAATGGCTCAAAATAAGAACCCCGTAAGAGATCCAATGCGCCGGAAAGCTTTGTGCGATAGTTATTGACATCAATGATATCGGTAGCATCATCAACGGGCATATTATCTTGAAGAACGGAAGTGCTATCACCGTCGCTACAGGCAGATAAAACTAAAAAAAGACTACTCGCAATCGTCGTCTGGATTACTTTCATGCTGTCGGCTCATGTGTGTGTAGAATTGACAGCAGTTTACCGTTGCGAACATCAAACACAAACTCCTTGGTATTATTACCGTGTAGGTGGCTAAGCAAGCTCCGAGAGTTTCATTCAACTGGGAGACTACGGCAAAAATAGACCAGTTTTTCATCAATGGCTAAGTAAAACGTAACACCTGCCCAAGCCCTTGTTGCTCAGCTTTCATCCAGATAGCATGACCCAGCGCAATATCGGTGGTACTTAAGCCACGATGCCAAAACAGATTCGTTTCGTCGTTGCTTTCTCTGCCGGGTTTTAAGCCAGCGACAATATCCCCCAGCTCTGCGTGAATATTTTCCTGTGTAACTTTGCCTTCATCGACGTGCCGCCGAAGTGAACCAAACGGTTTACCGGGTGCACACTGGCCCCAGTCATCGACAACCACTTTTGTCATAATATCAGTGAGAGAAAACTCGACGGCACTCATGGTGCCGTAAGGCACAATAAGCGCACCCGGCTTTATCCACTCAGTGAGTAGGTGTGGATGGGGTTCGGGTAGCCTGGACGCCTCGACTAGAATATCTGCGTCCTTTAAACAATCATGCCAATTGGATGTGACAGTTATGTCTCTGTTCAAATCGTTGCTTAATTTTTCGGCAAACGCCTTTTGACTCTCCGGTCGCTTGGAATGCACGCGTATTTCAGATAAGTCGAAAAGATGGTTCAGTAATCGAACGTTCCAATAAGCGGTACCGCGCGCACCAATGTGACCAAGCACCTTACTATCAACTCTGGCCAGATACTTCGCACCCAAGGCCGTCATGGCACCGGTTCGCATGTCGGTTATCGCGCTGGCATCGATAATCGCCTTGGGCGCTCCGGTTTTAGGACAGAACAAAGTAAGTACGGCCAGCTCGGAAGGCAAATCCTGTTTGTAGTTATCGACAAAATCACCAACGACTTTTACACCAGCCACACCCAAGGTATTAACCACACCCCGCAGCACATTGAAGTGACCTTTATCAGACGATTCAGGAACCAAATGAACCCGCGGCTCTATCACCGTATCGCCAGTGCCCTGTGCACGCAAGGCAGATTCAACCGCATTTAGAATCTCATCGTTGGTTAATGCCAGTGCGCGTATATCCACACCGTTGATATAGCAAAGGCTTAATTCTTTCATAGCACAAACGCACCCCCGTTGATTATATTTTCCAGTTGTTCAAACTCCCCACCCAGCGCACGATCATCGGTCAACGGTGCTGAAACGGCGCGAACCTCTTGATATATTTTGCGTAATGCTGGCGCAATGGATTCTGATAACTCGCGAAGGTCAATTGCTTGTGCTGCAACCACCGCTTCTATTGCGCAGAGTTGACGCAAACGATGCGCTATGGGAAACAAATTTTTAGCAGGAATTGCCGCATGCGTTACGACATCTTCAAGCCCGTCGGCTGATATGCCAGGATAAATAGGCGGCGCGGCAGACAAGTGCGCAATCTCTGCAAACAATGCCTCGGCAGTTTTCATCACAGGGCCAAGACCTGCCCCTGCTGCACCCACAAAAGACAAACCGTTTGAAAGGCCCGAGAATCGTTCAACCAGCAATTTGTTTATACGCGATACCTGCAAAGCAGCCAGATGAACGAATGCCTGCGATGTCGCATTTAGCGTAACGCTGATATGTGGTGGTAAATAGCCTCCATTGGATAACACTTCTTGCGAATCCACTATAACCGCAGGGTTATCAGAAGCCCCGTTTATCTCAGCTAACAATGCCTCTTTAGACACATTCAGCATCGCCCGTACCGAACCATGCACTTGAGCAATATTGCGAATACTCAATGGGTCCTGCAAACGACGTGCTTCTCCTGAATTAAACAATGCTGAGCCGTTTAGTCTTGCTCGCAGCCCACTTGCAGCATCCCATTGGCCAGGTTGAGGACGAAGCGCTAACACACGTTCATCCAGTGGAGAGAGGTTCGCACGAAAGCCTTCCATTGTAAGAGCCGCACAGGTTTGTGCTGTTTCAAATACATTATCCAATTCCACCCAACCAAGCGAGGCCAACCCGGCCGTGATCGTGGAGTGTGATACCAGTGCAAGTCCTTCACGAGGTTGTGGTTGATAAGGATCAATGCCTGCATCGCGCATTGCGTCACGGGCGTTAACCACACTGCCATCCGTTAAAGACATTCGGCCCTCCCCGATCATAGCCAAACCAAGCGAGCCACCCCAGCAAAGGTCGGCAACACCAATCGTACCAGTCTCTGGAATAACAGGAATAAGATCGGCATTGATGCACGCAGTTAAATGAGTCGCAAGTTCAGGTCTAACACCTGCAGCACCGATAAGTAACGTGTTTATTCGGACCGCTACGCCCGCACGCACCCACTCGCGGTGTAATGGATCACCGACGCCGTGTGCTCTGCCTCGAATAGTGTTTATTGAAAACGCATCGATAGACTCATCTGGCATTGCCTGAGTTACACGCGGCCCCAACCCAGTCGTGACACCGTAAACGGGCACACGATGCCTGATCGCGTCTTCAATGACTTTGCGGGCATCAGTCATGGTGGCCAGTGCTGTGGGTTCAATAAGAATACCCGCGCCTTTGGCTATGGAAAAAATAGCGTTGGGGGTGAGGGTTTTTCCGTTAAGGGTTATAACGTCTGGTTTCATGTTCGATTAGTTAAAACTGATTCGTTGAACAGATTCAGCACACATTAGCATTAATGTCATGGGATACAACAATCGTCAGTAAGACTTTTAATGCTTTGAGTGAATTTACCAGGGAGGGAGAGTACTGCGGAGGTTGAATCAACGCAACTCAGCGCACCGATTATCGGTGCGCCAAGTTACTGTTCTTGCCCAATTTTTTATATTGCTATTCTTTATCGCTATCCTTTATTGCTAAAAAAAAGGGCACAATTTCTAACAGATTACTGCGACCATTGCTTGATTAACTCATCATACGCGATGGTTTCGCCTTGCGGCTTCTCGTTGTCAAGTTTGGCCTTTGCGCCACCCTTACCCAACCATTCCGACGGGTCTTTAGGCTCATTTAAACGAGGGCCACAACCGCCGTACACTTGCGCACCTTCATCGGCGGCTTGCATACGAGACATAACCAAATCCATCTCTTCTGCCAAACGGTCCATAGCCTGCTGAGGCGTAAACGCACCAGAGTTTACATCACCGATTTGTTGCCACCAGATTTGCGCAAGTTTTGGGTAATCAGGCACGTTGATACCAGTTGGCGACCAACGAACTCGATCGGGTGAACGATAAAACTCAACCAACCCGCCCAACTTGGGGGCACGCTCAGTAAAGGATTCATGCTGCACTGACGAGTCACGAATAAACGTCAAACCAACATGGCTCTTTTTAACATCAACCGTTTTAGACACTGCAAATTGCGCATACAACCAGGCCGCCTTGGCACGATCGGTTGGTGTGGATTTCAGAATAGTCCACGAACCCACATCCTGATACCCAACCTTCTGACCTTCTTGCCAGTATGGTCCGTGTGGGGACGGCGCCATACGCCACAATGGATTGCCCTCGTCGTCAACGGTGTTGTTACCTTCAGATTTTGGCGCAACCATGGATGCGGTAAACGCTGTGTACCAGAAAATCTGCTGCGCAACGTTACCTTGACTTAATGCGGGCAGCGACTGATAGAAGTCATAGCTGGCAGCCCCTGGAGGTGCGTAAGCTCTTAACCATTCATCCCACTTACGAATGGCGTAAACGGCCGCAGGACCATTGGCAGCACCACCACGAGAAACCGATGCGCCAGAAGGATTACAGGAACCTTCCTCCATTCGGATACCCCATTCATCGATAGGAATGCCGTTTGGCTCACCCGGGCTACCGGCGCCTGCCATAGACAACCACGCATCGGTCATTCGCCAACCCAGATCAGGGGCGCGCTTACCATAATCCATGTGTCCATAGATATCGACACCGTCGACCTGTTTTACATCGTTTGAGAAAAACTCTGCAATGTCTTCATAGGCAGACCAGTTAACCGGCACACCCAGATCGTAACCGTACTTTTCTTTAAACGCCGATTTGAGATCTTCGCGATCAAACCAGTCTTTTCTGAACCAGTACAGATTAGCGAACTGCTGATCGGGCAATTGGTATAAGTCACCATCGGGTCCGGTGGTGAATTGCGTACCCATAAAATCATCCAGATCGAGCGTTGGCAGGGTAACGTCTTTACCTTCACCCGCCATGAAATCCGTCAGATTAACCGCAAGCTGCAAACGAGAATGTGTTCCGATTAAATCAGAATCGTTTACATACGCATCGTATAAGTTACGACCGGTTTGCATCTGCGTTTGTACCGCTTGAACCACCTCACCTTCACCCAGTATCTGGTGATTAACCTTAATACCGGTGATTTCCTCAAACGCTTTAGTCAGCACCGTTGATTCATAAGTATGAGTTGGAATGCCCTCAGAGAGGACATTGATTTCAAGACCTTTAAACGGTTCAGCTGCATTGATAAACCATTCCATTTCAGCCTTTTGTTCATCCATACTGATGGATGATGGTTGAAATTCGTCAGTGATCCATTTCTCGGCTGCGGCCATATCCGCTGCGGCATAACCTGACGCAACGGTAAAAGCAGCAGCAACGAAAGATGCTACGAATTGTCGTTTCATTGTTACCCTCCCACAAAGTAATAACTTAACTAATTAATAAAATATTGCTCATAATGAAATATTGCCAATAAATATTGCCAATAAAAGCCGCAATATTGAAAAGCGCTACGATGAGCAAAGCGTTGCTTGGATATGCTTACACCAAATAACAGGATCTTCGGCCAAGCACCGAAGTGTTATATAAAGCGATCAGACCCCAGTATGACTGTCTAATCTCACTACACCCACCAAAAAACAGCAAGTGCATAAAAAACGGCAACCACTGAACCCCACCATAGCGGTAAACTCGTAAGCCCCAGCCACGCGACGTGAATATAGGCACTGCCCAGCAGCGATATAAACAGACGATCGCCTCGCGTTGTATCAAGACCAAGAATACCGTTGCGCGGACCGCCGCCAGGCCTTGCCAGTTCCCATACAAACATGGTGATCAAACAGATCGCTATAAAGATAAAGAACGCACCGGTGTGCCAGGTCCAGGCCATCCAGGACAACGGTTTCATTGTGCATCCTCTGTCATATCACTCACCCTATTCAATTGAGCCCTACACATCCGCAAACGGTTTAATCGCACTTTGAGCACTGTGGTTGTCACACACCATGTATTAAACCCGCCCTAGAGCAAAGCCTTTGGCAATGTATTTCCGGACAAACCAAATAACGATAGCGCCCGGTACAATCGTTAATGCACCCGCTGCCGCAAGCAATCCAAGCTCATAACCCGAGGTTGACGCAGTTCTTGTCATTACTGCCACAATGGGCTTCGCCGATACCGATGTCAGGTTCTTCGCCAACAACATTTCTACCCAACTAAACATAAAGCAGAAAAATGCGGTAACACCGATTCCTGCTGCAATGAGCGGCATAAATATCTTGACGAAAAAGTGTGGAAAAGAGTACCCATCGATATACGCGGTTTCATCAACTTCTCGAGGCACACCAGACATAAACCCTTCTAAAATCCAGACAGCAAGCGGCACGTTAAACAAGCAATGCGCTAGCGCCACCGCCAGTGGCGTATCAAACAAGCTCATCGCTGAGTACAGTTCGACGAAGGGCAACACGAATACCGCCGGTGGAGCCATCCGGTTGGACAGCAACCAGAAGAACAGATGCTTATCACCCATGAATCGATAACGAGAAAACGCATACGCCGCCGGCAGCGCGAACGATACCGATATCACGGTGTTCATCAACACATAAGTAATAGAGTTAATATAACCGTTGTACCAGGTGGGATCGGTAAAGATGGTTTTGTAGCTTTCCAGCGTAAAGCTTTGTGGATACCAACTAAACCCACCCAGAATTTCGTTGGTGGTTTTAAAACTCATGTTTAGCAGCCAGTAGATAGGCAACATGAGAAATAGAATATACACAAAAACAACGATTATTTTAGTGCCCTTCATGACTCATCTTCTCCGCGCATCATCAGCGTGTAGAAAACCCAACAAACCAGTAAGGTCATTAAAAAGTACAAAATACTCATGGCTGCAGCAATACCCAAATTGAATTCGCCAATGGCTGCTTTTACCAAGTCAATTGAAAGGAATGTGGTGGAGTTACCTGGACCACCGCCTGTCAGCACAAAAGGCTCGGTGTATATCATGAATGAATCCATAAACCGAAGCAGCAACGCGATAATGAGAACGCGCTTCATTTTGGGCAGCTGAATATACCTGAATACTGCGAAGCGCCCTGCACCATCAATTTTGGCTGCTTGATAATACGCATCCGGTATCGATGATAAGCCTGCATACGCCAGCAATACAACCAACGATGTCCAGTGCCACACGTCCATCAGCACAACCGTAAACCACGCCGCAACCGGTTGTTGGGTGTAGTTATAATCGAACCCAAGCCAGTTCAAACCAAACCCGAGCAATCCGATATCGGGTAAAGCAAAAATATTCCACATGGCGCCAACCACATTCCAAGGAATTAATAGTGGCAATGCCATTAATACAAGACACACCGACACCCACGGACCGGTTCTCGGCATGGCCAGCGCAACCATCACACCCAGCGGTATTTCTATTGCAAGAATAATTGCCGTGAACAGAAACTGACGACCGAGTGCGCCATGAAAACGGGGAGATGACAGCACTTCCTGATACCACTTTGTACCTTCAAAGAAAAACACACCTGGGCTGAAGGTGTCTTGCACTGAATAGTTAACCACCGTCATCAGCGGAATGATGGCGTTCATTGCCACTACCAGCAACACTGGCAGAACCAGAAACCATGCCCGCTGATTGACCGTCTTTGCAACCATCAGGCAACACCACCGGCACTAACAGGCACGCCTTCTATCCGATGATCGTTTGCATACACACTGCTGCGTTCAGGATCGCAAACAATGCCGATGTTATAACTCGGCACTGGCTCCCCTTCTGCGAGCAGAACGTTTAATACTTGCTTGCCCAGATGCACTTTGGCAATTCGGTGACGCCCCACATCGTCCACGCGTTCAACGGATACTGGAACCCCGTACTCTGTCGACTTGGCAAAGCGAACAAACTCCGGACGCACACCTAGTTCGAGCTTGGCACCAGCAGGCGGCTCGTAATAAAACCGCAAGGGAATACGATGATTGTCCACGATTGCCGCATTGCCTTCTATTTTACAAGGCAACACGTTCATTCCCGGCGAGCCGATAAAGTAACCCACAAACGTATGACTGGGCCTTTCAAACAACTCTTCGGGGGTACCGATTTGAACCACTTCTCCCTCGTACATAACAACCACTTTGTCGGCAAACGTCAGTGCTTCAGTTTGATCGTGCGTGACATAAATCATGGTGTGTTTAAAACGCTGATGCAGCTCTTTGAGTTTGGTACGTAGCTGCCATTTCATCTGAGGGTCGATAACGGTGAGTGGTTCATCGAACAATATGGCGTTCACATCGTAACGAACCAAACCACGACCCAGAGAGATCTTTTGTTTTTCATCAGCCGTGAGTCCTTGCGCACGACGATTCGCTTTGTCACTCAACTCAAGCGTTGCAAGCATATCCTGCACGCGCTTGTTCACTTCATTTCGTTCTACACCACGATTCAATAGTGGAAAAGCAAGGTTGTCTGCTACCGTCATGGTGTCGTAGATAACTGGAAACTGAAATACCTGTGCGATGTTACGTTGCTCAGGCGATCGATTAGTGACATCGGTATCATCAAATTGAATGCGACCCTGAGATGGTGCCAATAGCCCGGATATAATGTTCAGCAAGGTGGTCTTGCCGCAGCCTGATGGCCCAAGTAACGCATAGGCACCACCGTCATCCCAACTGTAGTCCATGCTTTTCAGTGCATAGTCTGCAGGTTCTGCCGGGTTCGGGTAGTACGAGTGAGCCAACTTATCGAGAGTTATCTTAGCCAATACGCTACACCCCTTACCGTACTAAGCCGATTACTGGCAACTGGATATTGTTGGTTCTGTTCCATTGAGTAAGTAGTTGTGTTGTACTTAGCTGAGTAATACTCAGCTAAGCTGAAATTGCCTGCGCTGTACTCACCCATGATGTGCTTGTACGGGTTGTTCAGGTTGGTATTGAGTTGGCGCATGCACCAGCGACTCATTGCTATTGAATAAATACACACTTCTGGGGTCTATATAAAGCGTAATCGTTTCGCCTGGATTAACGCGATGAACGCCGTGCGTAAGCACCACCCATCGGTTACCACCGGCATCAACATGAACGAACGTTTCCGAGCCGGTAATTTCACTGGTGCCAACCACTGCCTGCAACGTAACGCTGTGTTTTTCAGAAGGTGCAAGCGATACATGATGTGCCCGCACTGCAGCTGTGTAGGCACCATCGCTTAAGGCTCCAAAATCAGCCGCAGTAACCGGCAATGAAAAAAGCGGACTTGAAAACGAATCACCCGACTTTTGCAGCGCAATCGTATTGAACGGTGGGTCTGAAAACGTTTGTGCAGTCGACAGTGTTTGCGGTCGGTTATACACATCGATGGTGCTGCCGAATTGCGTTAGCCGACCCTCGCTTAATGTCGCTGTTTGTCCACCAAGCAACAACGCCTCATGCGGTTCAGTTGTCGCATAAACAAATACAGCGCCGGTTTCGGCAAATATCCGAGGCAACTCAATCCGCAATTCTTCGCGCAGCTTATAGTCAAGGTTGGCAAGCGGTTCATCGAGTAGAACCAATTCGGCTTGCTTTACCAGCGCACGTGCAATGGCCGTACGCTGCTGCTGCCCACCCGATAATTGTAAAGGCGTTCTGTCAAGAAATTCGGTTAGGCGCAACAGCTCAGCGGCCTCTCGCACACGGGTGTCGAGTGTTTTCTTATCAACACCTGCCAGACGCATTGGCGATGCGATGTTTTCGTAGACGGTAAAGCCGGGGTAATTAATGAATTGCTGGTACACCATAGCAACGTTGCGGGAACGCACCGGTTTGCCGAGCACGCTTACGTTATCTATCAGAACATCACCACTTGTGGGTCGATCGAGCCCTGCCATCAAGCGCATCAGTGATGTCTTACCCGCCAAGGTAGGCCCTAACAGCACGTTAAGGGATCCGCGTTCGAACTGAACAGACACATCGTTGATGTGCAAATCCTTACCGACTACTTTGCTGACATTTTTCAGTTCAAGCATTGGCGTTTAGCGCAACGACAGTCGAGTGAAGATTTGATGTACCCATCCTTACATTTACCAGAATGTGACAATATTGTGCATACGTCTCACACTAATAATTGACCCTATTAATGTCAATAAACGCTTGGGTATAAATTAAGCCTTGAAACGAAATTAAAACGAAACTAAAACGAATATGCGACTTTTTTTACCAATCGCTAAGCGCTAGACTCAAAACCACTGCCTAAAGATTTTTTCAATACCATGCCAACAACGCGAGTAACAGATGTCTCTCTTAGCCATGCGCAGTGTTGAGATGTTCACAGCCAAATACCCCGCTATCCATCTACTTAAATCGATAACCCACAAATAAAGCCGGCGTAAATTCTGCGCTATCGCCTCTAACAACCGCATCACCCAGATTCGTGCGGCCTATTGGATTAAAGTAGTGTCGATACGAAAATGAAAATCGCCAGTAAAGTTCCTCAAACCCGAACACACCCGAATTGGTATAGGACAGAGACACACCCGCGACAGTTGATTTTTGTCTAACAGTCTGATCAAGCACGGTATGCGAATACTTCGAGTCGTAGAATCCGACCGATGGGCTTACAAAAATGTGAGTCGTCAAGGGCACGTCGTAATGTAATTCAGCACCTCGCCAAAGCCCTTCAACGTTGTCCCCATTAACGGCACTGGCTTCACTACTCGACAAATGCCTTTCAGACAGGGCCACATTCAAAAACGTTAGCCTGACAGATGCGTTGCTTTCAAGTTCAACACCCACCTCACCCGCAACGTGTTTAAATCCATTGAACGCCATTTGACCAAATTCGTAACCGACGAAAACAGACGAAGCTATCGCTTGTGTAGAACTAAAACAAATAACCAAGCACAGTGCGAATTTATGCCGTTTCATCATTCAGTCCTTTGAAAACCAGTCGGTTCATTCAGCCGAGTATAGACTCCACGACACACAAACAATAAACAAACTGTTTATTGCGCTCTACGATGACGGTAAAAAGGGGCTTAACATTGAATAGAGCATCTTATAACCCGTGTTGAGCGTGATCTCATTTAACACGGTCTCGGTGCTAATTATGCCGGTAGTCGGTGATAACGGTGGTTGGGACGGGTCGTAGTGAGAGTAAATACCTAATGCACACAACACAACACCGACAATGAGCAAAGGGATGGTGGACAATGCTGCAAGCGGGAACCTGAACATACGACTAATCTCAAGCCGAGCCCAGTAAGCGATAATAACAAGCACCGCCAAAACAACACCGATTATGGCTGGAATCATGTGCGTTGACCATAAGCTGGCCAGCACGGAAACAGGATCGCTTATCGCCGTGAAGACGCTTAGATCGGGACGTACGCCTTGCTCGACCAGGAAGTAAGGTGTAATGAGTTCACTGACAACAAGGAATATCATACCGAGCATGAGTAAAAAAACCACCAGCGCTTTAGCAAAGTCCTTCGTTGCGCTGAGTAAGCCAAACACACTACCAAGTATGAGAACCGGTAATGCGAAAATACACATTAAGGCTAAATCATAACGTAAGCCCATAATGAAAATATCGATTATGGAGCCCGATGACATCGCCAAAGGGAACTGCCAAAGCACGTAAGCCGCTCGAATCATGGTTAATAAAAACACACCAATAAATACAAACAACAATAAGTGCCGCAACAAATGCGTTGCCGATAATCGCGATTTCATGATGACTCACAGCGTCAGGAGCACCCAAAAGGGCTATTTATTGATTATAGCAGCGTGCGATAGCAACGGAATCGGCCCGAACCACTAATTCATTGTCCACGGCAGCTGGCGCTGTCACGTCACCAAAGGTATCCAGCAGTAACTCCCACGTGTCTGCACCCACACTAAATCCGTTTAATGGGAATACCACTGGTTTGCTGCTTAAGTTAAACAGAATTAGCAGTGCATCCCCCTCTTCTCTCTCGCCGAGCGAGTCCACAGCGCCACTGGCATCCGCGGGTAAAAACATTGCCAGAAATTGATTTTCATGGCTGTGCCATTCGGCATCTGTCATTCTGTTGGCGTTTTCGTTAAACCAACACACATCAGGTAGCCCGGATTTTCTCGAAAATTGCTCGGAATGCAAAAAATGCGGCCTTCTCAGTACCGGATGATCACGCCGAATTTTTATAAGCGCTGACAAAAATTGCTGCATTTTCCGATCAGCATGACGTGCGCGCCAATCAATCCAGCCAATGGGGTTGTCCTGACAGTAGGCGTTATTGTTGCCTTGTTGAGAATTGCCAATTTCGTCTCCGGCCAATAGCATCGGCACGCCTTGCGAAACGATTAAGCAGGTTAATAAGTTACGCTGTTTGCGCCGGCGATTCGCATTGATTTCCTGATCGGAGGTTTGACCCTCATAGCCACTATTGCTGGAATAGTTAGCGGAATGGCCGTCTCGATTATCTTCACCATTAGCACTGTTGTGTTTGTGCCGATAACTGACCAGATCATTCAGGGTAAAACCATCGTGAGAAGTAATAAAATTAATCGTGGCTGAAGGCGGTCGACCAGACCACTCAAAGACATCACTGCTACCGAGAAGCAGGTTTGCAAACTCGGGCAACAGGCCGGTGTCCCCTGCCCAGATCCGCCTGATGGTATCTCGGAACCGATCATTCCACTCTGACCAACCGCGTGGGAACTGTCCAAGCTGATAACCACCTAAACCGATATCCCACGGCTCTGCGATTAACTTGGTTTCGCTCAGAACCGGGTCTTGCGCCAAGGCATCAAAAAAACCACACCCGCGATCAAATCCGTACTGTTCTCTTCCCAACACACTGGCAAGATCGAAGCGAAAACCATCAACGTGCATATCATCAGACCAATAGCGCAGACTGTCTAACACCAGCTGCATCACCCGCGGGTGAGCAACGTTAACCGTGTTTCCCGTGCCGGTATCGTTCAAATAGTAACGTCTGTCCTCGCTGAGACGATAGTAAGAGGCGTTGTCAATGCCTCTGAAACTTAACGTTGGCCCTAGCTCATTGCCTTCAGCCGTGTGGTTGTAAACAACATCGAGAATAACTTCTATGCCAGCGCGATGCAGCCCCCGAACCATAGCTCTGAATTCGAGAATCGAATCCGCCATAGCGTAGCGATTGGCTGGAGCGAAAAAACCCAGCGAATTGTAGCCCCAGTAATTGTTCAGGCCCTTCTCAACAGCAAACTGCTCATCTACAAAATGGTGAACCGGCAACAGCTCAACGGCTGTTACACCAAGTTCTTTTAAATGCCTGATGACAGCACTGGATGCCATGGCGCTATAGGTACCGCGACGTCGGCCAACTAACCCAGGGAAATACCGGGTAAAGCCTTTAACATGCGCCTCATAGATTACGGAATCTTTGAGCGGGGTGCGCGGATGGCGATCATTACGCCAAACGAAGGTGTTGTCTGTAACAACGCTCTTTGGCACAAACGGTGCGCTATCGCGCATGTCGTAAGACAAATCGGCATCCGGATGACCCATCTCAAAGCCAAAAAGTTCATCACACCAAATGAGCTCTCCGGAAAATTCGCGAGCGTAAGGGTCGATGAGCAATTTGTGAGGATTGAATCGATGGCCGCGCTGCGGCAAGTACGGCCCATAAACACGAAAGCCATACAGCTGGCCAGGAAGCGCTCCTGGCAGATAGCCATGCCATACATCATTGGTGTGACCGGGCAATTCCAGTCGAGCGAGCTCTACCTCGCCCGATTCATCGAACAAGCACAGCTCGATTTTCTCGGCGTGAGCCGAGAACAACGCGAAATTAACACCGGCAGCATCCGGTGTTGACCCGAACGGCCGAGGCTTACCTGGCAGTAATTTTGTTGAGCTTAGCCAACGGCCGGCGGTGGCGTGCCCAGTGGCGACAGATTCCATATGTCTCTATTGTAGTCGCGCATGGTTCTATCTGTGGAAAATCGGCCACTATTAGCGCTATTTAACATACTCATGCGAGTCCAGCCGCTTTGGTTGGCCCAAGCTGCCGATACTTTGTCTTGTGCATCAATGTAGGCCGGTAAGTCGGCAATGGTCATCCAAGGGTCATCACTGCTTACCGTTGCGTCTATGACCGAGCGGATCATTTGCGCATCGCCACCATCGAACATGCCAGATGCGAACGCGTCAAGTATCGCCTTCACCCTCTTTTCAACAGCGATAACCGCAGCCGGGGAATAGTTTGGTCGCAAGGCTTCCACCTCATCGACATTCAGACCAAATCGGAAAAAATTCTCCTCACCAACGGCATCGAGTATTTCCACATTTGCGCCATCGAGAGTGCCGATAGTTAACGCACCGTTCATCATGAATTTCATGTTACCTGTACCGGACGCTTCCTTACCGGCGGTGGAAATCTGCTCAGATAAGTCAGCAGCCGGGGCGATGATCTCCATTGCCGACACATTGTAGTCGGGCAAAAATACCAGCCGTAATTTGTTCTCGGTGCGCGGATCGTTGTTGATCACATCAGCAACATTGTTAATGAGCTTAACAATCGCTTTCGCCATGTAATAGCCCGGGGCTGCTTTACCAGCAATAAGTATGAATCTTGGCGCATCGCCCGCATCGGTTCCATCAACGATGTTCAAATAACAATGAACGGCGTGCAACGCACACAGCAATTGGCGCTTGTATTCATGCATGCGTTTTACTTGTACATCAAACAGCATTTCGCTTGGCACATTCACGCCAGTACGCTGCATAACCAGGTTAGCCAATTGGACTTTGTTTTGCTGCTTCACTTCGCGCCAGCGTTTTTGCAGGGCCGCATCGTCTACGTTATCCTTCAAACGCTCAAGCTGATCAAGATCATCGACCCAGGCTGTACCTATTTGTTCATTCAGCAGTGCACGCAAACCGGGGTTGCAATGCGCCAACCAACGACGCTGCGTGACTCCATTGGTTTTGTTATTAAAGCGATCAGGCCATAGAGTGAAAAATTCTTTGAAAAGACCTTTTCGCAATAAGTCAGAATGCAATTGCGCAACGCCATTGACAGAGAAGCTGCCGACAATCGCAAGATGCGCCATACGCACAACAGGCGATTCATCGAACGATACAATAGACATTTGAGCCTGCTTACCAGCATCTCCCGGCCATTGCTTGGCAACCTGTAACAAGAAACGGCGATTGATCTCATGAATGATTTCTATCGGTCTTGGCAACAACCTTTCAAGCATGGCTAACGACCAACACTCCAATGCTTCGGGCAACAGTGTGTGGTTGGTGTACGCCATGCAACGGGTGACCACGGTCCATGCATCATCCCAGGCCATTCCATGCTCATCGATGAGCAATCGCATGAGCTCTGCAACAGCCAGACTCGGATGCGTATCATTCATTTGAAAGCAGTGTTTGTCGGCAAACTCATCAAAGTTATCGTGTGTGGATAACCAGATACGGATAGCATCTTGCAGACTGGCCGACACAAGAAAATATTGTTGCCGCAATCGCAACACTTTTCCGTTTTCACTGCTGTCGTTCGGATACAACACCATGGTGATATTTTCCGCATCGGTCTTTGCCGACACGGCCTCGGCGTAACCACCGGCATTGAATTCGGACAGATCAAATTCATCGGTTGCAGAGGCCGACCATAAACGTAAGGTGTTGACTATGTCGTTGCCATGTCCCGGCACGGGTACATCGTACGGCACAGCAAGTACTTCATCGGTTGTTATCCACTTGCGCCTATCGGGTGCATCCTTGGAACTATCCGGCTCTACATGCCCGCCAAAACGCACAGTATTAGTGTGCTCCGGACGTTCTATTTCCCATACGTGTCCATCGCGCAGCCAGTTATCCGGCTTTTCAATCTGATAACCATCCTGTATCTCCTGACGAAACATGCCATACCGATACCGCAGACCATAGCCTGTGACCGGCAACGCAAGCGAGGCACAACTGTCGAGAAAGCAGGCAGCTAGACGGCCCAAACCACCGTTGCCAAGCCCTGCATCGTGCTCAAGACTTTCCAGATCTTCCAATTCCATGCCCAGCTGATTCAATGCCTGACGAACCGGCTCAACCATCTCCAGGTTTTGCACGGCATTCGATAAAGAACGCCCCATCAGAAATTCCAACGACATGTAACAGGTTCGACGAGTGTCGCGGCTCTCTGTTTCGGCACGAGTGGTACGCCATTGATCCATGAGCCTGTCTCGAACTGCCAGCGCTAAAGCGCTATACAAATAATGCGGAGAGGCGTTATCGATGTCCCTGCCCAGTGTGTGAGAAAAATGCTGGACAATGGATTTTTTCAGCGCATCGACGTCATCACCAACCGACTCTGGGTGCCAACTTCCATTTTGAGAGAGCAATGCTCTGGCTTGTGTTTGCATAATGTTGGCAACTTTTTTTGGACTTGAACTCATTATTATCATTTTGCGACTTGGTCGCGCTTATGGTAGCCGATAGAGCGATGACGTAGCGTCCTATCTGATTACCTTGTTAGCGGTATTTGCACAAAAAATTAAAATCGCTTTGCGTTATATCGTTCTCGTTATATGCTGGTTCCATCCAATTTGGAATAGATCTTATGACACCTATCGATGAACGACACATATCCAGACTCACCAGGCGCACTGTCGCACTCATCCTCGCAGGCGGTCAGGGCAGCCGATTACACGAATTAACCGACTGGAGAGCAAAACCCGCCGTCCCCTTCGGTGGGAAATTTCGTATCATCGACTTCCCATTGTCAAATTGTATTAATTCTGGCATCAGACGCGTTGGCGTGATCACCCAGTACAAATCGCATTCGCTGGTCAGACACATTATGCGAGGCTGGTCCGGATTCAAAGCGGAATTCGGCGAATTCGTTGAAATACTGCCCGCCTCGAAACGCATAGATGAAGACTGGTACAAAGGCACTGCAGATGCAGTGTTCCAGAATCTGGATATATTACGCCGCCAGCAACCAGAGTACGTGTTGGTACTTGGCGGCGACCACATCTACAAAATGGACTACGGACCGCTTGTCGCATCCCACAATACAAAAGAAGCCGACATGACGGTTTGCTGTATTGAGGTCTCAGCTGAAGAAGCTGCGGGTGCGTTTGGCGTTATTACCGTCGATGAGAATGGCCGGGTGTTGGCTTTCGATGAAAAACCGGCTGTACCGGCAGAGATTCCGGGCAAGCCGGGGCGCGTGCTGGCATCGATGGGTAACTACGTATTCAATACTGAATTCCTCTACGAGCAATTGGTCAGAGACGCCGATGAACCCAAAAGCTCACACGATTTCGGTAGCGACCTGCTCCCGCATATTGTCGATAAATACCAGGTGTTTGCCTATCCAATGGGCGAAGGCGATGGCCGTAAATACTGGCGGGATGTAGGCACACTCGATGCCTTCTGGTCAGCCAATATGGAGCTACTGGCGTTTGAACCTGAGCTGGATTTATACGACAAAGTCTGGCCGATCTATACCCATCAAGAACAATTACCGCCAGCCAAGTTCATACATAACGATAAGGAGCGTCGTGGCACCGCAATCAACAGTACCGTTTCAGGTGGGTGCATTGTCTCGGGTGCAAACATTAAAAATAGCGTGCTGTTTTCCAATGTTCGGGCGAATTCTTACAGCTCAATAGAAGATTCGGTGTTGCTACCGGATGTCTCTGTGGGTAGGCATGCAAAAATCCGTCGCGCCATTATTGATGGTGGTTGCGAAATACCGGAAAATACAGAAATTGGCTTCGATGTCGAAAAAGACAAGGCAGCAGGCTTCCGCGTTACCGAAAGTGGCATAACTCTTGTGACTCCAGACCAACTCGGTCAGTCTCTTCACAGGATACGCTAACGGTTTGGTGAGTTCGGTGTAGCCGCGTTCGCTTTAAATTGGAGCTGTACTGGTTCATTGATCCTGGCACTTAGCGAAAAAATCAATGGATTCCTCGGAAACAGTCATTCTGAGGGCTCCCGCCAGCGCGGGCCAGTACACTACGTAACGTAATTGGAATAGCAACACGCTCTCATGCCGCAACACCCACATATTTGCATGCTCGCCGCTGAAAACGATGTCATCCCCGGTGCAAAGGTTGGTGGTATCGGTGATGTTGTGCGCGATATCCCCAAAGCACTTGCGCGAGCCGGTGCAACGGTCAGCGTCATCATTCCAGCTTACAACGCGTTTCACGCATTACCAGGCTCAAGTAAAATCGCCGAGGCAAACGTGCAATTTGCTGGCAAAGAGCACTCGGTTGCACTGTTTGAATTGTTCGTTAATCGTGACCCGGGCGTTCGTTATCTTGTTCTGCACCATCCGGACTTCGGCGCTTGCGGTGCTGGCGAAGTGTATTGCGACGACCCGGCCGACCGGCCCTTCGCAACCGATGCGAGTAAGTTTGCACTGTTTTGTGCCGGCGCTCTGCAATGCCTCGTGAACCATGCTTTAGGTGAAATTGATGTATTGCACCTACACGATTGGCACGCAGGTTTTGCAGCCGTATTGCGAGAATACGATCCTGCTTTTGAGTCGCTCAAATCTGTACGCTGTGTATTGAGCATACATAATCTTGCCATGCAAGGCATCCGCCCTTTTAAAGGCGATGTGTCATCTGTTGAGTCGTGGTACCCGAATGTGGCCATTAACACCGACATGGTTGCAGATCCGCGTTGGCACAATTGCATTAACCCGATGGCAGCCGCTATCCGTTTGGTCGACAAGGTTCATACTGTATCGCCAACCTACAGTGTTGAAATTATCCATCCAAACGAACCAGAACGTGGCTTTCATGGTGGTGAAGGTCTCGAACGCGATCTACAACAGTGTGCGAACCGAAACGCATTGGTGGGCATTACCAATGGTATTGAATACGGCAAGGTGTTAGAAAAAATGCAGTGGCATACAATGATGGCCACGATTGGAGACACACTACTCAGCTGGCTCGGCGAAAACAATTCAGTGAGCACAACCGATTACGTTGCACACCAACGCACACAACAGTGGCTGGCAAGCAATCGTCCAAGACACGTGTTTACTAGTGTAGGTCGCTTAACCGAGCAGAAAATGGCCTTACTTCTCACGCCAACTGAAAACAACAGTACTGCACTTGATGACATGCTGATGAGTATGCGCGGTAAAGGCGTGTTCATACTGCTTGGCTCGGGCGATAAGTTGTTAGAGGAGAAATGTCGTCGCAGCGCATCGCAACACCCCAATTTTCTGTTTTTGAATCGCTATGCGCAGTCGCTATCGGATATGCTGTTTGCCAATGGCGATGTATTTCTGATGCCCAGCTCATTTGAACCCTGTGGTATAAGTCAAATGCTGGCTATGCGGCAAGGACAACCTTGTATCGTGCATGCCGTGGGCGGACTTCGAGACACCGTAGTCGACATGATTGACGGATTTCAATTTCACGGCAATTCTGTAGCAGAACAGGTCACGCATTTTCAGGACAGTATTCAGAAAGTGATTTCACTTCGAGAGCAACAGCCCGAACTATTCCGAACCATCGCCGCCAACGCAAGTGAAAAACGCTTCCTTTGGCAAGACAGTGCAGAACAATATTTAAGCGAGTTGTATTCATGAGCACGTCACTTGATCCGGTAAACCTACAAACAATAGCGCATGGACAATTCGGAGAACCGTTTTCCGTTTTGGGGCCACACCAAAATGAAGCGGGCTGCTGCGTTCGCGCTTATCAGCCACGAGCCACATCGGCTGTACTGATCGATTCTGACAACAAAGAATATGCAATGCATCCCATTGCACTAGACGCGTCTTATATCGATGCGCAAACCGGTACGGGTGAGCCTAGTGGTTTGTTTGAGGTACAACTGAGCGAAAGACCCACAAGCTATAAGCTTGCGTTCAGTAATGAAGAGCACACATGGCAACAATACGATGCGTACGCATTTAATTCCGCTATCGGCGAGCTCGACCAGCATTTGTTTGGCGAAGGCACGCACCAACAACTCTATACCATTCTCGGCTCTCATCTGAGCATCATTAACGGCGTTACTGGCGTACACTTTGGCGTCTGGGCACCCAATGCAAAACGGGTTAGTGTGGTCGGCGAGTTTAATCAATGGGACGGCCGCATGCATGTTATGCGCAAGCACCCGGCAACCGGTATATGGGATATTTTCGTTCCTGAACTACACAACAATACGTTGTACAAATACGAAATTGTCAGTGATACAGGTGCCGTGTTACCGCTTAAGAACGACCCTTATGCACCCTACTTCGAACAGCCTCCGGGCAATGCATCCATCGTTTTTCAAAGCCAGTTTATCTGGTCTGATGAAAAGTATCTGAAGCGTAAAGCAAAGCTTAACCCCATTGAAACTCCAATGGCGATTTATGAAGTTCACGCAGGTTCCTGGCGACCCAATGCCGATGGCAGAGTGCAATCTTACAGAGAACTGGCCGACACGCTTATTCCTTACGTGGTTGAAAATCAGTTCACCCACATAGAGCTTATGCCCATCACGGAACACCCGTTTACCGGTTCCTGGGGTTATCAACCCATTGGCTTATTTGCGCCAACTTCACGCTTTGGCAGCCCCGACGACTTCCGTTATTTCGTCGACCAATGTCACGCAGAAGATATCGGGGTCATTGTCGATTGGGTACCGGCACATTTTCCAACAGATGAGCACGGTCTTGGGTTGTTCGATGGCACGCACTTGTACGAACACGCAGACCCAAAGCAAGGCTTTCATCAGGATTGGGAAACACTCATCTTCAACTATGGTCGGCGGGAAGTGGCCAACTACCTCTACAGTAACGCGGTTTACTGGATTAAAGAATTTCATCTGGATGGACTGCGAGTCGATGCCGTTGCATCCATGCTGTACCTTGACTATTCGCGTGAAGAGGGTCAGTGGATTCCAAACGAGCAAGGCGGCAGAGAAAATCTGGATGCAATAGCGTTTTTAAAACGCATGAACGAACTGGTACATGCTGAGGGTGGAATAACACTGGCAGAAGAATCAACCTCGTTCCCAGGCGTTAGTCATCCAACTGATGCAAACGGATTAGGCTTTACGTTTAAATGGAATATGGGCTGGATGCACGATACTTTAGAGTACTTGAGCAAGGACCCTGCTTACCGGAAATACCACCATAACAGTCTGACATTTGGCATGGTGTACGCATTCAGTGAAAATTTCTGCCTACCCATCTCGCACGACGAAGTCGTCTATGGAAAGGGCTCCTTATTGAACAAAATGCCCGGCGATGAGTGGCAACGATTTGCCAATTTGCGTGCCTGTTTTGCCTATATGTATTTGTACCCCGGGAAAAAGTTAACCTTCATGGGCAGTGAAATCGGCCAACCTGAAGAATGGTCGCACGACGGAAGTATCAACTGGGGACTGCTCGAGCACGAGCCTCATCGAAAAATGTTGTCATTGGTGCGTGATCTCAACAACCTTTATCAAACACAAGCCTCACTGCACGAAGGCGATTGTCGGGGCGATGGTTTCGAGTGGATAGATTGCAACGATGCCGATCAAAGTGTGGTGAGTTTTTATCGTTTTGCAAAAGAAGACCGCTCCAACGCAACCATTGCGGTGTGCAATTTCACTCCAATACCGCGTCAGGACTATCAGATAGGAGCCAACGAGCCTGGTGAGTATATTGAAGTGCTCAATACAGATGCTGCGTACTATGGCGGTAGCGACATGGGCAACCTGGGACGCGTGGCCAGCCAACCAATACCCTGTCACGATCGCCCGCATTCACTGTCCCTGACACTGCCTCCATTAAGCGTGATCGTGCTGCGCAAATACGCAACGACGATCGATTGACACTTTTAAACCAAACCGCGCCCAATCTTGACGGGCGCGCGTTGAACAAAGTCCGACACGTCGATCTGCACTATATATCCTTCTTCGCTGCGACGGCAAAGCCAACACTTCAACGTTAAGTTTCGCGCGCACCATTAACCTTGTTACAATTCGTACGTTATGTTGACTAGCCGAAGATCATCACACCTATGAAATCATTGCTTGCTCTGTTGTTGCTTGGCCTGGCACTGGGTTTTGGATATTGGAAAACGCAGCACCCTGAAGCCACAGTCGACGATATCGCTGCCGGTGCAACTGGCAATGTCGATCGAATCAAAACAGGGTTTGCAGCGTTTGCAGATGCAGGCGCTGGCCAAGACGAGATTGCTGGCCGGTTGGATACCATCGAGGCGGAATTGGTTGAAACCCAGAAGGCGATCGATCCCGCGGCAACGCAATCACGCATTGCATCGCTTGAAGCGGCGTTGGTTCAAACACAAGAGTCAGCAGCAGACCCTAACGTTATCAATGGCAGACTCACGGATGCCGAAAGACGACTTTCTGCTTCAGAGTCCAAATTTTCTGACTATGAGCAATCGCTGCAATCACTCAGCGGTACAGTGAATTCATCGCTACGCGCATCAGTCGACTCCATGACAGCCACCAGCGATGCCACTTCAGCTCAAGTGTCAGCCATCGAAGGCAGACTTGAGCTGCTGGCACGACGTATCGAAGAGCAGTCTGAGCAGTTCAACGCCGAAAGTATCAACGCATCACTTGCCAGCCTTGAAAGCACTATCGCCAATCTTAACGATGAGCAGCTTCGCACCAGTAGCGAACAGCAAGTTGAGTTGGCGGGCATGAACGAGAAAATCAATGCGTTCGAGGCGCGTCTGAATACCTTGTCATCCAGTGCCAGCAATGGTCAGGAAGACGCCGTTGCCAGCATAAATGCGCAAATTGATCAGCGTATTGCGTCATTGGAAGACAAACTCAACACCACTAATTCAGACTCTTTACGCATTGAGTCAATGACCAATGAGCTATCAGCCTCTCGCGTGAAAGTACAGGCGTTAGAGCAGAATCTGTCTGACACAAACAATCAACTTGCCACTCTGACACGCAGCTTAAACAGCCTGAAAACACAGTCTGAATCCAGTTCAATCGACGACCAGCAGGCGCAAATTCGCGATCAACTTTCGCAGCTTCAAAATCAAATGAGTCAAGCCAGTGAGAACACCAATGTGGCAGACCTGACTAACGCGCTTCAGGCAACCAGAGATCGCATTAATACACTTGAACAGCGCGTAGTTGATTTACCCGCCTCATCTTCTGCCGCCAACGACGCAACACAGGCTCAAAGTGCACTTGAAGCACAAATAGCCGCACTGGAAAACAAGTTAGCCAATATCGAAGCTGCGCCAAACCCAACGCTTGCCAATACCATTTCAGAAGTTGAGGAGAAAGTCAGCGAGTTAGCTTCTAAAGGCTATGTGACTCAAGAAGAACTTAAAGCGCAACAGGAAGCGAAAAGCATTGAGTACAAAATCTATTTCGAACGCAACAGTACGGCGATTACCGAAGATGCGAGCAAAGTCCTGAATTCGTTTATTGCGCAGGAAAAGAACCGCACAACCGGTGTATCCATTTACGGTTTTACAGATCGACGTGGGTCTGCGGTATACAACCAGAGACTCGCGCTGCAACGTGCAACCAATGTACGCTCGTACCTGATTCAAAACGGTTTTAGTTACACGAAAATCAAATCGCTCAGCGGTATCGGAGAAGATGCAGCCGCCGCAGAACAACCCGACGGTGAAGAGGATGCTCAACAGCGTGCAGTGGTTCTATACGCTCTGCAGCCGTAAGAACAAGCCCATTCGCTCCTTGATAAAATCTGGGTATTAACATGGAATTGAACACCTCCAACACCGATTGCCTGCTCATTATCGATGTGCAGAATGATTTCTGCAGTGGCGGCGCATTAGCCGTACCAGACGCAGATTCGGTGGTGGCCAGTATCAACCAACTGAGCCAGCAATTCGATAATGTCGTTGCCACTCAAGACTGGCATCCGCCACAGCACTCTTCTTTTGCCAGTGTGCACAGTGGCCGTTCGCCAATGGATCAAATCGATATGCCATACGGCCCTCAAACACTCTGGCCAGACCATTGTATTCAGGGCAGTCACGGCGCTGAGTTTCATGCAGACTTAACAATGCATGCTGTGCAGAATATTATTCGCAAAGGCTTCAGACAACCAATTGATTCTTACTCTGCGTTTTTCGAGAACGACCACACGACCACTACTGGGTTGAGTGGCTATCTGAAAGAGCGCGGTATAAAACGCGTTTATTGTGTTGGCCTTGCATTGGATTTTTGCGTGCGCTTTTCAGCAGAAGATGCGCGTAAAGAAGGGTTTGAAACCGTGGTGATAGAAAATGCCTGCCGAGGTATCGATATAGACGGTTCGGTAGATGCAGCTCGACAAGCCATGCTGGAGTGTGGAGTCAGCCTGGTATAGCCGGAACAACCGATGCACTAATCGTTGACAACGTACTGCAACGCATGTGTTGCATCTTCATCGGGTAAACAACCCAAGCCAATCGAGCCACGCCCCTTGAGAACGATGGTTTCTCTGCGCACAAATAACGGGGCTTCACCCACCCGGTGAATGTAAGTACCGTTGGTGCTGGTATCGGAGATTTCAATCTGACCAGCGCTCCACTCCAACTGAGCATGTTGCCGGCTGACGCGATCACCATCGACACTTAGCGTGCATTGGTTGTCGCGGCCAATGGTGAGCACAGAGGAATGTTTGGTTAATTGGTGTACTTGGCCCTGTCTGGATAGCTCCAGACTTGCCTGATCATTCACGCTAAGTGGCGCGCTTCCGGACGGTGCAATGCGAGTGTGCAAAGCCGTATCGGCTTCCCATGTCAGGCGATAGACACCCAAGGGCTCAGTGATACCCTTAACCTGGATAGTGTCCAACAAGTTGGCGCGGTGTCGGTGAGCATCGGAGAGTTGGGAAATGCAGGTGTCAGTGGCGGTAATTTCATCAGGTTTTGCAAACGATGCAACCCGCGCCGCGATGTTTACTGCGTTGCCGTAAACATCGCCCTTGTCAGCGATAACAGGGCCGAAATGAAACCCGACGCGAACCGCCAAGGGTGTCTGTTTGTGCAGCTCTTGCATCTCGCTGGCCGCCTGCAAAGCAGCATCACAATCGCCAAAACTTGCCAGTGTAGAATCACCCACCGTACGCAACACGCTGCCACCGTGCAATTGCACAGCATGCGCCATGAAAGCAAGACTTTCCGCCACCCTGCGGTGGGCTTCAACATCGCCCACGGTTTCATAGAGTTTCGTGCTGCCAGCGATATCAGCGAACAAAATTGCCAGAGTTTGCTGCGTTTCGACCATTGTTGTGATTAGTGTTCGTGCAAAAATTGGTTGCAAGGCTGCTGCCTGGCGACGATACCGACGACTTACTGTACCGTTCACATAGTAGCGCAGAGCGCCAACCAGAAGCAAAGCTTGCGCAGCTGTTCTGTTACCATGGGCCATGAGATGTTAACCGGCAAAGGGCCAGCAGGAAACCACATGGGCGAGTTAGTTGCAGTTGATTACACAGCGGCCGATGCCGACGAAAAATTCGTGCAATCGCTGAAGGAGACCGGTTTTGGTGTCCTGAAAAATCATCCCATTCCAGAATCAACCGTTAACGCCATATATCAAAGCTGGTTTGGTTTTTTTGGTAGCGACGAAAAGCAAAACTACCTGTTCGACCCGAAAAAGTTCGACGGCTTTTTTCCAACCACGATGGCCGAAACCGCAAAGGGTCATACTATTCGGGATATTAAAGAGTATTATCACTTCTATCCTTGGGGCCGCTGCCCGGACGGACTGAAGCAAGAGTTAGACAGCTATTACGCAAACGCAATTAACCTGGCCTCGACGCTTCTCAGTTGGGTTGAGAAGCACACGCCAAGCGATGTTGCCAAAGGGTTTAGCGAGCCACTATCAAATATGATTCAGGGCAGTGATCAATCGCTTCTACGTGTATTGCACTACCCGCCTCTACCTGACGATGTAGACCCCGGTGCTATCCGTGCCAGTGCTCACGAAGACATCAATTTACTCACGATACTGCCAGCGGCAAATGAGCCGGGCTTGCAAGTACAAAAACAAGATGGGTCCTGGTTAAATGTACCGTGCGACTTCGGGAATTTAATTATCAACGTAGGCGACATGTTACAAGAGGCGTCGGGAACCTATTTTCCAAGCACCACTCATCGTGTCATAAACCCTGAAGGTTCGAACGCCAGAAAATCAAGAATTTCGTTACCGCTATTTCTACACCCTCGTCCTGATGTAACGCTCTCGGAACGCTACACCGCCGGTTCGTACTTAGCAGAGCGACTCGCAGAGCTGCGCGGCAGCTAAGCGAACGGTGAGCGCCGCGAGAAGCTAAGTTCTGGATTCAAATTGGCGCAGGCAATGCAGCGCAAAATCCCTGCCGGCCTCTTCATAAAGATTGAAAGAGATACACCCCATAGATTCCAGTTGCTCTTTGTGGTCTGCAAATCGCGCAGCAACCGCGAGTTGACCTGTGTAGCCAAGCTCTTTGGCCAGTTCAACGATTTGCAGGTTCTCTCGGTGATTGCTGAGTCCAACTAAAATTAATTCGCAATTCGCAAGGCCTGTACGTTCCCAGAAATCGCGATCGGATGCGTCGCCATGAACGCAATTAAAGCCATCGTCTTTTAGTGCAGTCGCACGCGAAAAACGCTCCTCAATACCCACCATCGATTGACGCCCGGATAGCTGTAACGCTTCGTAGGCATTACGACCTACTCGCCCCATACCCAAAACGGCGGTATCGGCTTGACCCAGCGTCCCGATTTCTTCTTCCGGCAAACGCGCGTCCCGCTCATAGCGAGTGAGTTTTGAGCGGTATACAAGGTAGAGCCGATGCACTTGCTTGTTTACTGGCGTGGCTATAAAGAACGACATTGCCATGGCCAACGTAAGCGTGGTTACCCAATCAGCGCTGAGCATGCCGGCTTGCACTGAGGCTGCAGCAACAATAAGCCCAAATTCACTGTAATTAAACAGCAACATGCCAGAGAACCATGCGGTACGGGCGCGAAGACCGAATAGCACGAAAAATGAAAAGTAAATTAAGGGCCTTAGAACCAATAGCAGGCAAAGCACGCAGGCAACGCCAATCATAATCAGTGACGGGAACCCGTAGTAACCGATTTGCAGAAAGAAACCAATGAGGAGCAGGTTTTTTAAACCGTCGAGCTTGTCGTGCAATTCCTTGGCTTTTTGCTTATCGGCGGTGGCCACCAACACGCCCATTAACAACGCACCAAGACCGCCTTTTATCTGAACAAACTCAAACAATTCAGCCATAGTTAACGCGAAGGCAACGCCACTGAATAACAGCAACTCGCCATGGCCGATGGCTCGCATCATCCGTTTCAAAAACGGCTGAATAAAAAACAGCAACAATAAGCCCAGTGCCCATGGGGTTGGGTATTTGCCAGATGCGACACCCAGAAATACCACTGCCATGATGTCCTGCACCACCAGCACACCGATTGCAATAGACGCATAAAACGACGCAGACTCACCGCGTTCTTCACATATTTTTACGGCGAAAACAGTACTGGAGAACGACAAAGCAAACGCCAATGCCCAGGCAGATGCAGACGAGTTAAGCGCCAGTGGTTCGTATAGAGTGCCCACGATAAGTATCACAGCCGCCGTTAGCGGTACAGCGACAACCATGTGCAACAGGGCCGAGCCCCAAACGTATTTTGGCTTTAACGCGCTGATCGATAACTTCAAGCCAATAGTGAACAGTAATAAATTCACACCAGCATCAGCTAAAGGCGCAAGACTTTCACCCGAGCCAAAATGTAACGCAGAGGCGACAAAGCCTGCAAGCAAATAGCCAAGCATAGGCGGGTATCCCGCCCGCCGCATTAAGAGACCGGCGGCAAAAGCCAATACGAGAACAACGGGGTCCATAATGTCAGGTCAGTATGTTAGAGCGGCATTGACGCTTCGACCAGTTTAATCCAATAGCTGCTGCCAAACTGAATGATGTCGTCGTTAAAATTATACTGTGGGTGATGCAACGATGCTGACTCACCGTTGCCAACGAAAATAAACGCGCCCGGACGTGCGTTTAACATGAAAGAAAAATCTTCAGCGCCCATCATTGGCGCAATATTGTCATCGACATGACTTTCGCCAACAATGGCTCGCGCAGCATCGGCGGCGATGAGCGCTTCTTCATCATGATTTATCGTAGCCGGGTAGTCGCGTTTGTAATTGATCTCTGCGCTGGCACCGTAGGCTTTGGCGGTTTGATTAATCACATTTGTTAAATGCAACTCGACCGCATCCTGTACCGCTGGCAGTAAGGTTCTGACAGTGCCTTTTAACTTCACCGTTTGCGGTATGACATTATAGCTATCGTTATCACCCTGCACCGATGTAATGGAAACAACAACCGATTCCAGTGGGTTAATATGCCGCGACGCAATGTGCTGTAGAGCAGAAATGACCTCGGCTGCCACCAACATCGTATCCACGCACAAGTGCGGCATGGCAGCATGACCACCCTTGCCACTAATCGTTATATCGAGTGTATCAGCGGCTGCCATGATCGGACCCGTTCGCACACCAAATTGCCCAACCGGCATGTTGGGTAAGTTATGCATGCCATACACTCTCTGTATGTCGAAGCGCTCCATGAGCCCATCATTGACCATTTCCCGGCCACCGGCGCCGAGTTCTTCTGCCGGTTGAAAAATGACAACTGCGGTGCCATCGAATTGTCTTGTCTCACACAAGACTTGCGCAGCGCCCAGCAACATGGCGGTGTGCCCATCGTGGCCGCACGCATGCATTTTTCCACCCTCTTTAGACGCGTAGGGCAGCTCGGTTGCCTCATGAATTGGCAACGCATCCATATCCGCTCGCAATCCGACACACAGGCCCGAGCCGCTGGCTCGCCCTCTGATGACACCCACAACACCGGTACGCCCTACGCCCTCTACCACGTCATCTGCGCCGAAACTGCGCAATTTGTCCGCCACTAGCGCTGCCGTGCGATGAACATCGTATTCAAGCTCTGGATGCTGATGTATATCCCGACGCCATTGTGTAATGTCACCAATTAGCGGCGTTACTCTGGCATCGACTTCATTCGTCGGCATCGACATAGCTTGATCCTCCGCCGGCGAAAAGTCGGCAGTTAGCGGTGAAACTGGTTAAATAGCGTTACGCATACGGGCATTACACGTGATCCGTCGCCAGAATAATGGCTTGATCACACACCGAAAAACGGGTTGTTTTAATAGTTTAGACGCAACAGCACCGGATCTTGTAAAATACTTCCACCAAGGCGTCACGAATCTGTCAACATCTACACCCCTCGTATAGTCTATGCTTTGGCAAAGGCCAGTTGGCCACCATTAGATTGCGCCCCACACACCCTGAGACAAATTCACCCGTGACAACCTCTTCGAAGCCCTGGTCTGCCAGGTTAGCGCCCTATCGTCGTCCGGATAATAAGCGTGCGATTTTGGAAATTGCCTACACACTGGTGCCGTTTGTTGCCCTGTGGGTGTTGGTCCAATGGATGCTGGAGGCCGGCATGGTAACCACCCGCATCGCCGCCCTGCTCATGCTCCTACCCGCAGCGGGTCTGATGGTGAGGCTATTCATCATTCAGCACGATTGCGGTCACGGCTCCATGTTTTCGTCACGCCGAGCTAATGACTGGACGGGGCGATTGCTCGGTATTGTCACCATGACGCCCTATGAGTATTGGCGGCGACAGCATGCGGCGCACCACGCCAGCTCCGGTAACCTGGATCGTCGCGGCATGGGCGATATTGATACGCTGACAGTTGAAGAGTATTTAAACAAAGGTTTTTTCGGCCGCATGATGTATCGGCTATACCGACACCCAGTGGTTATGTTCGGTTTGGGTCCGAGCTATCTATTTTTGTTCCGTCATCGTTTGCCTATTGGCTCCATGAATGAAGGAAGAAGACCTTGGATAAGTGCTTTGGCGACGAACGCTGGTATTGCGCTTATGTCAGCCATACTGATCTACCTCACCAGTTGGTCAACATTCCTGATAATTCAGATACCCATTGTTGTTATAGGTGCGTCCATTGGTGTCTGGATGTTCTACGTTCAACATCAGTTCGATGAAACCCATTGGGATCGAGACCCAAACTGGACACATGAGAACGCCGCTCTGCATGGCAGCTCCTATTATGATTTACCAAAACCATTAATGTGGATCACCGGTAACATCGGTATACACCACGTACACCACCTATCCAGCCGAATACCATTCCACAAACTACCTCAAGTGGTTAAAGATTTTCCTGAACTACAAACGGTAGGCAGATTAACGCTGATGGAAAGCCTGCGTTGCGTCAAACTGACTTTATGGGACGAGAAAAAAGGTGAGTTAATTTCGTTTCGTGAATTACGCAAAGGTAACGCTTTAGCCTAAGGCAGATTTGTTAGCAGTTAAACCCATTTTAATCGCACCCAATTCTGACAAATCGGCAGCGGTGCCCCGCCCCGCAAAGTTGGCTTCCAAATCGGTGGCGGGAAAGTCTGGCGGGCTAAAGCCCTTCTTGAATCGCTCAGTTTGAGTCCCCAGATAAGCTCGATTTCGTGGACAGCTCGGTGCATTACCAAGATACGCAACACTACTGGGAATGGGCGATTCATGTCGACTCTCAACGGCATGCACTACATCTGGATGCCACCACACGGTATCCCCTGCCTTAATGTCCGGGATGATGCATAGCCCTCGAATAAGCAACGCATGCTTCTCTACATCGAGGTTAAAAGAATGCCCAGGCTTGGGTACGTTTTGTTCGATTCCCTGCAGACTGCAATTAAGCATGTCGAGAAACAACCACCCTATACATCGCGCCGAAGGCACGAGCTGCAAGGTTCCAGACTGCTTACCTTGCGCTGTTAGCGCCATCCACCCCTGGAAACTTCTGAACATGCCACACGCGCTGGGATAAGGCTTACGTTCGGTACTAACCCTTTTACCGGCATCAAATGCATCGTACTGCTGCCATTGACCGTTTAACAAGCTCTTGTAGGTATGCCAAATGCTGTCTGCGCTATACCAGGACTCTAAGGTGCAACTGTCTACATGTGGCGGCAATCCGCGAACGCGATCTCCGGGTTTCCTGATTCGCAAGCGATCTGCATAAATGCAAGTTTGATCAGTGTCAAACGCACCTTCACCGGTGTCGGCGACTTTCCACAACCTGTTTAAGTGTCTTTGTACGTCGTGCACTTGAACAGATTGCCGCATTTGAAGTTGGCTGGGTGACCAAAAGATATCCAATATATGCGGATGCTTTGCGCGTGATTGATCACCCTGCTCTATCGCTGCCTGTAAACCTTGGTAGTAACGATTACGCTTCAGATAGTCGGTGATTTGCAGATTCCAGAGAGTCGCTTGTTGCTCTGACACGGTTTGTCGAACAATAACGCAGCCACGTTTTTTGATAAGTGCTTTCTCGGCGTCAGTAAAACCCTGTTCCAAAAGCGCGGTACCGTCGACTTCGGGGATGACAGATTCTCCCGCGTCGCGTAACGCTATCAATTCATCAATTTCCCGCTCAACAGAGGCAGAAAATTCAGAAATGATGTTGCCTATATCAACATTTGCTGGCAAGACTTGACGGACTAAATCCGCAAGGGAATCAGGGCTTCCACTACCCATTGGGTTCAATTAATCAATCGCGAGTCTGTTGCTTGCTCAATAATTTACCCTATTCGAAAGACTAGTCAACGAAAAATCTTTTCAAACGCGTGTGTGTTAATCGATTTCACCAACAGCGCCCCAATTTGGGCCGCCTAAGCCACCTCGACCACGCGCCAGAAAAGCGGTTGAGCGGGGTCAAAAACAACCACCTTTTCCGCCCCTACTTGAATACTCTCGGGAAAACTCACCGGCTGTTCCGACTTCTCCAATGTCATGGTTGAGTCGTTTATCGGTAGCTGGTAAAAATTGGGGCCATTGCGTGAGGTAAACCCCTCGAGCATACTCAGCGCGTCGGCATCATCGAACAGCTGAGCCAGTGTTGACATGGTATTGGGCGCATTAAAAACACCAGCACAGCCACACGGTGCTTCTTTGGTGTTCGCGGTGTGTGGCGCACTGTCTGTACCTAGAAAAAAACGTTTATCGCCACTCAAGGCAGCGTCGAGCAACACTTGGCGATGCTCTTCGCGCTTCAGTATCGGCAAGCAATAGTAATGTGGTCTGATTCCACCAACCAGCATGTTGTTTCTGTTAAGCAGCAGATGATGAGGCGTCATCGTCGCCGCTGTGTTGCTTGCCTGGCTTTGAACAAATTCCACCCCATCTGCGGTAGTGACATGTTCAAGCACAATTCTTAATTCAGGTAATCGCTCGCGCAATGGCGCAAGAACCTCATCGATAAAGCCTTTTTCTCTATCGAAAATATCCACATCACTTCGGGTTATTTCCCCGTGCATGCAAAGCACAATATTATGCTCGGCCATGGCCTCCAGCACGGGCATGACTTTATCGATATCGGTTACACCGGATGCTGAATTGGTTGTCGCACCAGCGGGGTATAACTTTACCGCTTTTATGACCCCTGCTTTTGACGCGCTCACGATATCGGTCGCATCACTCTCATCGGTTAAATACAACGTCATTAAAGGTGTAAAGCGTGTATCCGCGTGAAGCATGTTCGAGTCAATCGCCTGCTTCGTTGCCGCTTCAATACGCGAAGCATAGTTTTGGGCATCGGCTTGTGTAACCACCGGCGGGACCAGATTAGGCATAATAATCGCGCGCCGAAAATGTTGTGCACTGGCACCTACCACGCTGCTGAGCATATCGCCATCACGCAGATGCAGATGCCAGTCATCTGGCTGCACTATTTCTATTCTATTTGTCATGATTTATTTTGTTGCTCGATGATGCGCTCGAATGCTGCGAGTGTTTCGTCCGATACATGATGTTCTACGCCTTCAGAATCATGTTTCGCCGTTTCTTCACTAACACCTATGGCCAGTAAAAAGCGAAAGACAACGTCGTGACGTGCGCGGCTACTATCAGCCAGTGCCTTACCTTTATTGGTTAAAAAAATCGCCCGGTAGGGCTCACTGGTAACGTAACCATCGCGTTGCAGTCGAGCCAGGGTTTTACTCGCGCTGGGTTGGGATATGCCGAGCCTTTCGGCGACTTCAACCAACCGTGCCTCGCCCTGACTATTAATTAAATCATCAATCAGCTCAACGTAGTCCTCGGTGGCTTCCATCTGATGTGCAAGACGCACACGTTCAAATGTTTCTGCCTGCTGATCAGCGGCCTGCAATGGACGGTTTGTTTTATCTGGCTTGTTATCCGGCTTGTTATCTGGTTTGGAAACCACGTATTCGGCTGATTCCTGGCGTACTCGAGTTCCAGTATAGCAATCCATTGGCATTTTTAGCCAAAAGGTATAAACTAAGCCATGGCTAAACTTCCACAGAATTCCGTATACCTACTCAGCGTCGTGGCACTGCTTGGGGTTTTACTGGTCCTAAAGGGTTGCGACAGGAACGCATCTGAAACAACAAACACAGATAACGCACAGTCTGAGAAAATACTCGTTGTAACAACGTTCACCGTTATCGCCGACATGGCCCGCAATGTGGCTGGTGATGCCGCCAATGTTGTATCCGTAACAAAGCCCGGTTCTGAAATTCATAACTATCAACCAACCCCTCAGGATATCGTGCGAACTGATAAAGCCAACCTGGTGCTATGGAATGGCCTGGGCCTGGAGCTTTGGTTCGAGAAATTTCTTGAGCAGCTCAATGGTGTGCCCAGTGCAGTAGTTACTGAAGGGATTAAGCCAATCGATATTTACAGCGGTCCATATAGCGGCAAGCCTAATCCACACGCATGGATGAGCCCAACCGATGCGCTGGTGTATGTGGATAATATTGCACAGGCTATGTCAACGGTTGATGAACCTAACAGACAAACCTACCTTGCCAACGCTGAGGTATACAAAAAACAAATCCAACAACTCAGTGCACCGCTTAAAGAGCAGGTAGCAACCATACCAGAAGAACATCGATGGCTTGTAACCAGTGAGGCTGCGTTTAGTTACCTTGCAAGAGACTTCGGTTTGAAGGAACTTGCGCTATGGCCTATTAACGCTGATCAGCAAGGCACGCCATCTCAAGTGAAAAATGTCATTGATACCGTGAATAAGCACGCTATTCGAACGGTATTCAGCGAGAGCACTGTGTCAGACAAACCTGCCAAACAAGTCGCTAAAGAGACTGGCGCTCACTATGGCGGGGTGCTGTATGTAGACTCATTGAGTGAAGCCGATGGCCCTGTGCCAACGTATCTGGAATTAATTAAAAAGACCATGAACACGATTGTTAACGGATTAGTGAAAGAACGAAGTCAATGATGTACCACCCCCAACCACAGCATCAAACTCAATGAAAAAATGACGGTGCCCCCTTCCAACACACAAGAACATGGGCGAAATACAGCGGCCCAGAGTGGAGCCGGTATAGGTGACACTGCCGATGATCGTATGCGTGTGCGCAAGCAACAGTGCGCAGAAGGCGATTGCGGAATTGAAGCCAGTAACCTAACCGTCGTTTACCGCAATGGCAATGTTGCCCTTGAAAACGTCAACTTCGAAATCCCGACTTCAACTATTTGTGCATTGGTCGGTATTAACGGTTCAGGCAAGTCAACGTTGTTTAAAGCCATCATGGGGTTTGTACCTGTAACCGTTGGACAGGTCGATATTCTCGGCCAACCTGCAGGTAAAGTGCTGGCGCGGAACACCGTTGCGTATGTTCCTCAAAACGAGGAAGTTGACTGGAATTTTCCGGTGCTGGTTGAAGACGTTGTCATGATGGGGCGTTATGGCCACATGGGCTTGCTACGGATACCCTCAAAACTCGATCGCTTAAAAGTAGATCATGCATTAGCCCGCGTAGGCATGAGCGAATACCGTAAAAGACAAATAGGTGAACTCTCCGGTGGCCAGAAAAAAAGGGTCTTCCTTGCTCGCGCACTAGCGCAGGAGGGCAAAGTTATTCTGCTCGATGAACCATTTACGGGCGTGGATGTGAACAGTGAAGATGCCATCATTGAGCTATTAAGAAGCCTACGCGACGATGGTCATGTCATTCTGGTGTCTACGCATAATCTTGGTAGTGTTCCACAATTCTGCGACCAGGTAATCCTGATTAATCGCACGGTACTCGATTATGGAGAAACCGAAGCGGTGTTCACGCAGACCAACCTGCATCGAGCGTTTGGCGGTACCTTGCGCTTCCACGTCTTAACTGGACACGAGCTGCACGACGACGACGACACTCGCCAAGTCACGGTTATTTCCGATGACGAACGGCCAGTTGTACTTTATGGCGATGATGCAGAATCTGACGAAAACACCAGCGACAAGCACGATAGCCCATGAACACATTGCTAGAGCCTTTTAGCTACGACTACATGGCAACAGCAATTTGGGTTAGCGCTCTGGTGGGTGCTGTGTGTGCATTTTTATCTGCCTACCTGATGCTTAAAGGCTGGTCGCTTATCGGTGATGCACTGTCTCATTCGGTGGTACCGGGTGTTGCTGGAGCTTATATGCTCGGCCTACCCTACTCATTTGGTGCTTTTATTTCCGGCGGTTTGGCCGCTGCCGCCATGCTCTTTATTTCACAGCGATCATCGTTGCGTAACGATGCGGTCATTGGTCTGGTGTTTACCGGCTTCTTCGGGCTTGGTTTGTTTATGGTGTCACTATCACCAACCTCAGTTGACGTTAACACGATTATCTTCGGCAATATCCTGGCTATCTCGGATGTAGATGCAATACAGCTTGTTATCATCGCAGGCGTAACACTTACACTATTGCTGATCTACTGGAAAGATCTCATGGTGGTGTTTTTCGACGAGTCGCATGCGCGTTCAATCGGTTTGCGTACCAACGCGTTAAAAGTCATGTTTTTTACACTGCTGAGCGCATCAACGGTGGCGGCGTTACAAACAGTGGGTGCGTTTCTTGTTATCGCCATGGTTGTGACCCCCGGGGCCACTGCCTACTTACTCACAGACCGTTTCCCAAGGCTTATTTCAATCAGTGTCGCCATTGGTGTTTTCAGTTGCGCCTTTGGCGCTTATGTCAGTTTCTTTCTCGATGGCGCTACCGGCGGTGTTATCGTTTTGCTGCAAACATGTCTTTTTCTGTTAGCGTTCTTCTTCGCACCGAAACACGGACTACTGGCCAACAAACGCCGAGCACAGGCAAGAAAAACCGCAGCGCTTGTGGAACAGGCTCCACCGACCAGGTTAAGCCAATGAACTGGTTGCTGGAACCGCTACGTTACGAATTTATGCAACAAGCCATCATCATCGGCTTACTGGTTATGGTTCCGGCAGCAGTCGTTTCCTGTTTACTCGTGTTGCGGGGTTGGTCCTTGATGGGTGATGCCGTAGCACATGCTGTGCTGCCGGGCATTATTGTGGCTTATATCATTGGCATTCCGATGGTTATCGGTGCGTTTATCGCCGGCATGCTGTGCGCGGCAGCAACGGGTTATTTTACTGAACACAGTCGTTTGAAAGAAGATACGGTTATGGGCGTGGTGTTCAGTGGCATGTTCGCACTCGGCATTGTGCTGTTCACGTTTGTGCACACAAACTTACACCTCGACCAAGTCTTGTTCGGCAATATCCTGGGCGTATCGTGGAACGACATCATACAAACAGGGGCTATTACGCTGTTCGTTTTGGCTGCGTTTTTAATAAAGCGCAAAGATATTCTGGTCTTTGCTTTTGACCCTCAGCACGCAGGTGTTATCGGCATTAATACGAAGCATATGCAATACGCGTTGTTGGCCTTGTTATCGTTGGTTATTGTTGCATCCATCAAAGCGGTGGGAATTATACTGGTCATTGCCGTGCTTATCGCGCCAGGCGCTATCAGCTTTCTACTCACCGATCGATTCGATCGCATGCTGCTGGTATCGGTTGCAGTAGCCACAGGCTGTGCACTAGCGGGAATATTCGGTAGCTACTATATCGATAGCGCACCCGCACCCACTATTGTTGTTCTGCTCACGCTGGTGTTTATAGCGGCCTTTTTATTTGCACCCAAGCGTGGCATTTTGCGGGTGAAAACCGCTGGTTCTGCAAACTAAATTCAACCATTGCCAGTTGCTGGGACACACCTAAAATGGTTGCGCCAGGTAGCTGTGCTGTGAGTCTCTCCAGAAGGCCACGCATTGCGCGAGAATGAGAATAACCACGAATTACTTGTGGTTGTTAATGAGAATTATTCGTATTATCATCTGCACTACACCAATTACTTTAGTTGACGCACTATGCCTATTCGTCCTAAAAACTGCGCTATCGCGCTTGCCACTGCCGTATCACTTTGCACAGCGCTGGTGTCCACGGCAGCGATCGCCGCCGAGTCGGTGAATGTTTACTCGTACCGCCAACCTTTTTTGATCGATCCAATTTTCGATGAGTTCACCAAAGCAACAGGTATTGAAGTGAACACCGTGTTTGCGAAAAAAGGTCTGGTGGAAAGATTGAAAAGTGAGGGCAAGAACAGCCCCGCAGACATCCTGCTAACGTCTGATTTTGGCAACATTCATGCAGCCGTGGGTGCGGATATTCTGCAACCGGTGAACAGCGATGTGTTGAACGCGAATGTTCCATCAGAGTTTCGTGACCCTGACGGCTTATGGTTCGGGTTGACGAACCGCGCACGCCTTATTGTGGTATCCAAAGATCGTCTGACAGACAATCGCCCTGCTCGCTATGAAGATCTTGCCAACCCTGAGTACAAGGGCAAAATTTGCACGCGCAGTGGAAAACACAACTATATGGTGGCATTAACAGCATCGGTCATTGCCCATGCTGGTGCAGACGAAGCTGGCAAGTGGCTAAACGGTGTAAAGGATAATCTGGCCAGAAAACCTCAAGGAAACGATCGGGCTCAAGTAAAAGCCATTTCACAAGGTGAATGTGATATCGCCATTATCAACTCCTACTACATGGGAGCAATGCTGGACGATGAGGAACAAACCACTTGGGCCAATTCGGTTGATGTGATCTTTCCAAATCAGGAAGATCGCGGTACCCACATGAATATCAGTGGCGTTGCGTTAACCAAAGCATCAAAGAACAGGGATAATGCGATAAAACTGATCGAATACTTATCTGGACCAGATGCTCAGGCCATTTATGCTGAAGTTAATCACGAATACCCCATTAATAAAAGCGTTAAACCATCTGCATTGGTTCAGTCATGGGGCGAATTTAACTACGACGCCATACCACTTGCCGATATTACCGAGCACCGTGGCGCAGCATCACGACTAACCGACGAAGTAGGATACGACAACTGAGTGCTTTCTCGATCAGACTTGCACGTGCTGAAATAACGTAAATGAGCCAGCCTGCAAAAACAAACGATAAACGACTACTCACCTCCGCCAGCTATGGCGGAGGTTTAACGTTTGATGGCGATGCCCCGGCCGCTGACCCCAGCGCTTATGCGCCGGAACAAAAAAAGCGCAGTGGCTGGACTGTGGCCGCACTGCTGGTCGCAGCTATTGTTTGTCTACCTTTATTTTCAGTTATCTGGCTTGCCTTCTTTCCAGAAGAAAATATCTGGCCACACCTGTTCCGAACAGTTTTATCCACTTACGTACTGAATACCATAGTTCTAATGATAGGCGTTGCGCTGGGCACGTTTATCATAGGCACAGCCACCGCCTGGCTGGTTACCCACTATGAATTTCCGGGAAGGAGTCTATTTAACTGGGCGTTATTATTGCCCTTCGCCGTGCCAGCTTATGTTATTGCATACGTCTATACCGATCTACTCGAGTTTGCAGGTCCGGTACAGAGTCTGTTGAGGAGTTGGTTCGATTGGCAACTGGCCAGCGACTACTATTTTCCAAAAATTCGCACGCTGCCAGGCGCTATTATCATGATGATTTTAGTGCTTTACCCTTATGTTTATCTACTCGCCCGCGCAGCGTTTCTTGAGCAATCAACCTCCATTGCAGAAGCCGCACGCTCGCTCGGTGTGAGTCGCACGGCACGCATATTTCGAATTGCTTTGCCTATGGCACGCCCCGCTATTGTGGTCGGTTTGTCATTGGTCATGATGGAGACACTGAACGATTACGGAACAGTCGACTACTTTGCAGTGCGCACGCTAACGGCAGGGCTTTATGATACTTGGCTGGGTATGAACAACTTAGGTGGTGGCGCTCAAATAGCGACACTCATTCTTGTGTTTGTGATGGTTTTAATCGGCTTGGAAAAAAGCAGCCGGCGTAATCAACAAAACTTCCAGCCATCATCGAGCCGCTTTCGACTAAGTAGTCGCACCCGGTTAACCCGGTTCAGCGCTGTGATGGCAACCGTGTTTTGCGCTTTACCGGTGCTATTTGGTTTTATCATTCCCGCTTGGGTGCTCAGTGGTTATACCATCAGTTATTTTGAGAACTCCTGGAATCAGGACTTTTACCGAAGTGCACTGCACAGCATCGGTTTATCTTCTGGTGCAGCATTGGCGGCCGTTTGCATTGGTGTTCTGTTGAGTTACAGCAAGCGCTTACATCCTACTCGCAACATGAACGTAAGTGTCGGCATCGCCAGTCTTGGCTATGCGGTACCAGGTGCCGTTCTTGCCATAGGCGTTATTATCCCGTTCGCGGCCTTTGATAACGCGATTGACACGCTAGCCACCCGATTCTTTGGTGTGTCAACCGGTTTGCTTCTCAGTGGCACGGTGTTCGCGTTGGTGTTTGCCTATACCGTACGATTTCTGGCTATGGCCTATGGGTCGATTAACTCAAGCATGAAAAAAATCAGCCCGCACATGGACGATGCGGCCAAATCATTGGGGCACTCTCCTGCTTATATATTAAGACAGGTCCATATACCGCTCATTCGGGGTGGCATGCTAACAGCGGCCCTGGTGGTGTTCGTTGATTGTATGAAAGAGCTACCGGCAACGCTGGTTTTACGACCATTCAACTTTGAAACGCTCGCCACGCAGGTGTACCAGTTCGCCTCCGATGAGCTAATTGGTCAAAGCGCGATATATGCGTTACTCATTGTGTTGGTGGGATTGGTGCCGGTAATATTGCTCAGCGTTCGCATTGATCATTCGCGCGACATAGGCAATCACACACGGGATATCGGCGATTAGCTCTATGAGCTTATAAGCCCCAGGCCTTATAAACCCAGAATCTTATACACCCCATGATCCATGATTTGATACATGATTTGATCCATGATTTGATAAACCCATGATCCGATAAACACAGTTTTGCAATAGGCCCCAGAAACTGATAAACCTAGGGCTTTAACTTGTACCCGGTTTTAAACATCATCCAGACTATTCCCAAACAGGCTACCAGGAACAGAAGAATCATCGAAAGGCTTACGCCGACGCTAACATCTGCAACTTCAAAAAAGCTCCATCGAAAACCGCTGATAAGATACAACACCGGATTCATCAACGAAATTTTTTGCCAGAACTCAGGCAACATATCGACAGAGTAAAAGCTTCCACCAAGAAACACCAGCGGCGTAATAATCAACGAAGGTATCAGTTGCAATTTCTCAAAATTATCTGCCCACAGCCCGATGATAAATCCAAACAGACTAAATGAAATGCAGGTAAGCAAAAAGAACGCGATCATCCAGAACGGGTGGGCGATGCGCAAATCAACAAAAAAGGTTGCCGTAATGAGTATCAATACGCCCAGTATCAGCGATTTCGTTGCTGCGGCACCAACATAACCAACGACAATTTCGAAGAACGAAATTGGCGCCGACATCACCTCGTATATGGTGCCAGTGAATTTTGGAAAGAATATGCCGAACGATGCATTCGAGATGCTTTGCGTGAGCAGGCTGAGCATCATCAGGCCGGGTACGATAAACGCACCGTAGGGCACATCGCTAACCGATTCAATTCGCGAACCAATGGCCGAGCCAAACACAACAAAGTACAACGCGGTTGAAATCACTGGCGCTGCGACGCTTTGCAACAAGGTATTTCGCGTTCGGCGCATTTCGGCCTTATAAATAGCCTTGATTGCTTCTGTGTTCATGCGTCAGCCTTCACAATATCCACGAATATATCTTCCAGAGAGCTCTGGCGCGTATTCAAATCTTTAACCTGCAGACCTGCTTCGGACAAGCTACTGAGCAGCCTCGTCATACCCGTGCGCTCCTGGCGTGCGTCGAACGTGTAGGTTAACTTGGCACCAGTGTCGGACAGCTCTAATCCGTAGTCGGTAAGCTGAGCAGGTATGGAATCCACAGGATTTTTTAATTCAATGACGAGTTGTTTCTTGCCCAGCTTTTCCATCAGTGTTTGCTTGTCTTCAAGTTCAAGCAGTTCACCACCACTAATAACGCCAACTCTGTCCGCTATTTCTTCTGCTTCTTCAATGTAATGCGTGGTTAATATAATAGTTACCCCACTCTGTCGCAGGCGTTCAACGATTTTCCACATGTCTTTACGCAATTCGACATCAACGCCTGCGGTGGGTTCATCAAGAAACAGAACGCGTGGCTCATGGGATAGAGCCTTGGCTATCAGCACGCGACGCTTCATACCACCAGAGAGTTGCTGCACCATGCTGTCTTTTTTGTCGAGCAAGGTGAGTTCTTCCAGCAACTCGTCGAGGTATGCCTCATTTGGGGATTTGCCAAACAAACCACGACTGAACGCGACCGTATTACCCACGCGCTCGAACGCGCCGAGCGTAAGTTCTTGTGGCACCAAGCCGATCATTTCGCGCGTGATACGAAAGTCGCGGATAATGTCGTGCCCGTCAACCGTAACAGTCCCGCTACTGGGTGATACCAGGCCGCAGATAACTGAAATAAGTGTGGTTTTCCCAGCACCATTAGGACCAAGCAAGGCCAGTATTTCACCTTCGCGAATATCCAGATTAATGCCTTTCAAGGCCTGATGGCCGTTTTCATAGGTTTTCGTCAACCCTTTAATGCTGACAATGGCTTTGGATTCATTCATTCAATTATTGTCTCATAGGAAAGACTACGCGGGGATGATCATTCCTATCTGCACACCGGTTTCAGTGTTGCGTATAGACACACGTCCCTGATGCGCTTCTGCGATCATACGCACAATGTACAACCCCAACCCAAGATGCAACTCGCCGTCATCGTTTTCACGGTCCGAAAACATCGGGTCGAACAACTGCACATGCTGCTCTCTGGCTATTGGTTGCCCATTATTTTCCACGGCAAGGCGCGCTTGCAGCTGCCCATTTTCAACAATGGAATCGAGCAACAGAGATACGTTTCCATCACTCGAAAAACCAATGGCGTTATGCACAAGTTTATCGAAGGCTTGCTGCAAGAGCTCTGCAGCTGCATAAACAACGATAGGCTTGGTACCACCATCGGGATAGTTAACCCGAGCAATTATTTGTGTATCAGGATAGATCTGTCGATAGCGCTCTAATGAGCCACGCATCCATTCCAGAAGATCCACATCATGCATACTCGATTGTTGAACGGTCTGCTCGAGCCTGGTGGATTCGACTAAGGCGCGAATAATCGCACCCAGCTGGTCTGCACCACCACTGGCGCGATCCATCAAGGTGACCGTTTCGGGATCGAGTTTGTCCCGGTCCATGTTTTCGATCGACGTTTTCACGACACTCAGGGGCGTGCGTAATTCGTGCGATAAACGACTGGATAGCGCCTCAAGGTATTTCGTGTAATTCGCGGAGCGCTCCAACAACGCCGTTAAATTACGCGACAAATCGCCTATTTCATCTTTTGCATCACTTTGAGGCAACCCTCTCACACGGCCATCATCAGCCACAGCCCGTGTGGCCAAACGGGACAAAGAGCGTATACGCATGGACAGCAAACTGGCGTAAATCAGTAACACCAAACCTGCCAGCAAACTCACCAGTGTCAGCAAGCTAAATAACCGCGCCACCCGACTCGCAGAATACGCAGATGCTAAATCTTCATTGGATTCAAACAATAAAAAACCATTCGGCTGCTCGCCACCGATAGGTGTCAGGGTACCAAGAACAACATCCCGCTCTTCGGTGACATAATGCTTGGTATTCGCTTCCTGCTCAGCCAATTGGTCAACATCTTTTTGCGGTAAATGTAGCCCACTCATTAATTCAAATGGTTGGTCGTTCACTTCGGGATCGGCAACAAAGTAGGCAAATATCCTAAACAAAATAGCATTGAACAGACCTCTTTCTGCAGGGTCGTATTCAAATTCTTCTTCGGTTTTTTCGTACAACGAGTTCACGTCAGACAATAAGCGGCCTTGCCGATCGAACAGCCGTGCACGAGTGCCATGAGTGACCCACGGTGCAAGTTTTTCGTCGGCAATACGTGAAGCAAAAAATAAATGGCCTAGCTCATCGGCTTGCGCAATAACGCCGTTATTGGCATGCATTTTTTGCATGACTTGAGGGTCCATGTTTCCAAGCCAACGAGTACGAGATTCCGCCTGTTTATCTGCATCGACAAACGCAATACCGATAATCGACGCCATGGGCGGTAGCGGCATGCTCGCTTCAAGTTGAAACCCCTGCGATGTGGCGGCCCAGAAGCCGTTATACCTAGACAAACGTCGCCCGGCTTTTTTTGATCGCTTGCCATTCGACCCTACAACACCGGTTAGCGGACCAGGAGCTTCTGTTCGAAACAACACATGCTCCAGCTGACCTCGGGCGTCGGTGAGCAGTAGCTCGATAGAATCGCCATTCACTAACGCCTCTTGCTCGTCTAACCCTTCACCCTCGGCAGGATTAAATCTGGGCGCTGGCGGCTTATGGTAGACAACTTGATTGTCTCGTATTTTCGCGAACAGATAGAGGCGATTCTCTTTGGTGGCAAAGCTCACCTTCATATTGTCGGTGGCGTTGCCAAATTCAGCAAAGCTCATCGTAAGGTTTTGCCACTCATCATCATAACCATCAACAAACAATGGAAAATCAGCATGCTGTGCATATAAATCGGATGGTGCTGCGGCTGTTAAGCTGGCCTGCAGCACTGGGCGTAATGCCTCTGATTCGGCTAATGCCAAGCGAGTGTTGGCAACCTTTAACGACTGTGCGTCTACGCGTGTCTGGCGCAAAGACTCATCGAGCTGCTTGACACTCTGCCAACCGATAACAGGTACCGCAAGGGTTAACGCACCGGCCAACAACATTTGCGTGCGCAAATTCATTGACTAGTAATCCAGACCTTCTACCCACCGGTAACCCAGACCGTAAACCGTCTGGATACAGTTAAATTCTGCATCGATCGCGTGAAATTTTTTGCGAATGCGTTTGACATGGGCCGTTATGGTTTGATCATCGAGTACAACATTTGCAGCATCCATAAGTTGCTGCCGGCTTTTCACCTGCCCTTGCTGGCTGGCCAAACAGGCGACCAACCAAAATTCAGTAACGGTTAATTCGACAGGCTGTTCTCGCCAAAGCGCTAGCAGCCGGTCCTGATCGATTGATAGCGGTCCAATGCTTTGTACGGCGGGTGTTTCCGACTGGCTTAACACATCAACCCGCCTTAACAAACTGTTCACTCGCGTAATGATCTGGGCAAGACTGATGTCTTTGGTTAAATAATCATCAGCACCCAACCTTAAACCGGAAATAACATCGAGCTCGCTATCGCGGGCGGTTAAAAATAGAATCGGCAAGCGAGCAGACAAATTGCGCAACGACTGGCACAGCGAGAAACCAGCTTCACTGTCGTTGCCCAGGCCAATATCAATAATGGCAAGATCGGGCATTCTTGCTTTCACAGCCTTAAGCGCTGCATCGGCCGTGGCAAAATCCTGCACGCTGTAACCGGCTTTCTCCAACGCCATGCGATAGTTATCCCGCAACGCAGGTTCGTCTTCAACCAAAACGATTGTTCGGCTTGATGAGTCAGTTGTCATAATTGGTCAGAATTGCTCCCAATTGAAGCACCTTGGTGCCAGTGTATCGTCGCTTTCACTCGGTTTAATGAACACAAGTTTGATAAACACAACGAAAAACCGAGGAAATCCCGTATGCATCATACCGATTACAATCGCGCTCGACGCAACGCAAACCACATGTTGCCGAAAAAGACCTCAACGCTTGCGTCGAATGACCAGCGTCGCAACACATTTCGACAAACCGAAGCAGAGCATTCTACCGATGTTGTCTCAAAAGATCTGATCTACGCCGCGCTGGCAGCCATGTTGGTGATTGCCAGTTTGTTGCAGATGGACCCGGCAAACGCTCAGCCCCACCTTCCACAAGTTCAAGCAACAGCGGAGGCACCCGGTTTACGGCTATAATTTGGTGTATGAAATATGCATCATTAACGAATCGAATACAGCCTGCCGACGTTAAACAAAACGACCCATGGGAAGTGCACGCAATTGCCAGTCAACGGCTGGCCGATGGTGAAGACATTATCATGCTGAGCATTGGCCAAGAGGCAGATGAAGTTACACCGGAGGTTATCGTGGCATCGGCAATTAGCAGCCTATCGAACGGCGATCATCACTATACCGATGTGAACGGCACACCCGAGTTACGAGCCAGTATCGCCCATTATCATAATGGGTTAACAGGCCAGGCCTGTACCGCCGATAATTGCACTGCCTATGCAGGTGCTCAAAATGCCTTATTTGCCACCGCGCAAGTCTTACTTGAAGCAGGCGATGAAGTGATTGTTTCCGAGCCTTATTACACCACTTATCTGGCCACGTTCGGCGCATCGGGTGCAACGGTTGTTAGCATTCCGGTAACCAGAGACAATAACTATCAACTCAATACACACGATATAGCAAAAGCGGTTAACGAAAAAACGCAGGCAATTGTGCTGAACTCTCCTAATAATCCAATGGGTACATGCTATAGCGCTGATGAATTTAAAGTGCTGGTAGAACTGTGTATTGAACACCGCATCTGGCTCATTCTCGATGCAGTCTATCTGGATATTGTAGACGTCGACTTAAAAGATCTGCCACACAGCTTGCCCGGGGCACAAGAGATTCTCATTACGATTGGGTCTTTGTCTAAATCGCACCGCATGACAGGTTGGCGTATGGGTTGGGTCGTCTCACCGCCGGATGTTGCTGCGCACTTGGCAAACCTATCTATGTGTATGCACTACGGACTACCACCGTTCATTATGAAAGCCGCAGTCACCGCCATTAATGATGCGGGTCACACACCAAAACTGGTTCGCGATACCTTGTCCAGAAGACGCCAACTCGCCGCACCTATTTTGGCAGAAATTCGTGGTGCCACACTGCACGATTCCGGCCAGGGCATGTTTATGCTTATTGATGTGACAGCACTCGGAGTGTCGGCGTATACATTTAGTATGAGCTTACTCGATGAGTATCAGGTAGCTGCCCTGCCCTGCGACGGTTTTGGTCAGGCTGGCAATATGCTAGTGCGCGTTGGCTTATGCGTTGACGATGAAAAACTTGAAACTGCGTGCCGCAAAATCGTGCAATGTGTTGAACGGTTCAAAAAGGATAGTTAACGTGTTTGGCAAGCACTATGCAGGTCGTGGAACCCGCCGTTCAAGCCAGTTAAACACCAACACGATAATGCCGGTTAAGCAGATATAGATGGCTGCAACAAACAGCAGGGGTTCATAAATCCGATAAGTTTCCTGACGCACAATAGAACCAACACCATAAACATCAAACACAGTAATCGTGGCAGCCAGCGGTGTGGATTTAAGCGTCAGTACAAATTCCCCCGCAAGCGTTGGAAATACGTTCTGCAGTGCCCTTGGTAGCCAAATACGTCTTAGTAACGTAAAACGTCCCATACCAAATGCACGCGCAGCTTCTAGCTCACCTTTTGGCACACTCTTAAAAGCGCCTCGCATTATTTCACCTTCATAACCGGCAACACTGATGGTGAAAGCCAATACTGCGAACGGGAACGCCTCGCGCAGCACCGGCCATAAAAAGCTTTCCCGTATCCCGGGTACCATCGGAAACAACGCGCCCAGCCCGTAATACAGCAGCCAGAGTTGTATCAATAAAGGCGTGCCTCGAACCACAGTGCAAAAACCACGAGCTATCGCACCCAGCCATCGCGGACCGGTAACCTGCACAAGACCGATAGGAATAGCCAGCAGCATTCCGAAGAAGACAGACAGGGACAATAGTTGCAGTGTGATCCAAAGACCACTAACAAACTTCGGTAAGTATTCCGGCACCCATGACCACACCATAACGTCAGCTTAGCCCCGGTTGACCACGACGAGCATGACGCTCTAATCGTCTGAAAAAAACATTTGATACCAGCGTTAATGACAGATACAACGCACCAGCCGCAAGAAAAAACACCCAATAAGCCTGAGTGAGCCCCGCAGCCTGTCGCGTAATCAAGGCAAGCTCTGAGAAGCCCACCACGGCCAATAGCGCTGTATCTTTGGCAACAATAAGCCACAGGTTTGCCATTCCAGGCAGCGCATGCGGAATCATTGCTGGAATGGTAATTCTTCGCAGTACCGTGACAGGAGACATACCGAATGCCTGGGCGGCTTCTAACTGGCCATTGGGTATTGCGCGCATTGCGCCTCGAATAACTTCCGTTGCATAGGCACCTTGCACAATGCCAAGCACAACAATACCCGCGACCAGTCCACTGATATCGATGGGCCTATAACCCATCATGTCGAGAACTTGATTAATCGCACCGGTGCCTGCGTAGTAAAGCAATAGTATGAGCACAAGCTCTGGTACGGCACGGATGAGCGTGGTGTAAATCGCTAATAAGCTGCGCGTGAGTCTGGAACCGTGCAATTTACCAATCGCACCAAGCAACCCAATAACCAAACCCATCAGAAAAGCGCCAAGTGCGATCTGGAATGTACTCCACAAGCCCTCGAGCATGCGCCAACCCCAACCATCGTCAGAAAACGACAACAAGTGCCAGTTGGAAAAAAGATCGCTCACAAATGCAAGATGGTTTTGGTGGTTGTCTGGAAACCGGCAGCCAGAGAAGCTGCCGGGATTTGGATGACTGTTATGCTGACTTACCTAGTCACCATAAATATCGAAGTCAAAATACTTTGCAGAAATCGCTTCATAAGTGCCGTCTTCACGGATTTTCTGAATTGCCGCATTAAACTTTTCAACCAGCTCCGTGTCTTCTTTACGAATACCGGCACCAACACCTGGGCCAAATATTTTTTCATCATTTAAAGACGCTTTAATTTCAAAGTCTTGACCTGCATCACTGGCGAGAAAATCAGCAAACGCAAGTGAGTCGCCTACCACTGCATCAACGCGACCGGCAACCAGGTCTTGGTTATGTTCGTTGAAATCCTGATAGGTTTTCACACTATCGGCCATGGACTCATAGTGCTCTTGAGCATAGTTTTGATGCGTTGTAGACACCTGCACACCAATGACTTTGCCTTTCACACTCTCAGGGGTACCATCCATATCGCTGGATTTTGCCGCAACAATTGCTGCTGGTGTGTTGTAGTACTTATTGGAAAATGAAATAGTTTTCATTCGCTCTTCTGTAATAGACATAGAGCCGACAATTGCGTCTATCTTTTTGGCCAGCAGTGCAGGAATAATTCCATCCCAGGCAACTGGTACAACCGTGCAAGTCTCACCCATCGCTTCACACAGCGCTGCACCAATTTCAACTTCCCATCCAATCATATCGCCAGAGGAACTGGTTTCAGAAAATGGAGGGTAAGGTGCGGAATCCATGCCCAGTCGCAGTTCGGCCATAACGCTGCTGGCACCCATACCAAACACTGCTGCCAATGCTACCGATTTAATAATGTGTTTCATGTTGTCACGTTCTCCTAAAATTACTTCGTTATCGTTACTGTTTATTCTGCTGATTAGTCTTTGCCAACCAGTTCCTGCCATTGCATAAGGTTTAATGTATCGACGATACAAACGCCTTACAGCGTTCGCTTTTCGTTTCGTAGAAAACTTGTTGCGCCGTACCCGACTCTTCGACTTTTCCATGATGAAGAAAGATCACCTGATTAGATACATCGCGCGCGAACTTCATTTCATGCGTCACCAGGATCATGGTTCGGCCCTCATCCGCCAAATCGTGTATCACTTTTAAAACCTCACCAACCAGTTCGGGATCGAGTGCAGACGTGGGCTCATCAAAAAGCATCACACGTGGCTCTATTGCCAGTGCTCGAGCGATAGCCGCCCGTTGTTGCTGACCGCCAGATAAAAACGCCGGATATTGATCCCGCTTTTCCCACAAACCTACGCGGTTCAAAAAGTGCTCTGCTCGCTCTAGCGCATCCTGTTTCGATTGCTTCAACACGTGCACCGGCACTTCCATAACATTTTGAATCACTGTTTTATGTGACCACAAATTGAAGCTCTGAAAAACCATCCCCAGCTTGGTACGCAAGCGTTGAACTTGCTTGCTATCTTCGGGAATCAGACCTTGTTTGGACTGCTTGAAGGCGATACTCTCTCCAGCGATGCGAATGTCGCCGCTGGTCGGTAACTCGAGTAAATTGATACAGCGAAGAAAGGTGCTTTTACCCGACCCACTCGAACCGATGATGGATAGCACGTCGCCCTCATTGGCTTGCAATGAAACACCTCGAAGGACTTCAAGGTCGTCAAATTTTTTGTGCAGATTGTTTACCACCACCGCTTCATTACGGGAACGGTGTATATCGCTATTCATGGATCAGGAGCAATGTTGTCATTGCCGTCAGTTTAGGTCATGGGTGGTGCATCTGTAAATGCCTAGCTACGTCGGCGAGCCTTGCAACCACAACAGACAACCGCGCACAGCGTTGCCCTGACACCAAAAAAGCCCGTTAAACCAGCAAATCGCGCAGCGCAGGCGTTGCATAGGCATCAAACTGGTTCCCGCTGACACCAAACCAGTCACTGAGAACCTGTTGGTACAGGCTACGATAGTCCATGGTAAACACGGGGTCGCCATCTACCAGCTGTCCCAAATCTGGACTTGTTCCGTACAAACCGCCCTTTACCTGCCCACCGATGATCCAATGCGGTGCAGCCGTGCCATGATCGGTTCCACCCGAGAGATTCTCAGCCGCTCGCCGGCCGAACTCTGAGTAGGTCATAACCAGTGTATTGCCCCATTCACCATCGGCGATCAGTGCGCGTCGAAATGCCGCAACTGACGTTGCGAGTTGATCTAGCAATTGCCGATGTCGGCCCACTTGATTATTGTGCGTATCGAAGCTGCCTATTTGAACCCGATACACTGGAGTGTCAACCCCCGCCTGTATGAGTCGACGCACCTGCGCCAATTGGGTCCCGAGTTGCCCACCGGGCAATTTCTTTGCCTTGGGCACTTTGCGGAGTTTCACCGACAAGCTATCCATGGTGTGGTGTAACTCGTGCATTTTTCCTGAAACCAAATCAAGTGCTGTGTTGTACTGCTCACCGCCAGCACGCAATGCTGCCGGCAACGGTACTTGATTAGATTCAATCTGGCTTGTGGATGACAATGACATCCATCGACCACCATCACTTTGAAATAAACCCAAATCACCTTTTAAACTTATGCCGTGCGCATCGTTTACGTCGCGACCGAGTTTATGTTCAATATCATGCGTTAACCAACCTCGCTTACCACTTCGCTTTCCATCGCCACCGGATTCCCATAGCCCAATAGATGCAAAATGCGATCGGTTAGGAGCTGGATATCCCAACCCTTCGACCCATGCCATTTCTCCGCGGCCCCACGCTTCCATCAATGGTTGTAATGAGGCATGTATTGATTGATTCTCGCCGATGTTTATAACATCTGACTGGTTTAATCCGATAGTTGGTCTTAACCGATGGTAGTGGTCATTGTCTATTGGTACCAACGTGTTGAGTCCATCGTTTGCACCCGTTAATTCAACCAAGACTAACCGTCTTCCTGCGGTGGCGGCGTTGGCTGCAACTACAGATTGAAGTGGTGTAAGTCCCAACGGCAATGCCATTGCCGCCGCCAAGGTTTTAATCAATTCACGTCTATTCATAATTTACCTAAAAAAGCTGTCTTATAAACTTGCGTACCAAACTTACTCTCCAACTTCTCTTACAACAAAAGCATACCTGTTGAAAAATCCGTGGCGTCATTAATAGACTTGGTAAACGGGGTGATCCAATATGGCCTGAAGTTGTTGTTCTATTTTTGGTGTAACTAGTGTGGGTGTGTCAATTGCGGGTGTAACAATCGATGCAGCGGGTTTGCTAATGTTAGAAGTTGTATCCGACTTAATCGCTTGTAACGATAACTCTGGAAACGTCTCAACGGGCAACCCACCAATTAGAATTTGAGCGAGTGACACACCGGCCTTTTGCAACAGTTGCTCAACGGCCTGTAAGTTTGGCATGATCACTGGAGGCTCTGGCAACCTGCTGCGCGATATTGATGGATTATCATGTTCTCTACTAATCTCGAACGGTTGACCAGAATCACTGTAGCTACTTTTTGATAGTGGACCATCCATTCTGTTGATTCGCTTTTCCCAACGTTTTACCACCTTAGAAAATCGACTGGTCTTATCTGAGGCTGCAAAAAAATCGAGTAGCACTGGCAGGCTTTGATAGATCGAGTTCACCAACGCTTTATCGGAAGCAGATAAGCTGGTGTAATGACAACTGACGACTTTTCCAGCATCATTTTTTAGCGGCAGTACAATTCTTTTCAGATTCGACGCAGTGTCATCAATTGCACATTCTGGCCATTGTTTGAAACAATCAGGCCAACAGCTGTACGTATCCAGAGCAATCTGAAGTGAATTCGCATCCTCGCTGGCCAGATGAAAACTCAGCGTGTGAAAATAGGCGTTTGGCGTTTGCACGTGCTCTAGCGCTATAACAGCATTGAGAGTTTGTCCTTTGCTGTTCGCCCACAACACACTGGCATTGCCAGCAGTGTAGGCATCAGCATGTCTATCCTCTTTTTGTACCGCACCAGAAATATCGATAGTGACGTGCCCAGCACAATATAAATTACCGGCATCGCGTCTGTTCTTGGGAGCGCAATGACTGTTCTGTATTGCCCCTGCACTACTAAAGTGTTCTCCCTGAACAGATACAGATTCGACAAACAAATTCCGGTCACCGGTTTTATCCGCCGCATCGTTCAAAAATTCAACCCGAGCCCAGTTGCTTTGCGCCAATAGCTCAGCCGATGGAGTGTAAGCGGCGTTGTACCAGGCTAACTGATCCATGCTTCGCATTTCGCCAAACATTTCCGTGTCGTGACCCACTTGCAGGGTTCGGACTTCGCTACTCCAGATACTTTGTTTATCGGTGTTCAGTAAATGCACTCGATATTGGGGAGCGCCTCTGAAAAAATGCCCAGCTACCCTGACATTAAGTGATGCGCTGGATTCTTCGACAGCCATCATCATGGCAGGTTTATCTTCTGGCGCAGGATTCGATACGTTGGTAATTGATTGGATGGCGAGCTGCCGATTCAGTAATTTACCCGGTGAAACAAATGCCCCGCCTTCAGTCCAGCCAGAGACGTTTGGCGGTGCGAACAAGTCCATACCTAGCAAAGCATGCAAGGCTGGTAGCTGAGTCCACGCCTGCTTGGGGTAATCCAGTGTTCGCGCGGTGCCTATCAACAATGTGGCAGGTGATTTGATTAATGCTAACCGATGTTCTTCGTGCCAGAACGCTTCACTTCTAAGCATCGACTTATACAGATGCAACAGATCGTAATCGCTTTGTCGGAATTCAGACGCCAGCTGTTCAACAAATGCATCGCTTGGTACACCATCCGAAATATAGGCGTGCCAGAATCGTTTCACTAAGTGCTCCGCTGCTGTTGATTGTTGCAGCACCAGTTCTACCAAGTCGTCCCCTGTGTTATGCGCAATGCGACCAAACAGGTTTGTTTCTGAATAATCATGTTTGTAGTCGTGGAAACGAAACGATTCGTTATGTGTTTCACTAATTCCGTATCCGGTTAACGCCTGCGCTGCAGCTTTCACCGTCGCTTCATTGAAGTTGCCTTCACCTAACGTGAACAACTCCAGGAATTCTCGCGCCAGATTCTCATTGGGTTTACCTTTGCGGTTGGACTGATTATCCAGATACCGCAACATGGCAGGGTCACGGATAATGCTTTTGAGTAATTCACGATAAGAACCTGTTGCCCGTTCGCGGAATAATTGATTTTGTCGCGCCATGCTAATACTTCGTCGAGCAATGCCATGGTAGCTCGTGGCAAAGTGATCATGCCAGAAAAGGACTAACCGCTCTGTTTGAGGTGAGTGTGTTTGTAACATGTTATTCACCCACCAACGACGCAACTCCACGATCTCCATATCACGCTCACGATCAAACGCTTGTCGTTGCTCCTGCTTCAAGGCTCGCCGTGCCCAGAAGTGTGGCGCGGGTTCATTAACCCAATCCGGCATTGGCAGGTCGGGTGTTTTTCGCAACCCATCAATGATCTGCTGCACAGCTTCCGATCTGGACAAAGAGAGCATCTCACCTAATTGCTCAGGCGTTGACCCGAAACCAGTTCTTCCAAGTAAGTGTCGAGCATCGGGCAGCGTCATACGTTGGTGCAGCCAAACGGGGTCGGCTGCCGACGGGTTAATCACCGCGTTCTCTGCAGAAACCGTGTGAACTGTCGCAAATGTCAATCCCAGCAGTATGAAAACAACCCTCACACAGCCCAGAGCCCAAACAGAGACGCGACCTTTTTTCAGTTGATAGTTAGCATTCATGAGCCCATCGTAAAACGTTTTTACGCGAATGGACATCTGAATTGCCGAACTGACACGTATAAGTTAAGGTAAACCAGTCCAACGTCCCTGAACCGAGGTCGAATCTATGCGCATCATTACCGCGACAATTACTGTTCTGCTCCTGTCTTTTAGTGTTTGGTCGAGCGTTGCACTGGCCGATATCAAGACTAATTCCAGCGCCAGTGCACCGTCACCCAACATTGAGCTCACCCCGGATCAAGTCGTTGTCATTGTGGTTGATGCGCTGAAACACAACGACCCAACCAAAGATGATGACGGTATCGCAACTGTATTTGAGTTTGCGTCGCCCGGAAACAGGGCAATGACCGGACCTCTGGAGCGCTTCACACAAATGATCAAGCGTGGCTTTTCCGACATGTTGAACCACTTCGACAGCAGCTATGGAGAAATGGAGATCAGTAACAACAAGGCCTTGCAGTCGGTGTGGTTAACCAGCAGAGCAGGAGTGGAAACAGGCTATGTATTTCAGCTGGGCAGACAAATAGGTGGTGAGTACGACGGCATGTGGATGACCGAGTCGGTCTGGCCGATCGGTAATCGTAACCCGAAAGGCCAGTCAATCTAAACCGGACGTAGTTTAACGTTAGTCCGATTAACGTTAGTCCGATTACTGTCTGTTTTGTCTCTTTTACGGTGACTACATAGATAGTCCGTCCAGCATAGCTACCACTTATGAAGCGTAACTATGCTTACCAGGGAAACAGACTCATGGGTAACAAAGCAGCTCTACGCTGATGGCATGTCAATGTTGTGCTGTCGACAGGCTTGCTGAACCGTATTGTGCAACAGGCAGGCAATGGTCATTGGACCTACGCCGCCAGGAACTGGCGTAATTGCCCCGGCGACAGCCTCCGCAGAGGCAAAATCGACATCGCCAACCAGCTTCTTTTTACCATCCCGCTCGATTCGGTTTATTCCCACATCGATAACGGCCGCACCTGGCTTTATCCAATCGCCGGGAATCATTTCAGGACGTCCAACGGCTGCAACTAAAATATCGGCTCCACGGCACACATCGGCTAAATTCTCAGTGCGTGAATGAGCGATGGTGACTGTGCAACTTTCTTGAAGTAGCAGGCTGGCCATAGGCTTGCCGACAATGTTGGAGCGGCCAACCACAACCGCATTTTTACCACTTAAACTGCCCAATCGATCTTTGAGCATCATGATACTCCCAAGCGGTGTACAAGGAACAACACCTTCACCACCGGTGCTAAGCAAGCCCACGTTGGTTAAATGAAAACCATCAACATCTTTTTCATAATGGATAGCGTCGAGCACCTTGGACTCGTTGATGTGCTTGGGTAGTGGTAACTGCACCAAGATGCCATGAATTGCTGCGTCAGCATTTAAAGTCTCAATGAGTGACAAGAGTTCCGATTCAGGTGTGTTTTCATCCAGCTTATGCTCGACAGATGCCATACCAACTTCCACTGTCTGCTTCGCTTTATTACGCACGTACACTTCACTGGCAGGGTCTTCACCCACCAGCACCACAGCCAAACCCGGCGTTAACTGATGTTGTTGCTTCAACTTCGCAACGCGTGAAGCGATCTGCTCACGCAATGACGCGGCAAACGCCTTACCATCGATTATTTTGCTCATTCGGTTGGTGCTCTCTTGTCCTGTTGACATTGAAAAAAATATGTGTGACCACCGTCAAAAAATGCGGTACCAGTGACACAACTCACAACATTTAACACTTCACTTCTTAACCACACGATCTGGTAAATATACAGAACCGCTGATAAGGCGTATGTTAATGGAATTACAGAACAGATTCGGCAGAAAAGATGAAAAATCTCTCACTGATTGGCTTGGTGTTCGCAACGCTCTCACTTTCGGGTTGTAGCTCTTCTGGCACTGCCGACACAGAAGCGGCTTCCGATGCTCAAACCAATACCAACACTGTACCAGCAGAACCCGATTCGCTTGCAAACGCAAACACGACAAATACTGGAACACCAACTGGCACACCGGCAGATGATCAAGCCGGCAACACGCAAGACGAGAACAACACAGCAGAAGGCACCAGCGGTGCAACTGACCAGATTCAAACCGGCTCCACAGACGACGATGCTGCTCTGCCGGACAACAACGATGACACGCCGGAAAACGAATCCGACGCTTTAGCTCAGGAGGCTATCGATAACGCCGATGTTAACGATACGGACAGTCAAATGAGGCCGGTTGATCAATTGGCGTCACGAATGAAAACGCTGGCAGCAAGTTACCTGATCGAACTCAATCAAGCGCTCGCGCAAGGCATAACACTCAGTGCAAATCAGGAACAATGTCTGGGCAGTTTCGACCCGGCATTCGGTGAACCTTTACTTGCGATCAACTGCGAGACGTCACAGTCAGTTTTTTCTGCGCCTATTTATGCAAGCGTTGCATCGCTTATCGATACAGATGAGTGCCGAAGCGACTTGCAAAGTGCCACTGTTGACAATAACGATACGCAGATTGCCAGCGGGGTAAATTGCCAGATCGATCAAGCTCAATTTACGATTCGAACGCGTTGGCTCTTGCCTGAGGTCGGTCCGAACCAACCACAACGCCCTCAGCCTGAAGCAGGAGCTGAAATCAGTTATGACATCGAACGTAATCTGATAAAAATTGAAAACTTACCCGATGGTTTATCAGGTCAGTTTACGTGCGAATTCGATGCAGTTACGGGCGCTACTACAAACACCGGACAAGGTGGAAACTGCGATGATGAAGTAACACGAATCGTTAACCTCATCGATTCATATTTACCCTAATGAGTCTACCCTAACGAGTTTACCCTAACGAGGATTGCGCAAGGTGTTTAACACCTTGCGCAAACCAGGCCATTATTGCCAGGCCCCCTATTGGCTTAGTCGACTTGCCTAACGGGGATGGGCCGTGCGCCACTGTTGGCAGACTTGTTAACGCTTAATTGCAAAACACCGTTTTTCATCGCTGCAGTTAGTGTGGATTCATCTGCATCTTCGGGTAAAGAGAGCACCTTTTCAAACCGCCCATGCGACCGTTCACGACGCACCACAGTACCAATGTCCCCCAGATCTTTTTGTCCCTTCACGAAAATCTGACCACGACTCACACTCACGTCGACATCCTTTAATTCCACACCGGGTAAGTCGACCAGGAAGTGCCAATCAGAATCGGTTTCCAGCGAGTCCGTCGCAGGCGACCAGTCTCCGCTTTCACTGTATTGTTCACCGCATCGTTCTGAGGGTTTTACCCATTCTCCTTCAAATAAGCGACCCAGCTCCTGTTGGATTTTCTGGATACCTTCAAAATTGATAAAAGGGTCTTGGCGATAATGACTCATTGATCTACTCCACTCATTAACCTACGACTTGATAGCCCCTGAGACAAGTTCGTGCCTGAGAGTCAGCGTAGCGTTGATAACATTGCCTTATGGGATATTAATGGGGGTTTTTGTGCCCTTTTCAAGCAAAACCAAGTCAAATACAAACAAGTCAAATACAAACAAGTTGAGGCACATACAGGTGAAGCTTGAACAAGTCAGGCCTACACGAGCAGTCTGGCCGCCCCGAGCAACCCTGGATACGGGTCTTGAATGACATAAGTGGGGACAGTGACTAGCTCATCGCTAACGCGCCCCTTGCTT
>CAKZUP010000014.1 GCA_937922945.1 uncultured Granulosicoccaceae bacterium
AACCGAAATTCCGAACTTCGACGATTTAGGTTTACCAGAAATTCTCAAAGACGTGATTACAGCCAAAAACGGACTGGTGCTGTTTGTTGGCGGGACAGGCTCTGGCAAATCTACATCTCTGGCCGCACTTATCGACCATCGAAACAAGGCACGTGGCGGGCATATAATTACCATTGAAGATCCCGTTGAATATGTGCATCAACATAAGAAATGTATTGTTAATCAACGCGAAGTTGGTGTGGACACATTAAGTTTTCACGATGCGTTGAAAAACACACTAAGACAAGCGCCCGACGTTATCCTGATTGGTGAAATTCGCGACAGAGAGACAATGGAACATGCACTGGCATTCGCTGAAACAGGTCATCTGGCTATTTCCACTTTGCACGCGAACAATGCCAATCAAGCGCTCGACAGAATTATCAACTTCTTCCCCGAAGAGCGTAAAGCGCAACTACTTCATGATATCGGAAACAACATCCGCGCTTTTGTATCTCAAAGACTGATTCCAACAGTGGATGGTAAGCGATGCGCTGCCATCGAGATCATGCTGGGTTCACACACAATCAAGCAAATGATCATGAAAGGTGAACTCTCTGATATCAAAGAGGCGATGTTGAAATCAGAAAACATGGGTATGAAAACCTTCGACAGCGCTCTATACGATCTTGTGCAATGTGGCAAGATTAGCGAAGAAGAGGCCATGAAGTTTGCTGACTCTGCAAACAATCTACGCTTGCGCCTCAAACTAACCCGGAAAGATGGCGACGAAGAGGAAGACGAGTCTGAACTCATGTTACGGAATCAACTTCCAAGCGCGGCCGCCAACAATGACTCTAACAAGGCCGCCCCAGATGACGAGGAAGGCGCTGATGCGGAGTCCGATCTCGCCGCAGATGAGGCCAAGAAAGCTGAAGCTGCCGCCCGCGTAGCTGAGATCAAGGCTGCCATGGAAGCAAAGATGGCTGGAAACGCACCACCGGCAGCCCCAGCTGCGGCCGCACCCAAAGACGACGCCTTATTCGGCCTCTCTTTAGAACCTGAAGCCGAAGAGCAAGAAGAACAACCAGGCGATGAGCTTGACGAACATGGGCTGCCAAAGCCAGGAATGGGCATGATCGGGTAGAATTTTACACCCAGATTTATCAAGAGGCTTTATCCTTACAGGGTGAGCCTCGAAACCGAAAACAATAAACATGAACTAACCCCACCCCGCACCGGGGTTCGGTTTATTCACACTGCCGATTTACACCTTGACTCACCACTGCGCTCATTAGCGCTGCGCGATCCCGCGCTTGCCCAGCTTGTCGAAACAGCGACCCGCACAACACTAATACGTATTGTCGACCTGTGTATCGACGAAGCCGTCGATGCCCTGCTTATTGCTGGTGATCTGTACGATAGCGATCAAAACAGCATGCACACCGCAGCATTACTGATTAACCAGATGCGTCGACTCCAAAAAGCAGATATAGCAGTATTTATTATTCGTGGGAATCACGATTCGCAGGCAGCTATTACGAAACGGCTTTCTCTACCCGACAACGTGCATGTTTTTAACACGCGTGGTGAAAGCGTGAAACTGCCCAATACCAATGCCATAATTCATGGAATAAGTTTTGGAAAAAAACATATTCCCGAATCACTGTTACCCAAATTTGCTCAACCGCTAGCCGATCATATTAACATTGGCATGTTGCATACCAGCCTGAATGGCAGCGCTCAACATGATGAATACGCGCCCTGCACTGTTACTGAACTCGATGAGTTTGGTTATGCCTATTGGGCGCTCGGCCATATTCATAAGCGCAGCGTGCAAGGCAAAGAGACCACAATCGTTATGCCGGGCATTCCTCAAGGTCGGGACGTCGGCGAAACCGGGCCCGGCACGATTAGCCTGGTTTGTATCAACGATGAAGACGACAAAGGGGATGCGCAATCTATACACATTGAAACCCATGTCGTTGGGCCTGCACAGTTTGAACTAATTGAAATTAATCTTAGCCCATTCAAAGAATGGAACGAGGCAATAAATTTTATTCAGGACAAGCTAAAAGAACTGAGAAACAAGTCCTTTGCAGATCAATTAATTGTAAGAATCAGACTGGTTGGTACAACCAGCTTGCATTTCAAATTAATACGCGACAACGATTTATTAGTCGAAGTACTCAAAGAATATTGTAATGAGCTTGGAAATCTGTGGATAGAAAAATTACAATGCGACACCCAAACGGCAGACAGTAACAACCAAGTTTCAACAAATCACGACGCCTTGCCAGATTTATCCAACATTATCGAAAACAATGTCATGGGGTCTGCTCTTGCACGCCAACAAGGGTTAAAAGAAATAGAGCTATTCGTAAAAAAATTACCCTCCGACGTAAAGCATTTGTTCGGTGAGACAGAACAGCAACGCATCGATATTATCGATAAACTCATGCGCGAAGGCTCCAGCACTCTGTTGCAAAAAATATCATACGGTGACGAATCAGAGAGCACCGACGCATGAGACTTAGCAAGCTCCATCTTGCCCGCTATGGCCACTTCACCGATTACAAACTGGATTTTGGTGAATCGGCTGACACCACAGATTTGCATTTAGTTTATGGCGAAAACGAAGCCGGAAAATCAACCACGTTATCAGCCATAGTGGATCTGTTATTCGGTATGCTCAAACAAAGCCCCTATAATTTTGTTCACAATTACAAGACGATGGAGATCGGTGCAACACTTCATCAGAATGGACACTCTATAGATGTAAAACGTTTCAAAACTCGATTAACCGACAGTGACAACCAATCTCTGGCGACTAGTATTATCGACACACACGGACTAAACAGGGATGATTTCCAATCACGCTTCAGCTTCGACGAAAAAACACTAAATGAAGGTGGTGAAGCGATTCTGAATAATAATGGCGACCTGGGTGCCGCACTATTTTCCGCAACGTCTGGCATATCAGATTTCACATCGACACTTGCAAATTTAACAGCCGCTGCAAACGACTTTTACGAACCTGCAAAACAAAAAGGAAAAACACTTTTTAGTCTCAAAGACGAGCTGGCTGATATTGATTTACAACGCAAGGAGCTGGACGTCAATGCAAGCTATTGGTCGAAACAGGAACAACTTGCCGCGGATCATAAGTCACGATACGATGAATTTAGCGATATAGCCTATAAACGAAAAAAGCAGTTGGATGAACTCACCAGACAACGACAGGCAGTTCATATTGCTCATCGATACCACGCATTGAAGAGCATTATCGCAACAACGAACAAACCTCTACCCATCGTACCCCCGTCATGGCACAGTACCGCAAAGTCTCTTATTCAACAGCACCTACGCCAGCAAGCTCAACATCAACAACTTGAAAGTCAACAGCACGCTATAGCAAAACAGAAGACGCAACTAACCGTTGATGACAACATACTTTCAATTGGACCATCAATTGAGGCACTTAGAGCTGAACGAGCGCTATATGATCAACGATCGCGTGATATACAGGACTTGCTATCAGATAAGGAGTTGTTGCTAAGCAAAAAGAAACAGCTTCAGCGCATACAAAACGACATTATTCCCGATAGCGATTTCTACGCATTACGTGCCGACACATTGCTTTCCAATACGCAGATAAATGAACTGCGAGCACATCTGTCAACGCAATCAGAAATTTTAACGGCCCTGACTATAGCTGAACAAGAACAAACCAACACCGCCAGTGAGCTTGAGCGACTCGATTTTGATGAATCTGAAAAACCAACCAACACGACTATACTCAGCAATTACCTGTCAGCCAGCCAAGACAGGGCACTCCATATCAGGCTGGAGCAACTTAACGAGCAGCTAGCCGAAACCAATACCAGCCTTGACACTCAATTGGCTAAGCTGAACCCTTGGCGAGGTGATGCAGATAAATTATTGAGTTCATCAATGCCATCAAGAGAAAACCTGGCTGAGATTGACAAAACAACGCAACAGCTTATTCATACCATTGAGCAGCGCGAGAGCAACATAGATCAGCTTAATGCGGAGCTTCAGTCTCTACAGGAAGAGCGGTTAAGATCTGAAACCAACAATGCCCAAAATGATTTTCTTGACGCACGCAGCGACAGGGATGTTGCGTGGAAAAGTCACACTGAATCACTTGACGCCAACGCCGATCAGAACGTTCTACAAAAAACAGCAAGAGACTATGCGCTAAAGCAACAAGAACTGGACCAGACTACCGATAGGGCACTAGCCGACGCTATGAGCCGTGGCGAGCAGCAAGTACAACAAAACCGCTACACCAGTCTTGTGTCTGCGATTAAGAAGCTTAATGAAACATTAGATCATGACAAGAAGCAACTCAAATCAGTTAAATCCGCCACGTCTGATATTGCTAACTCATTGGGTCTTGATGAACGTTCCCACCCAAAAGAAATAATTGATTGGCTCACGCTTCGCGACTTAGCCCTGGAAACAATTCACAAACGCAACAAACTACAAGTAGAAATAGGCGAAGTAGAAGTTGCGTCTCAGTCTGAGTCCAGACGTTTAAAGGATTTAATAATCGGTATCGATGAAAGTGCTTCCAGCGTGCTTTCGGACATGACCAGCCCAGCAGAAGTCATTGCGCTTGCACAATCTGTATTAACTGTACAACAGGATAAAAATGCAGCATTAATCCAGCAACAAGAAAAATTATCGTCTTTACATAAAAGCAACGCGTTTCGACAGAGAGAGTATTCCGTAGCAAAAGAAAAATTTTCCAACTGGGAGTCACAATGGCAGAAACTAACTCAGGAGACACCAATACACCAACGTGACATTAACCATGCAGCCGAGCTATTGGACGCTTATCAGGAACTAAATAGCTTGCAGGTTCGACTCACCGAAAAAGAAAGTCGCATCAATGCATTAGAATCGAGCCAAATTCGCTTTACCGAAGAGTCGATAAAGATTTTAAAATCCCTCAAGCGCGATTGTGAACCGTTTACAACACAATTGCTCGATAAGTTGTTTTCAGACTACGACAATGAAACTGAACGTCAAGCAAACATTAAATTGCTCACTCAGCGTGAGGATGAACTTACAGCAGAGCTAAATACACTTAAAACTGATTCGCTACCCGTATCAACCCAACTCGACACTATGCGCGAAAAGTGCGGTGTTGAAGACACTTCCGAGCTGGAAACCACGCTAGAGCAAATTAAAGAACAAACGGCCCAGCAGGAGCAACTCGCCGGATACGAAAAAGACCTGATGGCCATATTGCGTTCAGACTCAGCCAAAGACGCTATAGGGCAATTGACTCAACTAGACGAACCAGGCCTGTCTGCTCAAATTGAAGGCCTGGAGAAAGATGTCGAGCAGGACAACAATCGACTGGCTGAACTACACCACGAATATCGAAAGATACAAGACGAACTGGACACGTTCAATTCCAATGCAACTGTTGCACAGTTAAGCCAGAAACGCCAAAACCTGTTGCTCAGCCTTGAAGCACAGGCGATAGAGACCATGCGGGTAAGACTTGGCAAAATCGCCATAGAACAAGGCGTGCGACATTTTCGTGAACAACATAGAAGCAGCATGTTAGATAACGCCAAAAGAGCCTTTGTGGCTATCACCTGCGGTGGCTATATCGATCTAACAACGCAGCCTGGCAAGAAAAACAACAGTGAAGATCTGGTTGGAATAAAAGATACCGGGCAATCGACTCTGGCCAGCGACATGTCAACCGGTACGCGAGCGCAGCTTTACTTAGCGTTACGTATTGCCGCTTATCAGGATTATTGTAAAACGCGTGAACCCTTACCGTTTGTTGCTGACGATATTATGGAATCGTTCGACGAACAGCGAACACAAGCCACGCTGGTGTTACTCAATGATATGGCAAAACAAGGACAAATTATTTATCTAACTCACCACAGACACGTGCTGGAGATTGCAAAAGATACGCTGAAGGGCAAAGTGAAAATACATGAGCTACCACGGCGCTCATTTGCCGTGGTAGATACTTAGTTTTGTTTCGAGCAGAGAAAAAAGATATACAAAAAAGTAATGCTAAATGGCGAGGTAATCGTGTCGTAACTGCTCGTTATCCAACACTTCTTGTGCACTTCCTCTAAAGGCAATTTCCCCAGTATCGAGAATAAGCGCACGATCGGCAAGCTTTAACGCTGCAACCGCATTTTGCTCAACGAGTATGGTGGTTATTCCATCATTCTTAACTTCCAGCAACGCACGCTCGATATCATGACGTACTACCGGCGCTAAACCTTCATAAGGCTCATCGAGCAGCAGTAGTTTTATGTCACGCGCCAGCGCTCGGCCGATGGCCAACATTTGCTGCTCGCCACCAGACAAGGTTATGCCTTCTTGCTTGCGGCGTTCTTTGAGGCGAGGAAACAGATCATAGATGCGCTCGTAATCCCAACCGGGCTCACCGTCTATCCGAGCCAGGTCAAGATTTTCTTCCACGCTTAAGCCGGGAATAATTCGACGATCTTCCGGTACTAATTGAACGCCTGCCAACGCAGCTTCAAAGTCTTTTTTATCGTGCAGTGTGGTCCCGCAGAGATAAATCTCCCCAGAGCGCAGTTCCGGCTCATCTGCACGCGCAATTGCGCGCAGGGTGGATGATTTACCAGCCCCGTTTCGACCCAGCAATGCCACAATTTGCCCTTCTGCAATATCAAACGATATATCCTGAACAATGTAGCTATCGCCGTAGTACGCGTTGAGGTTTTTAACGCTGAAATAACTTTCCGCGCCAGATGACTCTTTTGTTGCCAGCTGGTTTTCTACAGCGTGGGCCTCTGCAACTATGCCCGTATTCTGGGTGTTCATACTTGCTCCTCTCCCAAATAGGCTTCTTTAACTCGCGGGTCTGCCTTAACTTCATCCGGCGTTCCCTGACAAATAATTTTGCCACCAGCCAACACCGAGATTCGATCGGCCAGTGAGAACACAACGTGCATGTCATGCTCAATAATCACGTTGGTCATGCCAGTGGCTTTTATGGTCTTCAACAGTTCAATGGTTGAATTGGTATCGTGACGTGCCATACCAGCGGTTGGCTCGTCGAGCAATAGTAACCTTGGCTCCTGAGATAATCCCATTGCCAACTCAAGCCGACGCTTATCACCACGAGATAAACTACTGGCATCATAGTCCAGCATATTTCCCAAGCCTAAGTTACTGAGTATTTCCGATGCCTTGTCACGCACGGATTTTTCACCGGAGAAACGTCTAAACCAGTTTAATTTAAAGCTACCGTCTCGTTTAGCCAATATCGGCACCATCACATTTTCCAAAATGGTCAGATCAGGGAAAATCTCTGGCGTTTGGAACACACGAACCACACCAAGCTGATTAATTTGATGAGGCAACTTACCAGTCAAGTTTTCACCATCAAAAACCACGTGACCAGAATCAGGCTTTAGCCTGCCGATACACACATTCAATAAGGTAGATTTGCCAGCACCATTAGGACCGATAATGGCATGCGTCTCCCCTTCCCTGACGGTTAAGTCGATATCACTTAACGCATGCAGGCCAGCAAAGCTTTTATGCACATCTGCAACGTGCAATACAACGTTATCCATTAGCTTGGCTCCCTTGCGTGTTAGCCACTGACAGAGGCTCCTTAGGTGCTTTTCCGATACCGAACATGCGCCCCATTCGACGAACACCTTCCATAATTCCACCCGGCAAGAAAATAACAACAATCATAAACACCAGACCTAATGTTAAGTGCCAACTCTTGCCAACAAACATGCTCGAGACAGAAACCATGATATCGGCCAAGCCCTCGGGCAAGAACGCGAATACTTCCTGAAGTTCAGACTTATTGAAAGAGGAAAAAATATTCTCGAAGTACTTTATAAGTGCCGCACCGAGTACTGGCCCAATAAGTGTTCCTACACCACCCAGTATGGTCATGAGCACAACTTCGCCTGATGCTGTCCATTGCATGCGTTCAGCACCGGCTAGTGGATCAGTTACCGCCATAAGGCCACCGGCCAAGCCTGCATACATACCAGAAATAACGAACGCCCATAACAAGTAAGGCCGAGTATTAAAACCGGTATAAGCCATGCGCGTCTGGTTTGACTTTATCGCCTTTAGCATCATGCCAAATGGAGAACGAGTAATGCGCAACGCGATAAAAAATCCAATGATCAGGATGACTGCACAAAAGTAAAAGCCTGGCATACCAGTTGTTGCAACGCCGAAGATATTCGGCAACGGCAAGCTGTTTGTCGCTTCAATGCCCGCCGCTCTGTCCAAGATACGCGGGTCGGCCAAATTAAGCTGCAGACCTGTTTCACCATTGGTTATCGGCATCAGTACCGAATAGGCCAGGTTATAAGACATTTGCGCGAACGCGAGAGTCAGGATTGAAAAATAGATCCCTGAGCGACGCAAACTAACAAAACCAATTAAAAACGCGAATATACCGGCGATGATTATTGAGAATATAACCGCAGGTATAACATTCATGGTAAGCAGCTTGTACGACCAAAGCGCAGCATAAGAACCTGCCCCAAGAAAGGCCGCATGACCAAACGAGAGGTAGCCTGTTAACCCGAACAGAATGTTAAAGCCGATTGCGAAGATGCCAAATATGGCGAATCGTTGCATAAGGTCCGGATAATCTGCACCAAAAGGTTTTAGCCAGATAGGCATTGCCAACACGGCAACGGTAAAACACAAAAACAACAGCCAATCAGAAGTAGCGGATTTATTCATCTTATTAGTCCTCCATCACGCCTTTACGGCCCATCAGGCCTCGAGGCAATACCAGAAGCACAACAACCGCAACCAGATAGATAATGATTTGATCAATGCCCGGTAAGATACTTTTAACTTCGGTCATGGATGCAAATGACTGTAATATGCCTAATAAAAAGCCTGCCAATACTGCACCGCCCAGAGAACCCATTCCACCCACAACCACGACCACAAACGACAGCACCAGAAAGTCCATGCCGATGTGATAATCCGGGGGCAGTATTGGTGTGTACATAACGCCTGCTAACCCTGCGACAACAGCCGCCAAGCCGAAGACGATGGAAAATCGCCGCTGTATGTTAATGCCTAACATTCCAACCATCTCTCGATCTTGCATACCCGCTCTAACTACCATGCCAAAAGTGGTCAGATGCAAGAAAGCAAAGACACCCGCTATTATGAGTAGTGAAAACGCGAGATAGATAAGACGCCACCACGGATACACAATACCTTCGCCAATGCCTAACATGGCGCTCAGATTTGCACTTCCGGCAAATGCCATTGGAGCGGCTTGAGGAATCGGGTTAGCACCGTAATAGTGTTTAATAATCTCTTGCACAACAATGGCAAGGCCAAAAGTCACCAGTATTTGATCAGCATGTGGGCGCTTATAGAAGTGACGAATCAGTCCACGCTCCATCAGTAGCCCTATCATTAGCATGAAGGGTATTGCAACAATGATGGATAACGGGATGGAATAATCCAGTATAACCGGGCCTATATTAGGAAACTTCGTCTCAAGAATTGGCACCTCTTTATACGCTTCAAATAAGGTCACGCTTTCGTCACGTACTTTAGTCGACGATGACAACACTAAATTGAACGTCACCGCACAAAACGCACCCAGCATAAACAAGGCACCATGAGCAAAGTTGACTACGCCCAGTGTACCGAACACCAGAGTCAGACCCAGCGCGATAAGCGCATAAGCCGCGCCTTTATCCAGTCCGTTTAAAATTTGTAGAAGTATGGCGTCCACGAAAACGCTCCGTTAAGCAGTTGCATCACGCATAGCAAGGACAAGCCAGTGTCGGCGTTGGCTTTGAAGATCGCAATGAAAATTAAGTGTTAAAAAAACCGGCCTGTCTGGATGACAGGCCGGCGAATGTAAAACAAGCGCGTTGCTTACGCAGCGCCGTTGTTACATGAACCCAATGCACCGCCAGAGAACATCTCGTGATCGTGCGGGTATTCAACTTGAGCACGTGGAGTAACTTCCACGATTTCCAGCAAGTCAAACTGAGATGATGGGTTCTCTTTACCTTTCACAACCAATACATCTTTGAAGCACTGGTGATCTTCGGCGCGGTATTCGGTTGGACCGTTACCCATGCCGTCAAACTTGTGACCTTCAAGAGCCGCCACTACCTGACATGGCTCGAACGTACCTGCACGTTCTACCGCATCTGCGTATAACAGCGCCTGAACGTAACAAGTGTGTGCAGCCTGTGAAGGTGGGTTACCGTACTTGGCACCAAAAGACTTAACGAACGCTTTTGAACCTTCGTCTTGTAGTGACCAGTGCCAGTTGGTAGAACCAAAGATACCCTTAACGTTATCGCCAGCACCTTGAGCCATCAAACGAGAGTACAGCGGTACGATGATTTGGAAATCTTTACCGTTCACGCTTTTATCACGTAGACCAAACTGAACCGCCTGAGTTAGCGAGTTGATCATGTCTTTACCATAGTGATTCAGAACCAGTGTATCGGCATCTGAATTCAGAATTGGCGTGATGTACTGACTGAAATCACCAGCACCTACAGGTGTTTTAACGGTTTGGTCAGTTGTCCAACCAATATTCTCTGTAGAGGCAACGATAGAAGCTTCCTGAGTCCAACCCCAGTTGTAGTCAGCTGTTAAGTGGTAAGCACGACGCTCTTTACCGTAGGCTTTTTCAAGTACTGGACCCAACGCAGCACCAGACATGTAACCGTTAAAGAAGTGACGGAAGCCATTGGCTTTTCTGTCTTTACCAGTTGTGTCGTTTGAGTGAGTCAAACCAGCCATGAAAATAACACCGGCTTCTTGGCAAAGACCCTGTACCGCAACCGCAACACCAGATGATGAACCACCGGTGATCATTACCGCACCGTCTTTTTCGATCATGCGCTTGGCTGAAGCACGAGCAGCATCTGATTTGGTTTGAGTATCACCAGTTACGTACTCAACTTTCTTTCCAAGGATACCGTTGCCCTTGAGCGCGCTTGGCTGCATGGTATTCATCATGCCGCCGTCACCTTCGCCATTTAGATGCTCAACCGCAAGCTGATAGGCTCGCAATTCGTCAGCACCCTCATCAGCGTAAGCACCTGATTGTGGAACATTGAAACCAAGTGTTACCGAGCTGGCATCGCCTGGGTTATTAAGATAGTCCGCACCGTAAGCGTTGCGAGTGAAAAACATTGGCGCGCCTGCGATAGCAGTTGAAGCCGCACTGGCTTTCAATACGTCGCGTCGCGTCCACGTATTCAGGGGTGTTTTTTTATTGCTCATACAAAAAATTCCTCCGGGTATTGAACCCTTTATGACTTTTTTAATTTGCCAAAACCTGGGTAGCCAGATCTGGAAGAGTGTTCAGATCGTTTGTTCTAATTCACTTTAAGCTGTCAGGCAGCTGTCAGTTTCACGGCTTATCTGACGATGTCCACAAGGGAACAATGCCTGTGCCTAAGTGAGCCGAATTACTCCTGAGCAAGATTATAAGGAAATGGGCGTTTACAAAGTAGCTTTTAAAATTGCTTAAATATCAACATGTTACATATTCCACATCTTATCCTGTGATATCAACCTCGCAATGATGGGGGATGTGTTACGAAAGGTAACGCCGCTAAACGCTAATCGGGAATGGGTTTGTCGAACAACCACGCATCCAGCACTTTGTGAGCATCTCGAACACCATCTGCTTTCAATGCGGAAAAGTCCTGAATAGTGGCACTGACACCAGCGGCTTCGAGCTCCTGCTGAACCTTGCGCAAACTCTGCATCCTCGCCGAGCGCGATATTTTATCGGCCTTGGTCAGTAGCAGATGCAGCTCAGAGTGGCTTTGCTGCTGCAGCTCTATCATCTCCCAGTCACTTGGCTGTAAGGGATGTCGGATATCCATGACGATCACAACGCCACGCAGCGATTCTCGACCAGTAAGATAACGGCGCATGGACGCTTGCCAGCTTTTTTGCTTCGCTTTCGAGACCTGTGCGTAACCATAACCCGGCAAGTCCACCAGAAAATGTTGATCGGTCAGCCTGAAATGATTGATCAGCTGTGTCCGACCCGGCGTTTTACTGGTGCGAGCCAGTTTTGAATTGCGGGTAAGTGTATTTATGGCGCTGGATTTGCCTGCGTTAGATCGGCCCGCAAACGCCACTTCTGCCAGCGATTCCGGGCATTGCTTGAGCTGTTCGGCGCTGCTGGCAAATTCGGCGGAGAAATAAATCGGGTTCATCTGGCCTGTAACACCATGGAAGCGGTTTGCAGTCTGCTAAAATCTGACTTAGCAAGCGGATAGTATCCGCGTAGAGTTTACCCAGTTTTCAATTTGATTATTTTATTTCCGGCAACGCACGTTCCGGAAGCTTTGGAGGTTTAATGAACAAGCGGACCTTATTGGCCGCCCTGCTCTGTTTTCTGGCAGCAGGCCCATCACATGCCGCAGGCGATGCAGAAGCAGGCAAAGCAGCGGCAGCAACCTGCGTTGCTTGTCACGGTGCAGATGGCAAGGCGATCACACCCGACTACCCTAATCTTGCAGGCCAGCACGCATCCTATTTGGCTAAGCAGCTCACCGATTACCGCGATGGTAATCGTGAAAATCAGCTGATGTCGCCCATGGCTGCAGCCCTGTCAGATCAGAACATTCTCGATTTGGCCGCTTATTACGCGAGCATGACGCCAATTAAAGGCGTATCAGACGAGGAAAACCTGACGCTGGGGCAGAACATCTATCGCGGCGGGGTAACCGGTGCGGATATACCGGCGTGCATCGGCTGTCATGGGCCAACTGGCACGGGCAATCCAGCAGCAAACTACCCGGTTCTGAGCGGACAAAACAAAGCGTATCTGGCAGCCCAGCTTAAACTCTTCCGCTCTGGTGAGCGCAATAACGATTCCAACGAGATGATGCGCGCACTGGCCCATCGTCTCAGCGATGCAGAAATTGACGCACTGGCAAACTACGCCAGCGGTCTGCACTAGATATCTGCGCACAAGACTAACTTCGGGGCCATGCTTGCGCCGAAGTTAGTCCGCGTGCCCGGCGCGCAGGTTACTTTCAGGTCGATTCGGCCCATTGCCCAATTATCCTGTATTCCCGATTGTCCTAATTTTCCCAGTTATCCTGATTTTCCCAGTTGTCCTGATTTTCCCACTTGTCCAGATTTTTAAGTCCAGGTGATTTGGCGCAAGTGAATTGCGCATCTGCGCGGGCATGTGACTTCTCCCCAAAAATATCGCCAAACGGCATGCGCCTTGCGTCTATTGCCCTATTCGGGACCCAATTCACAACGATGAACCAACGTTGCTGAAAACCGTCTAAGCTGTATAAGACGTATTGGGTGTGTAGGGTTTACATTTAGCTAACTAAATGCCTGCAACAGCGCTGGCTGAAATACCGCTTTTGACGCTTTTAATAAAAGTAGATTTGACTAACTTAACGATTGGAGTTCGTAAATGAAAACAGCGACCAGACAAAGCCGCAAATCATCTATTTTGCTGCTGAGCATGGCTGCGCTTTTGGTGGCACTGGCTGCACTGAGCATAGTTCGCCCTGCAGCAGCAGCTGGCTTTGAAAATATTGACCCACCACAGAACACTTCCACTTCCGACAAAGTTGAAGTGCTTGAGTACCTATGGCTTGGTTGTCCGCACTGCTACGCGTTGGAACCAACCATGGAAGAGTGGAAAAAGAACAAACCTGACTACATTCACTTCGTTCGTGAAGCACCGCCGCTAAATCCAAGCTGGGAAAACCATTCCAGAGGATTTTATGCTGCGCAACTGCTTGGCAAAGAGCAGGAATTTGTTGTAGCGATGTTCGATGCTATTCATGAAAGTAAAAAGCCAATGCGCGACAAAAAGAAAATTGCTGAACTGGCTGGCACGCTTGGCATGGACGAAAAGAAATTCCTATCGACAATGGATTCGTTTGCCGTCAACGGTAAACTAAAGCGTTCTGTCGACATGGCGATTAAATCTGGCATCAGCTCTGTGCCGTCAATTATTATTAACGGTAAATACAGAGCCAGCACCAGTATCTCTGGTGGTCATCAAGGTATTGTCGATACCATTAACGAGCGGGCTGAATTTGAAAAAGCCGCAATGAATTTAGAATAAGCTAAAACTATTTTCAAGCACACGGCCAGTGTGCGTATTTCCGATTAACACGGATATACGCCACTGGCTTTTTTATTGCCCGCAATAAAGGCGCGCTGTGGCTGATTCAGGCGCTCCCTGACCATTGAGCAAGATTCACACACCGGCATGGTAAAAATAATGTAGTACGGTATGATCGAATACAGATTCAATTGCATGGACGTGTTAAATGAAACGTATCGGAATACTGCTATCTGTGTTGCTTATCGCGGCATGCAGCTCAGGTAGCAGCACAGACGACGGATTTGCAGATGAAGCGGCGTATCAACTGACAACCAAGTTCACTGGAGAAACAAAACCTCTGGGAATAAATGTTGATGCGGATAACCAAAACTCTGCGTTACTCATAATGAGCGAGCAAGCTGCAAGTACACGCTGGACACTCACAGAAGCTTCTCCAGGGGTTTATCGTCTAGCACCCGCCTCGCCTTATTCAAATCTGTCTCTTGATGTTGAAAATATTGGTGACGCCTACAAACCAGTTTTGACTCAAGGCTCACCCAACGATTCTCAGCTGTGGCAAATAACGTCACTGGATAATGGGTATTGTCGAATTACATCTTTCCTTCTGGGTACAGGTCTGTCACTCGACATCGTTAATGATGACAACGACGATCAATTAAAACTGTCTGAGTCTGGCAACTATACCGGGCAACAATGGCAGCTGAGAGCCGTTCAGGAAGGCATTGCAGACACTAATTTAAATGAATGCGTTGCCAACACGCAAACGAGCGAAAGTCCTAAACCGATTATTGCAACCTCCGACTATCGAAAAACAACCATGGCCGGATTCAATATTCTGGTAAACCCCAACATAGATGCAGCTGGACAAATCGGCCAGGACGCACTTGCCGAACTTGAGAAGCAGCTTGACACTATTGCAACCGTAATACCAAGTGACGCACTGGCACAAATTCGACAAACGACAATCTGGTTGGAAGCGAATCAACTGGATAGCCGCAGCGGACAATATCATGTGTCCAGAGAATGGCTAAGCAACAATGGCTACAATCCCGACAAGGCAGGCGGGGTAGAAATTTCAAACGCTGAAATTTTTATTAGTGATGCCAATAACCTAAACGTGTCAACAACGCTACATGAATTAGCCCATGCAAGACAATTTTTTTTGATCGATAACAATTCAACACTCGATTTTACGCAGGCCTATGAAGCGGCAGTGGCATCGGGAATATACGAATCGGTTGAATACGCTACCGGCACGTTAAGAGAAGCCTATGCACTTACCAATGAAAAAGAATACTTTGCTGAACTGTCCGAAGCGTACTTTGGGAACAACGATTTTTATCCGTTTAATCGCAGCCAGCTGATGACATTCGACAAGCTTGGTTATGATTTAATCAAGGCTGCTTGGGAAAATCAGTAGCGTCCAAGTCAATAACCACCGGTGGATTCTGAACAACGTAGTGCTCGTTCATCGTACTCACATTAAGAAACTGCGTTCCTCGCTTTTCAATTGAGCCGTATCCTTCATGAATATGGCCAAAAACATGGTAGTCGGGTGCAAGCCCGTCTGTCTTTTCAGACAACAGCTTTTTAAGCACTTTGCAACCAGTGTGTTCAGTTATCTCTTCAGAGCGCGCCACCTCATCCAGTACACCCCAAACAGGGCCATGCGTTATCAGCACTTGGGTATCATTTGGAATTAAAGCCCAATGCTTTTCGATGTCGTCTTTTTCCCGCATAAAAGACCAATCATGAAATCGCGGTGTAATAGGTGAGCCCCAGAAACGCACGCCTTCAAGCTCTACCCCACTATCGTTTAGGTAGTGTACGTTATTGTGTTGCTTCAACAACTGCTCAACGGCCTTTGGGTTCTGTTCAAGATAAGTGTCGTGATTGCCCGCAATGAAGACCTTGTGCTGATGAGGCTGCTGAACTAACCAATCAAGAAAGGCTTGAAAATCACTGCGTGAACCATGCGCCGTGATATCCCCTGCATGCAATAAGACATCGCCTGCAGGTAACTGCACAGATTCATGCTCACCGTGGGTATCACTTATGCAAATAATTTTCACTGTATTCAGATCTCAAACCAACCCATACTTAAAACACAACGCTCAAACAACACATATTGTAGCGAATCGCCACCAGATGGCACCGTCTTGCCTGGCATTTGATGTAACCAGTTAGATACTCCCCAGTGTCACTTCTACACGAAACAGACCACCGTAGGCTTTCTCATAATCGTTGGACGAAGACCAACTAACGCTTGGCCAAATTTCGTAATAAAACCAAGGTCGCCAGATACTGTGGCGAAATCGCAAGCGAACTTCTGCCCCACGATATCGATCGGATGTTCCCGGATTCAACGCTGTAGCATACCCCGTTATACCTTCAAGGGCGAGGGCACGTCTCTCACCAAGATTGGCATAAATACCGATAGTTTCACCAATACCTGCGCCTTTCAGGCCATCTTGCCAACTGAACTCCAGACTGTTTCGAAAGAATAGATTTTCCTTATGGAAAAAATTGCGACGGCTATCGATACGAAAACTGTTCTGATATCCCGAGCTGGAATAGTAAGTAAAATTGTTGGTGAAAGAGTGCGTGAAGCCCATACCTCCATCACGTTTATAGCCGACAATAAAACGACCGAACACTTGCGCTTTATCGTCTCGGTAGCGCGCACCCAGATCGTATTTCAGCCGGAAGCGCTTCTTCGCTGTTCGAACCAATCGAAATGCCAACGCGACATTGTTGTTGTCCCTACTGGCAATTTGTTCGCGCTCTGCTGCATCTGAATTAGCAGCACTGCTTGCATCGTCCTCGTTACTGACCAGAAGCCGAAAGCGCTGTTGGGACTGAGGCAGAACAACCCGCAATTTAACCGTCCCGGATAGCTCTGGCTTATCGCCAGCAGGTTTAACCGTATCCAGACGAATCCTTGCCCAACTCTTGTTCAGCTGCTGATCAGACTCGCCCGCCCCAAGATAATCATCGATTTGTACAATAAAACTGCTGAATCTATCGCTGACCTTTCCGTGAGTTTCATCGACCAATGAGGTAACACCGGAAAGGACACCAGCGTCTTCTTCACTCTTGCCGCTTCCACTACCCTTGGCCGCGTTAGCTCGGGTAGATTCAGTTTCGTCCGCGTTCGATTCTGCGACACCCAGCGATAAAATTACCGCTAACAACAGCACAGCGCGTAACATCATGACATAGGCGCCTTATCTATCGCAGATAACAATGTATTCATGTCTTCATCTGTGCCTACAGATACCCTTATCCAATGTTCTAGTTTGTCTGAATTCCAGTATCGAACCAGAACACCTTGCTCGGATAAATAGTTAAATAGGCTTTGCGCATGATTTCCTGGAGGCGACACAAAAAGAAAATTCGTTGCGCTTTCAAGAACCCGGAAACCGCGCGCCTTTAGTGCTTCGCTGGTTCTATTGCGTGTGGCGATGATCTGCTGCACCGACTGTTGATAGTAGGCATCGTCGGCCAGTGAAGCGATACCCGCTCGTTGCGCGATCACATCACATGGATAGGAATTAAATGAATTTTTGACTCGTTCAAGCGCTTCGATTAAATTCGGATTAGCGTATGCCGAGCCTAGACGCATGCCCGCCAGAGAGCGAGATTTTGAAAAGGTTTGAGATACAACCAGGTTCGGGTATTGATTCACCAGCTGCACAACGCTTTGCCCCCCAAAGTCGACATAGGCCTCGTCAACCAACACCAGCGTATCTGGCACACGTTCCAGCAAAGCCTCAATCGCTTGCTTTGGTTGGGCTAAGGAGGTAGGCGCGTTGGGGTTAGGAAAAATGATACCGCCCCCATTATTGTCAAAGGCTGGCATGTCGATGGAGAAGTCTTCACACATGGGTATTACGCGCTTGGGTATGTTCAGTAGGTCGCAATAGACCGGATAGAAACTATAGCTAAGCTCGGGAAACTGAAGTTCGGCGTCTTCGGTAATTGCAGAGCCGTCAATGTTGGCGGATGATTTCTCTTTAGCCTTCTTCGTAAAGAAGGCCATAAATGCCAGCGCCAGAATTTCATCCGACCCATTACCAACAAAAACGTTGGCCGCATCAATTGAATGGTATTGCGCCAGTGACTCCCTTAAGCCGATTGATGTGGGATCGGGATAGCGCCGCATTGCATGGCCATCCGTGGCCGCTATGGCCTGCAACACACGGGGTGATGGTGGATACGGGTTTTCATTGGTATTGAGCTTGACGACATTATCGCCTTGTCGCTGCTCACCGGGTACGTAAGGCGTTAGCCGCTCGGCCAGCTCACTCCAGAACTTGTTGGACATACTTATTTAGTCAGCCAGTAGAGCCGAAAGCGCACCACTGGATTTACGAATCTGTGGCAAGAAATCGGTAACCGCCGCAAAAGGGATTCGCATACAGGGCGCATGAAAAGAAAGCGTTGCATAAAGTCTATTATCTGCATCGGTTATGGGCACCGCAAGCGCAACCATGCCCTCTATGTACTCTTCATTATCAAGCGCATACCCTCGCTCAGCAGTGACATCCAGTTCTTGCATTAACGATTGACTATCCATTTGTGTGTTAGAAGTATAAGGCACCAACTTCAATTGGCTGACAAGCGCTTCGCGTTTGGCCCGAGGCAGACTACTCAAATACATTTTACCACCCGCGGTAGCACAAGCTGGTACACGTGAGCCAATTTGTAATTGCACCCGCACCGGCCAATGGGTTTCGGCTCGATCAAAATAAATCATTTCTGCGCCATCAGGAACTGCGATGTTGCAGGTTTCGCCTATTTCATTCGACAACGCACCAAGAATCGCCCGACGTTGAGCCTGTAAAGGTGCGCAAGCCAATACTCCCATGGCAACCTTGTTAAGCCTTTGCCCGGGTTGCAATCCTCTCTGATTCATACGAGTTTGCAAATAGCCTTGCTCTTCGAGCACACCAACCAATCGGTGCAAGCTGGCTTTTGGAATATTGAGCGCAGACGCCAGATCGGTTGGTGAGAGCGGGCGCTCTGCGGCCGCCACCATTTCGAGAATATCGAGCACCCGGTGTATGGTTGAGCCTTTTACCGGACGGTCCGGCAAAGTTGTTTGCGATTCTTTAGTCATGAGTACATGTTAGCGATCTCAAGCACTGCCTGCTGTGAGCCAGTGAGTAAGGGATACACCAACTGGAAATACACTGTGATCGGGTAGTCAATTAGACAACCACTTCTTCGTTCCAAAAATGCATGATTTCCTATTCCCTTGCATATCGGTTCTAAAAGTACCGATATGGGTGTTCATTTTCAAGCTTGGTGGGTACAATACCCCTAAAACGGGATTTAAAGTACCACTATAGAAATCCACGACGACCCCGGCGGAGATTGATGATCGACAGTTTCGATTATGTAGTGATAGGCGCAGGCTCTGCGGGATGCGTTATGGCCAATCGGCTCTCGGCTGATGGCGTCACAAGCGTTGCGTTGCTGGAAGCCGGTGCCAGAGACTGGAATCCGTGGATCCATGTACCTGTTGGTTACTTCAAGACTATACACAATCCGGCAACCGACTGGTGCTATGAAACCGAGCCAGATCCCGGACTCAATGGGCGCAGCCTTAAATGGCCACGCGGCAAAGTACTCGGTGGCAGTAGCTCAATCAATGGTCTGCTATATGTTCGCGGCCAGCATCAGGATTATGATCGTTGGGCCGAGTTAGGCTGTTCTGGCTGGTCTTACGATGAGGTTTTGCCGTTTTTTAAAAAATCAGAGAATCAATCACGCGGCGAAAGCCAATACCATGGATCAGGTGGCCCGCTGCACGTCAGTGATATGAGCTTTCGTCGCGAGATATGCGATGACTTCATTAAAGGCGTTGCAGAACTCGGCACCCCGATTTCAGATGATAACAATGCCGCCGACCAGGAAGGCGTTGGTTACTTCCAACTAACCGCACATAACGGAAGGCGCTGCAGTTCGGCAGCTGCTTACCTGAAAACCGCCAAAGATCGTCCCAATTTAACCATTCTTACCCATGCTATGGCCGAACGCATTGGGTTTGAGAACGGGCGTGCACATACAGTACAAATTAATCACAAGAACGTACCGCGTACGCTGAAAGCCAATCGCGAGATCATTCTTTGTGGCGGTGCCGTTAATTCCCCACAATTGTTGCAGCTATCAGGTATTGGTCCAGGCCAATTGCTGCAAGATCATGGCATCGACGTTGTCGTTGATTCACCCGATGTGGGTTCAAACCTGCAAGACCATCTGCAAATTCGCACCGTGTATAAAACCACTCAGGCCAATACGCTGAACGATGAGCTATCTAACTCGTGGCAGAAAATGCGCGCAGGCATTACCTATCTGACAAAACGCAGCGGGCCTCTGAGCATGGCTGCGAGCCAGGTATACGCTTTTTGTCGCACCCGGCTGTCAAATAACCGACCCGACATTCAATACCACTTCCAACCACTGAGTGCCGACAGCCCCGGCGAAGGGTTACACCCTTTTTCTGCTATCACCGCATCAGTGTGTCAGCTGAGGCCCGAGAGCAGAGGGAGTATTACGATCAAATCGAACGATCCGAACGATCATCCGCGTATTACGCCCAACTACCTGTCCACTGAACTGGATTGCCAAACCGCTGTTGAGTCCATTCGCCACGCCAGGCAAGTTATGGCTACAAGCGCTATGCGCCAGCACATAAAAGAAGAATACGTGCCCGACCCCAGAGCACAAAGCGATGATGAATTGCTGAATCAGGCACGGGAGATTTCCAATACGATTTATCACCCTGTGGGCACCTGCCGAATGGGAGCAGATTCGAAATCGGTATTGGACAACGAACTTCGAGTTCGAGGTGTGGCCGGATTACGAGTAGTCGATGCCTCTGTTATGCCAGAAATTGTTTCGGGCAATACCAATGCACCCACCATTATGATTGCTGAGCGAGCATCAGATTTTATTTTGCGATGACTGCCTTTAACCGAATACTTGAAAAAGCAGCGGCAAAGCCTAAGCGCATTGTGTTGCCTGAAGCAAGCGACGATCGAATTTTAAAAGCCGCAGCAGAGCTTGTCGAAAAAAAACTTGCCGCACCTATCCTTGTAGGCGATACGAAAACCATCCAGTCACAGGCAACAGAACTAGGCCTTTCATTAGAAGGATTGCAAATTACCGACCCCAACGTATCGCCAGAGCGACCAGCTCTTGTCTCCCAGTTGGTTGAAAAGCGTGCGCACCGCGGCATGGACGAGCAACAAGCACAACAAGCACTGACAGATCCATTCGTTTTTGCCTGCATGATGGTCAATGCAGGCGTTGCGGATGGCTGCGTTGCTGGTGCGATTACCCCCACCGCCAGTGTGGTACGTGGTGCTATGCAGCTGATACAGAAAAGTAAGAACACGGAACTGGTATCAAGCTTTTTTATCATGCGGATGCAGGATTGGCATCCAGTGAACGATGTCATGGTCATTGCCGACTGCGCTCTGGTCATCGATCCTAATGCCAACGAGCTGGCAGGCATAGCGGCGAGCACGGGCGACAGCGCTATTCAGTTGCTCGATATCCAGCCTGAAGTTGGCATGCTCTCTTTCTCAACAGCCGGTAGCGCAAAACACAAACTTGTAGACAAAGTTCAAGTGGCAACGCAGCGTCTTAGAGTATTACGGCCCGACTGGCGAATCGTTGGAGAAGTTCAGCTGGACGCGGCGATAAACCCGGAAATATTAGCTAAAAAAGCCCCGGACCAAGCCCAGAACACGCCATGTAACACGCTTATATTCCCCAATTTGGATGCAGGAAATATCGGCTACAAGCTCATCGAGCGCTTTGGTGGCGCCCAGGCAATCGGCCCTGTCCTGCAGGGGCTCAATAAACCGGTAAACGATCTTAGCAGAGGCTGCAACCAGAGCGACATTGTTAACCTGGCCGCAGTTACCGCCGCACAATGTTCTGAATAACCCTGACACCTCTCAAAAGACCCTAAACCTCTGACATATTTAAACATTCTCGACTTCAAGCTCATAGTTGGCTTGCCGCTATTCAGTTAAGGCACCCCGCCTTTGGGGGCAGACTCACAACTTGAGACGCATCGGAACGTGGATGTAGAAATCGCTGAAATCGGTACGATCAATCCTGCTCAGCTGGATGCATGGCTGCGCCTGTTTAATTCTGAACTCGACAGCCGTTTTTATCATCACCCTGATTGGTATCGCTGTGTAGCAAGATTTCTATCAGGTGCAAAATTGCACCTGATATTTGTGAGCATCGAGGGCGAACTACAGATGGTGCTTCCGTTGTGCGATTCAACTTCCCGTAATCGACTCAGCCACCCAGCACACGATCATTTGTCGCTTAACGACGTACTGATTCGATCAACGTTGAAAAATCAACCGGACAAGCTGGTCGATGCCATACATGGAGCTCTAAACCAACACGGCTCGCAATGGTGGGATTGGCAAATATCCAACGTGCCTCACAAGAGCTCCCTGATTCAATCGTTAGCGCAGACAGACAAGCGGCTGCTTCACAACGATACGCCGATGGCAATAAGCAGCTTATCCGCCAAAGGCGACCAACACAATGGACGATGGTTTCTGAAACAGTCGCGGTACTCTGCAGGATTCAGCGGATTAAGTGAGGTTTGTCCACCGCAGGGGAAATTGCGCCGCAACCTTCGGCGATTGAAAAAACAACTCGAAGAACAAGGTGATGTAAGAATGGAAATGGTTACGAAGCCGGATGCGTTGCTGTCGGCTTATGAGCAATTTCTGTCTGTTGAAGCATCAGGCTGGAAAGGCACTGATCGCAACGCAACCGCGATTAAGACAGATCCGGCACTTAACGCATTTTATAAAGCCTTACTTACTCCCGCGTCAGCTGGAATGACACCACAGATAAACCTGCTTTGGATTGACGATAAATGTATTGCGGCGCAATTCGGCATTCTGACCAACGACTGCCTGAGTTTACTCAAAATTGGTTACAACGAAGAGTACGCCCGATTTTCACCAGGTTATTTGCTGCTCGAAGGCGTTCTTGCTCACTGCTGCGCAGAAAACGTAGACACACTCAGCCTGGTGACGTCACCTCCGTGGGCAGAACGTTGGCATCCAGACAAAGTACCTGTTTGGCATATTCATTACTACAACCAATCCTCCATGGGAATCGTCTTGCATCAGTTTACTCGTTTCAAGCAAGCCGCCAAAGCCCGAATGAAACAGGCTGCATGACACACTATGATAGTTCTTGGCATTAATTACTATTTCCACGATTCATCAGCTGCACTGGTGATCGATGGCGAACTTATAGTCGCACTGGAAGAGGAACGCTTTACCCGCAATAAACACACGCGCGAATTTCCTGAAAATGCAATACGAGAATGTTTGCGCATTGGAGGCATTGAAGCAGATCAGATAGATCATGTCGCCGTCTCAATCAAGCCAACGCATTGTTGGCAGAAAAAAGTGGCCTATGCGCTTAAAAAACCTCACAAGGCCGCACCATTCGTAAAACACGAACTCATTAATGGTTTCTTCAAGCAACGAAGATTCAAAAAATGGGTTACAGATACCTTTAGCGCAAATAAGCGCCCTAAGATTGCTTTTATAGAACACCATTTATCCCATGCAGCCGGCACCTTTTTCGTATCCCCCTACGAAGATGCGGCCATCATGGCAATTGATGGTTCTGGAGAATGGGCATGCGCATGGCTGGGCCATGGCAAGGGCAACAAAGTCACCTGTTTCAATGAATCACTCTTTCCTCACTCACTGGGCTCTGTGTATGAGTCGGTGACAGAGTTTTGCGGCTTCAAGCCGAACTACGACGAAGGCAAAACCATGGGCTTGGCCCCCTTGGGCGATGCCAGTAAATACATCGACGAGGCGCGAAAAGTTGTCAGCATTACTGATGCGGGTCAAATCGAAGTCGACCTGAGTTACTTCAGCTACCAATTTTGGGGTTATAAGCGCTGCGCACAGAAATTTTACGATGTGTTTGGTGAGCCAAGGCCACTGAATGGAGAGTTCAAACAGCATCATCAGGATGTCGCTGCAGCGTTTCAACTATTGCTAGAAGAATGCGCCTTAAAAATGGCGGCAGTACTGAAACGTAAAACACAAGCAACGCACCTGATTATTGCTGGCGGTGTAGCGCTGAACAGCGTTATGAACGGGCGGTTGCTGCGCGAAGCTGGCTTCGATGACGTTTATATCATGCCAGCCGCTGGCGATAACGGAACTTCCATAGGCGCAGCTTATACTTTGCTGCATCAAGAGTTGAATTTACCCCGTACCTTTGTCCATGATAATCCGTACGTCGGTAACGAATACTCCGATGAAGAGATAGAAACCGATCTCAAAAAGTTTAAGTTGAGCTATAAACAATCTGATGATATTGCGACAGACACGGCCAAGCTACTTCAGGATGGAAAAATTGGAGGTTGGTATCAGGGTCGAATGGAAATCGGGCCACGAGCACTGGGTTCCCGAAGTATCGTAGCTAACCCTGCGTTTCCAGATATGAAAGATAAAATAAATGCGGAGGTCAAGTTCCGCGAAGCCTACAGACCATTCGCACCCTCTGCCACGGTAGAAGCAGCCAGGGAGTTTTTCGACATCGATGTTGAGGCGCCTTTCATGCTAAAAGTTTGTCAGGTGAAAAAAGAAAAGCAATCGATCATGCCCGCTATCACACACGTAGATGGCAGCGCACGACTGCAGACAGTTAAATCTGAAACACACCCGCTTTACCATCGACTTATAAGCCAACTAGGTGAACGCACCGGCGTACCTGTGGTGTTGAATACCAGTTTCAATATTCAGGGTGAGCCAGTTTGCGAATCCCCTAGAGATGCAATACGTTGCTTTTACTCTACGGGCCTCGACTTTCTGGCAATTGGTTCATTCCTGATAGAAAAATAACGCTATAGGTACGGATAATTAAACGTGAGAAGCATGCGTAAAAATTTATTGATCAGTTTGTTACTTGGAGTACTTATCGCTCTTGCGGCGTGGCCTGTTTACGTATTCGTTAACGTGGCCATAAACTATTTTAGCGGCGAAGCGTCCGTTATCGACCTATGGGTACAAGAGCCCAAACGCAATCTGATACAAAGCTTTGTTGAAGGCTACAAAGCGAGCGCTATCATTGCTGTATGCCTTGGCGTTGTGGCAGCAGCAGACTATCTAATATTTGCCAGCAACAGGTTACTGGGTTATATCGCGGGTATTACAGTACCTGCATTTTGCATTGGCTTAGCCTTTATCTATCACGTAAACCCAATACAGGTAATGCTTGGTTTTGCATTAACCGGCGTGCTCTTGTGGGTATTGTATAAGCTTGTTGATATTGGTTTTCGTCTCAGGAGAACCGCATAATGCATCGTCTTCGACTCTACTGTCTTATGCTGGCGTTGCTGGCCGCATCTGTCGCCAAAGCCGATCAGGCCGTCCTGATTGGAGGTGGTTATAATATTAATGGTTCGCAAGGGCAAATTGAACTGAATGTTCGATGGGTACAAGATGTACTTAAACGAAGCGGACTGCCTGTCGTCACCTTTTTTACAGACGGAAACGACCCGGCACCAGACGTTCATTTTCAGCAAATAGAAACTTCCTCAGACACGGACAACCCAATCGAGGAGTTATCGCAAAAACTCGAACCTGTCGCGCGTCTGTTTGATAATCACCAATCAAACCTAACTCGATACCGCGATCATGCAGTACCGGATGTCAAAGGCTCAACTCAGTCAGATAAACTTAAACCCGCATTGCTGGAGCTTCTAGACTCAGCGCCCGAAGATCCAACGCTTATTGTTTATAACGGCCATGGAAAGCAGTCTGAATCTACGCCCGATAAAGTAACCATGGAACTATGGAATGACACCCAAATGACTGCGAGCGAGCTTCACTCCATATTGGATAACAGTAAAGCTCCCACTCGGTTTGTTTTTACACAATGCTATTCTGGCGGCTTTCATCGACTAGCCTACGAGAATCCCGAAAGCGGATTAGAGTTATCATCTTCGCAACGCTGTGGTTTCACTGCAGAATCAGCTTATCGATTGGCTGAAGGTTGCTCAGCGAGCATCGATTCAGACGATTATCGCGACTACACCACTTACTTCTTCGCAGCTTTAAGTGGCTACGACAGGCATGGGGAAATTTTGCCAGTTGATACAGATAACAATCGCGATGGCAAAATCAGCCTACGCGAAGCACATCTGTATACGTTAGAGAACGCTCACAGTACAGACTTATCTCGATCTACCAGTGAAGACTATTTAAACACCTGGCAACCGTGGTACTTGAAGTGGGCAGCGGGAAAAAGCGGCTTGCCTAACAATGAGTACGCCAGATTATTTCGAAATCTGGCAGACCGTCACGATATCGTTTTAAATGAAAATCCTGCAAAAAACATTCGCGCTAAAATCCAAACTTACCAATCTACTATGTATGACCTTTATGAAAAAATGCATAGACTCGATGAATCCTTGAAATCGATAAAGCACGAACTTATGGAGAAAGCTACAACCAAGTGGCCTGCACTAGTTAGTCCGTATACAGCCAATTTCCAAACTATGATTGCATCAGGAGAAATGTTGGCAGTGGCACAATGGCTTAAAGAAGAGCCAATGTATAAAAACTTGGTTGAGCTACAAATGGAAGAGCAGAACTCAATTAACGCAATGCTGAATGCGGAGCGCGATATTACCCAAATGCAAAAGTTACTGGAGTTTCGCAAACTAGCTAAACTCAAGAAGCAACTTTATGAATACGGCACCTCACAGCACATTAAAGACTATGAAAGACTCGTTAGCTGTGAAGACCAGCCACTGGCTCTAACTAAATAATAAAGGCTAAAATAATAAAGTACAAAAGGGTTGATACTGCTTTTGCTGCAAGTTTAATTTAACAGCAGTGGCAATTGCTCTTTAACACCAACCTGCTGCCATTCAGATGAGCCTTCTACCCGACCAATGACATCACCACGAGAGTTGGTTAGTGTAGGTGTTATATATTCTGCCAGCGATTGTAGAACCTGCTCGTCTAACACACCAAGCATGTTCAACACTGCGCCCAAGGCGACCTGAGCAGCAACGCCACCACCATCATCCATTTTAAGTGCAATTCCTACACCCTGCTCTGGCAAGCAGGCGGTATAACAACCTTCAGCGCCAACTTTTACCAATAGTTTGGGCGCTAATTGATGCATAAGTTCAGTGCAAAGTCGCTCCTTACCAGCAACCAGATACGGGTGCTCTGCTACCGATGCCTGAATACGCCGAATAGCCTCTTTACGTTCATCAGGTTGCCCGGACGCATCGGCGAAACGCGCCATCGCTAACGCTATGCGTTGAAGTGGTAGTGCAACACAAGGTATTCCACACCCATCGTAACCCCACGGAAGTTGCATAACCCTGGAATTGCTCATTGATTCGAGTACGCTCAACCAACGTTGTTGGGCAGCATTGCTGTACAGGCGATAGTCTTTGGTTGCTTCGCCACAGTGCACACACGTAGACAGCAGACCAAGATGCTTACCGGAACAATTATGATGCACACGTGTTGGGCCATCGCCGCGACCCAACATTTCAAACTGAGTGGCTTGATGCATAGGCATACTCGCACCACATTCGAGGTCGTTTGCATCCAGACCGATACGCTCCAGCCAATCGGCCACCAGATCGTGATGGACTGACTCGCCATTATGGGATGCACATGCAATAGCAATGTGTTCACTCCCAAGTGCGAAGTGCTCAACCGCTCCCGACTCAACGAACGGTATAGCCTGCAAAAACTTTATGGAAGAACGCGGAAACGTATGATGCAATACATCGCCAATCGATAACAGGAATTGGCCATCTGAGCGTACAACGGCTACAGAACCGCGATGTCTGCTCTCAATTGCGTTTCCACGCCAAACATTAACCAGTACCGGATTCACAGGTTACTAAGCCCGACAGCTTCACGTACCTGCCGCATAAGCTCCTTGCTGTGTACGCGAGCTTTGGCTGCACCTGCTTGCAACACCGCTTCAACCTCTTCCGGCTTTGCCATTAGTTCGTTATATTTCTCACGAGGCTCTGCCAGTTGCGATTCCAGCAACTCATATAACTGTTGCTTTGCATCACCCCAACTTATGCCATTGGCATAATCTTCACGCAGTGCCTGTACCTGGCTTTGGCTTGCGAACGCCTGGTATATTTCGAACACGGTATTGCCTTCCGGATCTTTTGGTTCACCCGGTTCAAGCGAATTGGTTTTGATTTTCATGATCAGCTTGCGCAGCTGCTTCGACGTACCAAACAATGGAATGGTGTTCTTGTAGCTTTTACTCATCTTGCGACCATCCAGACCCGTGATAAGCGCTGCATCTTTATCGACCACCACCTCGGGAACAACCAGCAATGGCTTGTAGTGATGATTGAATCGTTGCGCAATATCCCTGCACATTTCCAGGTGCTGTACCTGGTCTTTACCGACAGGAACCTTGGTAGCTTTAAACATGAGGATATCTGCAGACATCAGGATGGGGTAGTTGAACAACCCCATGGTAATTCCCTTGTCTGGATCTTGTGAACCGGCATCGATGTTTTCCTGCACCACACCTTTGTAGGCATGAGCTCGATTCATTAAACCTTTAGCCGTCATGCAGGTCAGTACCCAGGTAAGCTCTGGAATTTCAGGGATATCTGACTGTCGGTAGAAAGTTGATTTCTCTGTGTCCAAACCCATTGCAAGCCAGGTTGCCGCTATTTCCTGACGCGATTGCCTGACACTGGCTGGGTCTTGCGCATTGATGAGCGCATGATAATCGGCAAGAAAGTAGTAGCTGTCATTTTCAGCCACTCTGCTGGCCTCAATAGCGGGCCTGATTGCGCCCACGAAATTGCCCAGATGCGGTGTGCCCGTTGTGGTAATTCCGGTAAGATACGTTTGTTTTGTCATGCGTGCGTTGATCTACTGATTTTTTCGCGCCAATAAAGGTGCCGGCTCAACCAGCATTGTATCAAGCTTGAGGTCATGTAAGTAGTTGCCAGATGCGCGTAATTTACTGTGGGTGATAAAACACAAGCAACTGAATGCGCAACGACGGGAAACTACGTGCAAAGCAACAAAAGTACTTCTCAATTGGCGTGGAAACTACTCGTTATTCTCGCCACGGCAATCCAGTGCGTGCTGCCTGCGCAAGCGGATGAAAACGAGGAACTGGTAGGCAGAAAAAACACCCCCGTAGAATTGAACCTGAACAATATAGCCCCCCTCGCCGTTAAAGCCCGCGAAGTCGTTAGTGATTTGCTGATTGTCCTCGATTCTGATGGCAGATCTTACACAGCACAGCACACTATAGGGAGCAATGGCCCTGAGGTTAGCGTGCGTCTCCCTGGCAGCGTTGCGCCGCAGGAGGTGTTGATTTTCGACTCAACGCTTAGCGCTCAGCAAAAATTGAATTCACTGGAACAAAATTCCTTTTTACTAACAAATGGTGTGGCGCTTGCGCGCTATCAACATCAGTACGGGACCGAGGTAGCTCAGACGAGCGCATCCAGCTTTACTTTGACTGCAGCTTCAGTACCCGCCTCAGTTGAAACTGACAGTTTAAGTCGTTCAGCGATAACCTGGGTTTTTCCAACCGATCATGAAATTGTCTCGTATACCAACACACCAGAAGTCGGATACTGGGTTATTGTGGACAACACGCTTACGTTTCGTCAAATCAGTGGTAAAAAGGCGACGTTATCCATTGACTACAAGCAGGTAAACCGCGCACTACCAACACCCGCCTCTGCCTGCACAAATGTAATTGCATCAGGCGACGATTGTGCCGACGATATCGACGAGGACGAGGATGGAATACCCGATTACATAGACGTGTGCAAAAGCGATGTAGACCAAACCACCAATGTATACGGATGCCCGGTAAGCAGCAGCATGCTCCTGGAATCAGTTATTTTTAATACTGGTCGTACGTACCTTAACGTCGCTGCCAGAGCAACGCTCGATAAGCTTGCCCACGCTCTGATCAAACACAACGCGAATAACGTTGAAATTGGCGCACATACCGATAATGAAGGCGCGGCCTCAAGCAATCTGCAATTATCAAAAAAAAGGGCCGATGCAGTCCGACATTACCTGATTCTGCGTGGCGTCGATCCCAACAAGATAACCGCCGCTGGCTATGGAGAACAATACCCGATAAGGGAGAACACGAGCGCTGACGGACGTCGTGCAAACCGTCGTGTAGAGTTAGTGTTTATGGAATAACCGCAACGGCCAGAATATGCCAAAGAAAAAGCTAATTCATTCTCTGACCTAATTAGCCTGTAAGTCGTCGAAACATGCGCTTTTCACCCAACAGTTCATTAACTTCAGATGAGCAAACTACCTCGCGATGCGTTGCGTAGTCTTCGTGATTCGCAATCACTTTATCCAGATCGTACAAATAGCTCACCATAACCCCGGCCGATTGATTCAGACCTTTCTCGTATAAATCTGCTCGAGGTAATATGCTGTTTAACTCAGCACCGTTTCCCAAGTGAAAGCGTGCAACAGGATCAAGTGGCTGCTTGTCTTCACGCTTTTCATTAACCAGATAATTGGCTGCAAGCTCTTTTAATATTTGCAGCTCTTCCTCATTCGGGTTAACGATAGTCTTATCGGCGAGTTTGGAAACAATCTCCAGTTTTCCTCGTTGCTCCTCCGGAATAACCTGTTGGGAATGAGAATTTACCCATCGCATAAAGCCCGGTACCGGAGAAAGGGTTCGAAAGTATTTTAAATTCGGCAATTGAACAGACAGTTCCTGCGCGACTTGTTTTATTAAAAAATTACCAAAAGTAACGCCAGCCAGTCCTGCCTGACAATTCGATATAGAGTAGAAGACGGCAGTGTTTGTCGCCTCAGCATGAGCTATTGTCCGGCTCTGCGAGAGAATTGCTCCAATTGAATCAGGCGCTTCCTCTGTCAATGCAACCTCAACAAATATCAGTGGTTCATCAAGCATGGACGGATGGAAAAACGCAAAGCACTTTCTGTCACTAGGAGCCAGACGACGACGCAATGCTTCCCAACTGGAAATTTCATGAACCGCTTCATAAGCGATCAGTTTTTCCAATATATTAGCGGGTGTTTGCCAGTCTATTTCCCGCAATACCAAAAAGCCACGATTGAACCAGGCACGAAATAATTTTTGAAAGTCGATATCAATTCGAGCAAGCTCTTTGTTCTCTTGCATATGCTTGAGCAGACTAACGCGCATGTTAACCAAAGAGCCTGTAGCCGCAGGTATTCGGTTAAGTCGTCTGAATAGTTCTTGTCTTTTAGGCTCAACGCAATTGAGAAGATGGCTCAAGTTCTCTGTACTGTTGCTGTCAGCAAGACTTTCCGCAGCCGAAAGCACTTGCTTGGTATCCAGATCGAATCTGGCAACAAGCATTTTAAAAAAAGCCAATTGCTCTTCATCGGTTGCAAAAGCAAATCGCGTTAGTATTTGATTGGCAATACGATTGCCCGATACCTCTCCACGTTCCGACAACAACGCATCACACAATTGCTCGAACGTTCGATCATCATTATCCAGCGCAGCTGCTCGGTCGCGGTTAAAAACCGAACCAAGCAAATCTTGGAAAAAACTCATTCGATTGATCATTGGGACAGAACAGCTTAAAGAGCAACAATGCACATCTTAGTTCAAAAACCTTGCCATGCGTAGGATATCCCTTCCTGAGCTCACAGAATGTCGTTGAGCGGTTGCTTGTACGACAATTAAGTGAGGAAGTGCACAAATTCTGAGACATCTGCACGCTCAGAAACCAGCTCATTCACGATCGCTGCTGTATCAGCGTAACCCAAAGCCATGCCGCAAACGAGCACTTCGGATTGGTCAATGTTCAACTGCTCTCTCACCACACTGTGATAATCAGACCATGCGGCCTGCGGGCATGTATGCAAGCCTGCTTCTCGCGCCAAAAGCATTATATTTTGGAGGAACATACCGTAATCCAGCCAACTACCTGTCGCAAGGTCCCGGTGCAAGGTGAACATCATTCCGACCGGCGCATCAAAGAATAGAAAATTACGCCTGTGTTGCTGGTGTGTTTTTTCCCGCTCGCCCTTGCCAATGCCGAGCAGCCCATACAAATCCCAACCAATTTTTCGACGCCTTGCCAAATAGGGTTCAAACCATTTTTCAGGGTAGTAAGAAACTTCTATTTCATGTTTAGCATCAGGGTCATCGAACGCATCACAAACTGCCCCGCAAAGCTTATCTCTTACATCACCTTGAATAACGTAGACTTTCCATGGCTGTATATTTGTACCACTTGGCGCTCTGGCAGCAGCTTGGAGTATGTCACTGATAACCGTTTCAGACGGCACTTCATCAGTAAAGGCACGGATCGATCGTCGTGTATTGATGGCATCTGTTACAGTTTCGGATACTGAATAATTTATATGTTTTGTCTTGTCCATAACGATCACCTCAATCTGCAACTGGAGTCAAATTAGCACAACCAATCTACGCAGTACTCTCTTGTAAAATCAGTTCTGATGCACGTTCACCAACCATTATAGCCGGTGCATTGGTGTTCCCCGTAGGAATGGTTGGAAATACAGACGCATCGGCAACGCGTAATCCGTTAACACCATGTACTTTTAATCGGGCATCAACAACCGATGCTTGTGGGTCGTCACCCATCCGGCATGTGCCACATTGATGAAAGACCGTCCAGGCGTTGTCTCTAATAAATTCCATCAGCTGCTCATCGCTCACTTTTTCGCCACCCGGCATAAGCTCCTCTTCGATAACTGCAGCGAGTGCGGGAGCAGCTGTTAACTGTCGCATAAGCTTCATGCCGCCAAGCATAAGATCCTGATCATGCTGCGTATCCAGATAGTTAGGGACAAGCTTAGGTGCAATACTTGGGTTTGATGATCGAATTTCCAGATACCCTTTACTGGTTGGTTTACACGGATTAAATCCAATAAGAAAACCTGGAAAAGGATCGGGATTAATGAGCGGTCGTGTCCCCACTGGTGCGCGAGTGTAGCTAACAGGTGAGAAGTACAACTGCAAATCTGGGGTTGCTGCCGGGTTTGAACGAGCAGCGGCTTTGCTGGGCGCTGTGGCTGAAGGCTGCGCCAATCGGGAGCCTTTATCCATGGATATAAAACCGCCTGCCTGATTCAAGCTTAAAGTTAACGGCCCGCTTCGTTTAAGCAAGAACTCCAAACCCACTTTAATTTTGCCCGAGATAGGTCCCAATTGCTGATTAAGTGTATCGACATTGGTTCTGCATACCATATCAGCACCCAAGTGATCCTGTAAATTCCGCCCTACTTGAGACGCTGCATGTATCAACGGTACTCCATGTTTCTCCAAAAGGGCTTGCGGACCGATACCAGAAAGCTGCAGAAGCTGTGGGGAATTGATAGCACCACCACATAGAATAATTTCTTTGCGCGCATGCGCGGTTTGCACTCGCCCATTTCGCTTAAAGCGCACAGCTGTAGCCGTGTTGTTCTCAAACAGCACCCGCTCTACGTGCGCCCTCGTTAGAACAGTCAGATTGTGTCGGTGCATTGCCGGGTGTAAATAACACACGGCACTTGAGGCACGCAATCCATTACGGGTTGTAATCTGATACAGCGCAGCCCCATCCATAGACGCGCCGTTATAGTCTGCGTTAATGGGTATTTGACACTGCATCGCTGCATCAAGATAGGTTTGACACAGCGGGTGAGCATCTTGCGATATATCATTAATCGATAGTGGCCCCCCTTCGCCACGGTACTCATCAGCACCGCCAACCCAGTCCTCCATTTTCCTGAACACAGGCTCTACAGACGACCAATCCCAGCCTGTGGCGAACTCTGACCACTCCTGGTAATCGTTCGGATGTCCACGAACATAAACCATCGCGTTGATAGAGCTGGAACCGCCAAGCACTTTGCCGCGAGGCCAATAGGACACTTTGTGGTTTAGTCCAGGAACAGGGTCGGTGTGGTATTTCCAGTTAACGTTTTTATCGTAGTAGACTTTCCCATAACCCAACGGTAAACGTACATAGAAACGTTTGTCGCTCGGGCCAGCTTCAAGCAATAGAACTGAATCTCGTCCGCTCGCACTCAACCGGTTTGCCAGTACCGAGCCTGCCGAGCCTGCGCCGACAATGACATAATCAAAGTTCATCTAACCAATAACCAGAAGACCCATAGAATGTTGGTAACCACCAGTGCCAGCATAGACAATAAAGTGAGCTGCATACCCAGCACCCTAAATTGCATTGGCGAGTTTTCATCCCGAATACCCACCGGATGCAACACTCGACCGACAACAAAAGCTAACGCGAGCAAGCCAACCAGCAGGCGATGCACACCATTGAACTCAGCACACCCGATAAGAATAAGCGCAAGCGGCGCATACTCCAGAAGATTTCCTTGTGCGCGTATGGCGCGAGTTAATGCTTCATTGCCATTATCTCCAATCCCAATTTTTTCTCGTCGACGTATCGCTACCACTTTCAACGAAAGCATGACGCACAAAGCGGATAAAACCGAAGCACTCAACGCGGTAATGTATAGCATGATGAATCCTGCTTTATTAAATATAGTGAAGACAAATACTAAACCTGAGAAAACCCAGCGCAAGGCAACCTGTGCGCGTTTGCTTTTTTAGCAGGATAACAGTGCTTTCCATGCATCAACGCTATTACTCTGATACAGGATTCTGATTGACAAAGATTAGTTCGGAGGTATCGAAACCAGCATCTTTGGCACGGGATTTAAAACGCTCAAGCAGCTCAGGAGAAACTGTTGGCTCTCTGGACAATAGCCAAAGATATTTAGTGGTATTTCCACTCACAAACGCGTACTGATAGTTTTCCTTGTCCAGTTCGAATACCACATAACTTCCATAAAACGGACCAAAAAAAGATACTTTTAAATGTCCGATAGAACTATCGCCAACGAAATAGGCCTTTCCTAAAGCATTGCTCCATTCGCCTTTCTTTTCAGAGTAACCACGATTCGCAACCACCAGTCCACCATCATCGCGCATAGTGTAGGTTGCTGTAACATTGCGTAAGCCTCGCTCGAACCGATGATCGAGTCGCGCTATTTCGTACCATGTTCCCAGATAGCGCTCTGTTTCAAACTCAGTCACTGGAGAGACGTTTTTCGGCAATCCAGTACACGCGCTGCACAATGTTATGAGTGACAGTAGAATCCAAATTCGCACCAGTAATACCCTCTATGGCTGCAGAAGTTTATAGTGTAGTGCGAATATGAGGCTTAGTGCTGAACCTTTTTACTGGGTTCGCCATCACCTAGCTGCGTAATAAATTGTATGAACAACGCGTGAGATTCCGGCGCAGAAGATTTAAGCTGTTGCGATAGTTCGATAAACCGCTTCACCTGAACATCGTGCTGAGAAAGATATTCAGCAAGCTTCTGCTTGTCTGCGTCAGTGGGGCTGAGGTTGAACTTCTTTTTTTTATTCTCAAGAATATCGAGAAACTCGTAATGGCGCTGCTTGGATTCAAACATCGCGTTGTAAGCTTGCCAGCACTCCATGCTTGCCGCATCCAGGGCAATCTCGGATTGTCCGCTGTTGTTATCGGATGAGCTAGCCACCGATGAAAGACATCTCGACTTTGGGCCGGATAACCGAGAACTGTGTACGCGTTTCCGAATAACGATCTTCGCGCTGCGACCAAATTCGCCTGAACTCTTTTTGTAGCGCGGCATCGCCCTGATTTCTCAACACCGGACGAAGATCATAACCGGAGCTGGCAAACAAGCAGGTGTAAATGCTGCCGGTTGCGGATAAACGCGCGCGACTGCAATCGCCACAAAATGGTTCAGAGACAGATGTAATGATGCCTATTTCGCCGCCACCATCGACATACTGCCAGCGCTTGGCAACCTCACCTTTGTAATTGGCTTCAATGGGTTTGATCGGTAATTCGGCTTGAATACGATCAGCAATTTGCTGGCTGGTTACCACGTGGGATAAATCCCAGGCATTGGTACTACCGACATCCATAAATTCTATAAATCGCAAAATCTGGTTTGTGCCATGAAAAAACTTCGCCATGGGCACAATACTGTGGTCGTTCAAACCTTTCTTAACAACCATATTGACTTTAATGGACTCAAACCCGGCAAGAGATGCGTTCTCTATTCCATCGAGTACATCCTGAACACCAACACCCACATCGTTAACTCGCTTAAACGTTTCGTCGTCAATGGCATCCAGACTCACGTTCAACCGTTGCAAGCCTGCAGCTCTTAACGATTCGGCGCGCTTCTTTGTTAAAAGGGTTGCGTTCGTAGTAAGACTGATATCACGTATTCCATCGACATTTGCAATCCACTCTATAAGCTGTTCAAGATCATTGCGAATAAGCGGTTCACCGCCCGTTAGACGAATTTTAGTGACGCCAAAACGCGCTGCTGTTTCAACGACGCGGGTAATTTCTTCGAAGCTGAGCAAATCTTTGCGAGGCAGAAATTTGTAGTCTTTGCTGAACACCGACTTTGGCATGCAATACACGCATCGGAAGTTACACCTGTCTGTAACAGACACCCGCAGATCGCGCAGCGGCCGATGCAATCGGTCGACTAAAGCGCCATCGTTCACACTTTCGCTATCTGTATTTTCACTGTGAGCCATGTGAGTCAAACTTGATTATTGGACCTGACGAGAGCAGCATACGTTAAATGTAACCAGTGAGTAGAGTTTGCGCAATATGTATGGGCGTAAATGCGGCATGTACGGCATGATCCTGTGGCAATCTGACGCAACTATGACCAAAGAATACGGCCAGAGAAAATCTTGCCCGACTTAGCCGCCACGCTCTGCCGATAGACTTTGTCGCTAGATAGGGCCCTACCCGCCACCACGCTGAAAGCGCAAATCGAAATTGGCCTTGAACCGTTGCTGCTGCTCACTGGTCACGCCCTGAAAATGAAAACTGACCAACGCATAGGGTATGCGCATGAGCGCGATACGACGCTCCTGCTGCTTGCCGATAATGATTTCCACACGACCTTGCTCAATTTCGCCGTGAACCGTATTACCTTCTATACGGTATAGATGCTGCCCCATTGCCGATGGTAAATACCGAAAAAAATCGGCGTGGGTGAGGCCCATTTCAGCTGAGTAGCTGATGTCCGGAATACTATCCACCGGCAACGGGTGGCCATATCGCAAGCACATCACCTTCTTTCAGAAGGCCTGACTGATCGCGATCGGCATCGCAGACAAAAACGCCGTTAATTAGTACCAGGTGCGCCAGCTCACGAGGCACGCGATAACTATCGATAATGGAATGCAACGTAGCATCATCATCTACGTTGATAGTGGCAACGTTGCGTACAGCGTTAGAGGGTAAAAGATCGCCTAACGTAGCGAAGAGCTTCAGGGTGATTTGCATAAAACTTTCAGCTACGGCCCCGTCAGGCGCTATTCTTCTGGTCTTGTGCTTGCGCACCGGCCAGATAAGCCTCAGACAAACGCGTCGGGTTCGCCATGAGTTTATCTTTCCATTCGCCTAGTGGCGATGCGGTTTGAATGAGGCCTCGCATAACGCCAACGTGCTGCGTCATGCCCAAGCTACTCGCACCAACCAGTACATCGTCTTTAAATTGCAAATTGATGTATTGATAGTTTTCTTTATCAACCAGTTCCGATTCATCGCCGCCGTCAACACCCATCCACATACCGAACGATGTCGAGATTAACCCGACCGTATCGAGAACGTTCATGTTCACGTTGCCCGGGCTGGCTGTTACATGCCCATTGACCATACTTTGCGCCGCAATTTTTCCATGCTCAACGGCCGTAGGTTGAATGGCCTGCACATAGTAATCGCCAGTAGAGAAGTCTTTGCCTTGGGCCACATCACCCGCTGCGTAGATATCGGTTACGCTGGTTTCCATGTAATCACCCACAACCACACCCATATCGATATTGATACCACTGCCTTCAAGGAAGGCGGTGTTACTTCGAACGCCTGTGGCACATATAACCAAATCGGCCGCAATGCTCTCGCCCGTGTTGGTGCTCACGGAGAGTGCAGAACCTTGACCGGGATCGATACGATCGACTTTGGTGGAGGTTAAAACACGAATGCCTTTATCGACACACCAGTCTTTAATCATGGTACCCATAACGCTATTGGTCATTCGAGACACCATGCGGTTCTCCATTTCAATGACCGTCAGGTTCACTTTTCTGGCAGCCAGAGATTCAAGAATGATGCAGCCAATAAAACCTGCCCCCATTAAAATAACGTTTGAACCTGGCGTTGCTTTCTCGATTATCTTGTGTGCGTCTGCAAGAGACCAACAGTTGTGCACGTTATCCAGATCGATTCCGGGTATGGGAGGCTTCGTCGCTGTTGCGCCAGTTGCAACCAGCAATTTGTCATAAGCAATGGTGCTATCGTCGGCCAACTTGACCGACTTTGATTGCGGGTCGATAGAGCTTGCGCGCCCGTGCCTGACGTTGATACCCAGATTCTCGAAATGATCTGCGTTTTTGCGTAGGTAAGTCCCTTCTGGCGTAATGTTTCCCACCAAAAAATACGGAATGGCCATGCGCGAATAAGGCGGCACGTTCTCCGCCGCAAGCATAGTAATTTCGCTACGCGCGTCCAGTTTCTTCATGTGCTCGGCGGCAGAAACTGCCGCCGGACCAGCGCCGATTATTACGTGATGCATTCTCTATACTCTTGCTTAAGATTATCTACCGCGAACCTAACCTGGCAGACCCAGTCTTTGGTGCGTTTCGGCAGTCACACTACCGTCTGCCGTCCAACCACGTGCTTCATAATACTCTGGCAACATCTTAGCAAGCTCCGACACTCTACCTGTAGCAGGACCAGAATTCGCAGGCTCGTTAAGCAGACGTGCTGGCAGATTATCATCTGCACCCGTAAGGCCAGCTTTGGCGTTGTACTCGCGCTCCATATTCCATATGCGTTCACCGACTTCCATCATGCGCTCGGTAGACCAGTCACCGGCACAAGCCGCATCAACCTGCGGTGCAATGTCGTCCATGGTCCACGCAAAGGTCGTGAATACACATAAACCAGCTGAATCAACAGCCGCAGTAGCATCCTGAAAGGCTTTAACCAAGCCAGCTTTGCCATCAGACTCCAGGGGATCGGTTTTTTCCGGAATACCCAGTACTTCCGATGCAACTGTGTACCCACGCAAATGGCATGCGCCACGGTTGGATGTTGAGTACGCCAGCCCCATACCTTGTATGCCACGTGGGTCGTAGGCAGGAAATTCCTGACCTTTAACCGTCATTGAAAATTCCGGATGGCCATACTTCTCGCACAATCGCTTCGAACCCATGCCAAGATCGCGCCCAAACCCCTCGCCTTTGGCGGTGGCTTCAGCAGCCCAGCAAAGCGCCTCGGCAGAACCAAACTTCAGTTCCACGCCATCGGTTTGTGCAGTGGTGATAGCGCCGGTTTCAAACAACTCCATGGCTGCAGCAATAGTCGAACCCAGTGAAATAGGGTCCATACCGTCTTCGTTGCAGAGAAAGTTTACGTACGTGAGCGCATCGATATCATCAACGCCAGTATCGGGGCCCAGAGCCCAGGCCGCTTCGTACTCAAGACCACCAGAATTAATCCAGTACTCAGGCTTGTCTTTCACCGAAAAGTGCGTTCGATCGATAGTAGAGATACGACCGCAGGCAATGGTGCAGGCATAACAGGCACCATTGGTGGTGAGGTTCGGCTTGCCGTCTGACTTTCGTGGCTCAGCCATTGCTTCTGCAGATACATTCGCCGCGCCTTCGAACGTCGTTTCGCGCATGTTACGAGTGGGCAGTGCGCCAACTTCGTTGATTACGTTCATTAGTACTTGCGTACCGTAGGCTGGTAAGCCCTGACCGGTTACCGCATTTTCTGCCAATACCGCTTTGCCTGCCTTTGTGGTGGCGGCAAATGCCTCTGGGTTGTCAATGTTGCCAAGGCCCAACGTGCCGCGCACGACGACAGCCTTCAGATTCTTGGATGCCATGACGGTGCCTACACCACTTCGCCCAGCGGCTCGATGTAGGTCGTTAACCACTGCGGCATACAAGCAACCTTGTTCGGCACTTCGACCAACACAGGCAATACGTGCCTGAGGATCCTGGTGCTTGGTACGCAACATGCCGTCTGCCTCCCAAACCGATTTGCCCCACAGATCGTCGGCCGCATGCAGAGTGGCTTTCTCGTTCTCTATACTTAAATACATTGGGCTGGCAGCACGGCCTTCAAATATGACCATATCCCAACCAGCAAATTTCAGTTCAGCACCAAAAAATCCGCCCGAATTCGAGCAGGCTATGGCGTTGGTGAGAGGGCTTTTGCATATAACGGAATATCGGCCGCCGGTAGAGGCCATGGTGCCCGTGAGTGGCCCTGTTGCCATAATGAGTTTGTTATCAGGACCGAGTGGATCGCAGGCCGGATCGGTTTCCTCAACGATGTAACGAGTTGCCAATCCACGCTGACCAAGATAGTCATTGGCCCATTGCATGTTCAGGGGCTCTTCAGTGCAGGTGCCGCTGGAGAGATTGACTCGCAGTAATTTCTTTGTCCAAGACATGAGAATTCTCCTTAGCTGGTTGCGTTGTCGGTTTTTGCAGCCCAGGCACGCATTTTATCCAGCCCGGTTGCATTGGCATCGACATAGGTTATGGCTTGAGTTGGGCACGCGTCGGCACAGGCCGGATCGCCACCGCATAAATCGCATTTAACGACTTTGCCAGAGGACGTGTTGTAGTTAATCGTGCCAAACGGGCACGCAATGGTACAGACCTTACACCCGACACAGATATCTTCGAGAACATCTTTTGAGCCAGTTTCCGCATTGATAACAATGGCATCGACCGGGCAGGCTTGCATACACCAAGCCTCATCACACTGTGTGCAGGTGTACGGAACGAAACGCCCCTCATCGTGGAAGTTAAAGACTTTAATCCGTGATTTAGATGGGTTAAATATGCCCTCATTCTCCAACGAACACGCCGACTCACACTGCAGGCAACCGGTGCACTTGGCCGGGTCGATATGCAGAGACTTTTGCATGATGCTCCTCCAATAAAGTTAGTTTTCTGGTGCCTTCGTACTAGCGACACCTTATTAATTAAGTGTTAAATCAAAGACTTGCGCCATCAAACGGCCATAATCGGTCAATAAACCACACTTTCTGTAGGGTACAGTAAGTAAATTGGCGCTTCATTGCAAGAATTGGCGACGGTACATTAGGACAATAGCCGAATGATTTTCTATGGGTATGGCCCAAATTGCCCAAGCCAGTGTCCGCTAAGGCAGTAATTTAATAAGTAGGCCCCGATGAACAAATCAGCATGAGCTTTTTACTATGAGCAAACTAAATGTACAGGCCGACAACGTAACGATGTCTGGTGATGGACTCTATTCCCTGGCCACCATAGGCGCGAAAGATGTCATAGACAAAGCCACTCCGATGGTGCTGAGCGCATTGGAAACAATCGATTCAACCAGCGATAACGCGTGGTGCTTCAGCGATATGGGGTGCGCCGACGGCGGAACCTCACTCGACCTTTGGCGAACGGTCGTGACATCGTTGCGAAAGGCGGATGAAAAAGCCATCCAGATTGTGTACGCAGACCAGGCCAGAAACGACTTCAATGCGCTGGTAAAAATTCTGCATGGCTTGACACAATTCGACTCCTATCTTCACGAGCATGAAAACGTCCACGCGCTGCAATCAGGCTCTTCTTTTTACCTGCCGATATTGCCGGCCAACTCGTTGCATCTGGGCTTTTCAGCAACGGCCATGCACTGGCTTAGTCGGAAACCTGCCAATATTCAGAACCATGTACATATGGTGGGTGCGAACAGTAAAGACAAAGCAGCCTTTTCTGAGCAAGCTGCAGCAGATTGGGAAACCATTCTTCTTAAACGCGCCAAAGAATTAAAACCTGGCGGAAAGCTTGTGTTAGTTAACTTCTGTATTGACGATGACGGTAACTATCTTGGTAACACGGGTGGTGTGAATATGTTCGATAATTTTAACGCCAATTGGCA
>CAKZUP010000015.1 GCA_937922945.1 uncultured Granulosicoccaceae bacterium
GCTTCGTACAGCGAATAGTTTTTCTCGTATACGGGGATAGCGTTTGCCTTGCAAAGATCAATGACTTTTTGCCTCGTTACCCCGTTCATGCAGTAGTCACCAGACGATGTCCATACCTCTTGGCGTCTGACAATAAAGAAGTTACACGCGTTGGTTGTGTTAACAAACCCGTTTGGGTCCAGCATTAACCCTTCATCAGCACCTGCCTGCTCGGCTTGCAAACAGGCAATCACGCAGTTGAGTTTGGAGTGCGAATTGAATTTCGCATCTTGCGACATGGGCAACCCGCGAACCTGAGGCACGGTAGCCAGCCGGATGCCGCTTAGGTGCAATTGAGCTTTGGGTTTGGAGTGCTCCATGATAATGACAACGGTTGGGCCTGTTCTGGATAGCGAGGGGTGTTGGAAGGGTTTTACCTTGGTGCCTCTTGTTACCATAAGTCGGCAGTGCACATCGGTGTGCATATTATTAGCCGCCGCTGTTTTCTCCAAGGCCTCTTTTATGCCTTGTTTGTCCATGCCAATATCGAGTGAGACGGCTTTACAACTGTTAAAGAGCCTATCCACGTGCTCATCGAAAAATGCCCAGACACCATCGTACAAACGCATGCCTTCCCACATACCATCGCCGAGCATGAATCCGCTGTCGTAGACCGATACTTTGGCTTCGCTGCGCGGAACAATTTCACCGTTGACGTAAATCAGGATAGATTGATTACGCTCATCTTCTTCCGCATCGTGAGTGGTCAGGTTTTCTTCGGGATTATTCATTGGGCGATCTAATTCTGTGGGCAAATACACTGGAGATAGCAATTTACCACAACAAAAACCATGACAGATATTCGCCCCTGTGCCATTGTTGTGTTCAAGCGCGCAAAGCTCAGGTGATGCCTGGTCATTCTCAGGCGTTGATTGATAGTCTGAGGTGAGAACGCGCAGAGGGATTAGTTTCCGTGGCGTTTACGTGAGGAAGGCAACTGGTATGGTCAATATTCGGCATTATCAATCCTCCGATAGAGATGGTCTTATTGCTTTGTGGCGTGCTGTTTTTCCAGATGATCCCCCCCACAATGATCCTGTGAAAGTCATCGATGAAAAGAGCAAAGTTGATAATCTGATATTTGTGGCAGAAAACCCTGGGTACAGTCACCGCGGGTCGGGCGAGGCTGTGGCTGGCGAAACCGAATTAATCGGCGCATGCATGGCCGGCTACGATGGGCATCGCGGATGGCTCTATGCTGTGGCAGTGTCAGCAGATTGTAGGCGCGAAAGGGTGGGGCAACGTTTGGTCAATCACGCTGTTGATCGTTTGCGAGAGCTTGGCTGTGTAAAAGTGAATCTGCAAATCAGGGCTGATAACACAGATGTGGCCAAGTTTTATCAATCGCTTGGCTTTGATGTTGAACAGCGTATGAGTATGGGAAAGCTGCTTTAGCTAACGCGCCCTGATAATCGTTGTTCAATTTGGTTTTGACTTTATAAAAACAAAAGAAGGTTAGTTCGTGTGGCATCGACGCAAACCTGGTCTCAGTGAACTCAAGAGGTTGATGTGACCTCAAGAGGTCTCAGTGAACTCAAGAGGTTTAAGTGGCCTAAGTGAAGTTAAAAGTTAAGCAAAAACACGGCCCGATAAACGGGCCGTTTCTCTAATAAAACTGCTCTGCATAGTTAGTCAGAGCAATTGGCTGTTCCCCTTACTGATCAGGGTAAACGCCATTCGTGCTGTACTCTGGGCGCTGGTAGGCTCGTATGTAATCGATACGATACTGCAGTGGATAAATAGCATCATCGTCTGCAGGCGTTGGTGCCCAGGCGCTACCGGCAACAAGGTACGTCACAATGTTCATCTGCTGGCGAGCAACTTGTGGTCCGGTTATGCGTTTAATTTCTTTTCCGTTGATATACCAGACAATTAACTGTGGCTCCCAAAGCACACCAAATGTATGGTAATCGTCACCGTACTTTTCACCACTTTCGTTCTTGTGGAACATGGTTGGTGCAGAGCGAATCAAGTGATCACCTTCCTCGCTGTGATACGTATCAACAAAGTGGTAAGTCTGAAACGCGTCTTCAGCGCCAAACGGATTCTCACCCAAATATTCGAGGATATCGATTTCTGGACCGTGTAGATTCTTATCCAGCCCAGGGTAGCGATGGTATAAGTAGAAGCTTGAAAGCATGCCCGCGATGTTGCCGGCTTTCATACGACCTTCTACATAGCCATAGGTAATACCAAATTTGTCATGGCTAGATAACGCACCGGATAGAAATTGGCATCGGTCGTTGCCAGTAGGGTCGGTTTCGTTACACACAGCCGGTAGTGAATCAGCAAACTCATCTGGCGTTCGAATCGCTTCAATGACCAAATCGCCGTTATCGAATTTAAACGGGTCGTAGCCAAAACCCGGTTGCGCCTGAGTATTCACAAAGTATTGTTGCTCACCGTTGATAATTCTGGTGTCGCCCCAGGTTAAGCCGGTTTGCCATTTGGTTTCATCAATGGCAGGACCGTCGAAGTTGTCCTCAAACACCAGATCGAATTTGTCGAGAAAGAACGACGTATCGGATAAGTCGTGATCTTGAGCGAAGGTGTCGCCGTCACGCTTGTAGAAATCGTCGTATTTCGGTACCGCAGCATTGGTTTCGACATGGTAGTTAACCGTAATGGTGTTCGATCGCGGTGATTCCTGACCATCAGCATCCAGGGCGGTGACTTGATAGCTGAACGTATCACCCGGTGTTGGGCCATTCAACAAACATGCGTGTATCTGGTCTGAGAAACGCGTGTAGTTACAATCGATGAAAGACGTGGTTTCCCAATACTTGTTCAGCTCGTCCTGTGTTCCGCCAGCCGGGCTGGTTTGATCACCGCGAATTGTATAAATGTGGCCATCGCTTCTGTAGATACGATACTCAACAACCGCGACATCATCGTTGGAAGGCGCCCAGTTGATCTCTGCCCAATCATTGGAGACAAGATCGATGCGCAGATTTTTAGGAGTTGTTGGTGCACCACCCGCGGCAGCAACTTCGGTGTCAATTTCAAGATCAGCACCAAAAGGATCGCTATCATTCGGGCTGGGAATCGGGGCGGCAAACGGGTCAGCAAGCGTTGGCGGATTTCCTAAAGAGGATGTGCCGCTTGGTGTTATCCGGTCTCCATCGTTCATTTCTTCAGAGCCACCAGTTGTGCCGCCATCACTCTCGCCATCAGTGGTCGCACCATCTGTTGACGATCCGTCATCAGTACCCGCGCCATCGGTGTCTGTTCCAGCGGTGGTGTCTGTTCCAGCCGTGGTGTCTGTTCCGGCAGTAGTGTCCGTTCCGGCAGTGGTGTCTGTTCCTGCAGTGGTGTCTGTTCCTGCAGTGGTGTCTGTTCCTGCAGTAGTGGCTGTTCCTGCAGTAGTGTCTGTTCCTGCAGTGGTGTCTGATCCTGCAGTGGTGTCTGATCCTGCAGTGGTGTCTGTTCCAGCGGTGGTGTCTGTTCCAGCGGTGGTGTCTGATCCTGAGGTGGTGTCCGTTCCGGCAGTGGTGTCTGTTCCGGCAGCAGTGTCGCCTGTTGTTCCGGCTGTATCGGTTTCCGACGTGCTTGTGGTGGTCTCGCCAGTTGTGCTTTCTGTTGTCGCGCCGGTATCGGTGCTACTGACAGGGTCGTCGACCGGTGCGGCGGTGGTGCCCCCGGTAGTGACTGCGTTAGTGTCATCTGAACCGCTTGATGAACATGCTACTAAGGTGCCACTTAGCACGCTGATAATGGCAAGTTTTGAATACTTTTTCATGAAAGAACCTGATTGTTAATAATCGTGGTCTGCCGAGTAGCTGACTGAAAATTTGTCTCAGAGAACGCTCGGGGTTTATTGTTGTTATCTTGGTGCGAATAATAGCACCGCAAGAATAAGCTGCCGCGAGACATACCTCTAATTATGGGTGTGATCGGTGACACATCAGAAAGTTCTAAGCGGAATTGGAGCACAGAGCGCTCGATTACCTGTTTTGCATGGAATTTTGAGCGGTTATGTCTCAACGTCGGCCAAAATATAGTGTGTATAGCCCTAGAGCATTCAATATCCGGTTTTTGGCTGGTATCATCTCGCCATTAATTCGACCACTCGTGAATCTTACCTTTATGAAAGTTGCAAACCTGACTGTTGATGATGCTCTTTTTAACTTTGTTAATGACGAGGCCATACCTGGTACCGGAGTAAGTTCGGAGGCGTTCTGGCAATCGCTGTCAGACATTATTACCGACGTTAGTCCGCGCGATAAGGCGCTGTTGCAAAAAAGAGACACGCTTCAGGCAAAACTGGACGATTGGCACAAAGCTAATCCCGGTATGCCGGACATGGCAGCCTATAAATCGTTCCTGAAGGAAATTGGCTATCTAGTGGATGCGCCTGCCAAAGTCGATGTGCAGGTGTCGAATGTTGATGATGAAATTGCGCGCGTAGCGGGAGCGCAGTTGGTTGTGCCGGTAAACAATGCGCGTTATGCATTGAATGCTGCGAACGCCCGATGGGGTAGTTTTTATGATGCGCTTTATGGGACCGATGCTATACCCGATAGCGATGGCGCTGAACGTTCAGGTGGCTATAACCCTGTTCGAGGCGAACGCGTGGTTGCTCATGCGAATGCCTTTCTCGATAAGGCGGCACCGCTGGCTCAAGGCTCGTACAGCGACGTAACCGCTTTTTCAATACGCGATGGTGCGCTGCACGCAACGTTGGCATCGGGTAGCGAAATTGGCTTGAAGAATCAGGCGCAATGCCTGGGATTCAACGGCGACGCAGCGGCACCGACGGCTATTTTGTTAAAGAACAACGGACTTCATATAGAAGTTCAGATTGATCGATCTCACCCAATTGGCAGTGAAACCCCGTCTGGTGTGAAAGACGTTTTGCTGGAAGCTGCGATGACCACCATTCAGGATTGCGAAGATTCTGTTGCAGCAGTTGATGCTGAAGACAAAGTGCTGGTTTATCGCAATTGGTTGGGTCTTATGAAAGGTGATTTGCAGGATGCGTTTCAAAAAGGCGGTAAAGAGGTGGTGCGTAAACTAAACCCCGACAGGCAATATCAAGCCGTTGATGGTGGTGAGTTAACGCTTGCCGGGCGCAGTCTTTTACTGGTGAGAAACGTCGGCGCCCACATGATGAGCGACATTGTTATTGATGCCGATGGAAATGAAGTACCGGAAACCATTGTCGATGCCATGGTGACCAGTCTTTGCGCCATGCACGATTTGAACAAACCTGCATCCGAGCCCAAGAATTCACGTGAGGGCAGTGTTTATATTGTTAAGCCGAAACAACATGGCCCGGAAGAAGTCGCATCCTCGGTTGATCTGTTTGCGCGAGTTGAGAAAGCACTCGGACTTGCCGCCAACACTCTGAAAATAGGCATCATGGACGAGGAGCGTCGTACCAGTGTGAACCTCAAGGCCTGCATTGGCGCAGCAAGCACGCGTGCCATCTTTATTAACACCGGGTTTCTTGATCGCACAGGCGATGAAATGCATACCAGCATGCATGCGGGTGTCATGATTCCAAAGGGCGAAGTTAAAACATCAACCTGGTTATTGGCTTACGAAGACAACAATGTAGATGTTGGTCTTGAGTGTGGATTACAAGGCAACGGACAAATAGGCAAGGGCATGTGGGCTATTCCAGATGAAATGGCCAATATGCTTGAAGCTAAAATCGGCCATCCGCAGGCCGGTGCCAATACTGCGTGGGTGCCATCTCCCACAGCAGCGGTACTTCACGCCACTCATTATCACGAAGTGGATGTCTTTGCCAGACAAGCCGAGATCGCTAAGCGTGATTCGGCAAAGCTTGACGATATTCTGACGCTGCCACTTGTGGAGTCTGGTCGAAATTTTTCTGATGATGAGATTCAACGCGAAATGGATAACAACGCTCAGGGAATACTCGGATACGTTGTGCGTTGGGTAAATCAGGGGGTCGGATGTTCCAAAGTACCGGATATCAATAACGTCGGTTTGATGGAAGACAGAGCCACATTACGTATATCAAGTCAGTTTCTTGCGAATTGGCTGGTCTCGGGCATCATTACGGAGGCGCAGGTGCGCGATGCTATGGAAAAAATGGCATTGGTGGTTGACCAGCAAAATGCCAATGATCCTGAATACACGCCCATGGCACCTGAATTTGATGCCAGTGTGGCCTTTCAGGCGGCGCTCGATTTGGTGCTAAAAGGTATTGAGCAACCCAACGGCTACACGGAGTTCGTGTTAACGGAACGACGCCGTGAGAAAAAAGCGCAAGGCTAAGTGTGTTCCGAACGTAGACCAGACGCGTTCGTTGGCATAATTTGGCCTTTGTTACGGAATCAAATTGATTTTCACTTGTCACACTGTAATACCGGGTCGCGATTAGCGCCCGGTTAGACTAAACTGTGAACTAACCAAGAGCTGGAGATCGATTATATGACCCTCAAAACATTCAAAGTCGTTGTTGTATCAGGGCTTGCCGGAATTTTTCTGGCCGGCTGCGCATCAGTCAACCCTTTCGCCAAGCCAGATCCGCGATGGGCAGACTTCAAGAGCTGGACCAAAGTAACAGAAGGCACTGAGCCAACGGGCGACCCTAGTAACCTTTTGGGTTTAGTTCATAAAGGGCCCGACGGTTACCGCGACGTCTATGTTAACGATATCGCTAAAGATGCGTTACTCGGTCCTGCACCGAACGATTTTCCAGAAGGCTCTGTTGTGGTAAAGCATCAGTTTGATAACAAAGCCGATTGGGAAGCTGGTAAAAATGGCGATGTTACTGTCAGCATCAAAGCAGCAGACGACGGTACACGAAATAAAGATAACTGGATTTGGGCAGCCGGTATGAAAGCCAAAGCCGGAGCAAGCGATTTCTGCTCAAGTTGCCACACTGCTGCGTTGAGTTTGTATAACTCAGATTACGTATTCACAACGGCTGATTTCTTGAAAAAGCACGGTAGCCAGTAATACTGCATATAATCGAGATCCATCACCCCGCCGATATCATTTGGCGGGGTGTTAAAACATTTGCATTTGAGCGTCGGTAATGGCGCTAAAACTTGTCCCCAAAAATTGCAGAATGCCGTCTGCAGCTGGTGCCAGTTGTTTATCCAGATAATGTTGGTAATCAGGCGGTGAAGTTAAATTCTCCGTTGGCTCTGGCCCGTTTCGGGTAATAACGTAACTAATCCAGCCGCTTGGCTTGGTCCGCATTTTTCGGGCTGCCTGCACATGTGGTGGTACGTTACGCTGGTACTCATCCACTTTTCTTCTTAATCGTTTTCGATAAGCGATATCGTTATCGCAATCACCGTTCAACAGGGCATACGCTGTGTCGCGCACAAATTCTTCGTATGGTTCATCGTTAAAAATACGATGAAACAATGCGCGTTGAAAATCGCGGGCTAATGGCGTCCAATCGGTACGAGCGGCTTCGAGACCTTTAACAACTAGGGTTCGCTGATTTTGATCGTCTATAACAATACCGGCGTAACGTTTTTTGCTGCCAGTAGGCATGCCTCGAACAGTGGGCATGAGGAAACGTGTATACAAAGTTTCAAACTCGACCTCCAGAAAGCAATCTAACGAAAAGTCGTTTTTTAATTTCTCTTGCCACCAGTTGTTCAGTGTGGATGTGAGTCGGTTACCGATTTTGTTCGCGCTAGCACGTGAGTGCTTGTCGCCCACTAAAACGAACAAGGAGTCGGTATCACCATAGATAACTGAATAGCCTTGTGCCTCAATTTGTTCTTTGGATTCAGTGATGATTTCGTGACCACGACGCGTAATACTCGATGCCAGCTGGTGAGAATGAAACCGACACCCGCTGGAACCAAGCACGCCATAGAAAGAATTCATAATAATTTTTATCGCCTGCGACAGTGGTTTGTTGTTGCTTTGTTTCGCACTATCTCGCGCGTCCCAAAGCTCTTCAATAATTCCAGGCAATATGTGCGTGTCGCGTGAAAAATGTGCTTCCAGAAATCCCGGGATTGGGTCGTTGCCAGATTGTTTGAGGCCAAGCGGGTCAATACAATAGGTTCGTATAATGCTGGGGTACAGGCTTTTGAAATCCAGAACCAGCACATTCTCATAAATTCCAGGCATGGAATCCAGTACATAGCCGCCGGGGCTGCCCATGCCTGAACTATCCGAACTTACATCGGGTGCAATATAGCCGTGGCGATGCAGTCGCGGTAAATACAAGTTGTCGAACGCTGCTACTGAACCACCCAACCTGTCGATGGCCAGTCCGGTTAGGTTTGCTCGTTGCACGGCGAATTCAATTAAATCGGCTTTATCAAATATTTCGTTCACCAGCTGACAATCTTTTATGTTGTACTCGGCTAAAGCGGGTTTATTGTTTTTGAAAAGCTCATTTATTCGTGCAACCTTGTTTTCGCTAGACGTGATCAACTTTCCTTCGCCAAGAAGCTCGTGTGCAACGTTATCAAGAGAGTAGCTGTCGAATGCCCAGAAGCCGGCCTTTAACAAATCAATTCCGTCGAGCACGGCGCGGCCTGGAAGTTTTGCGATTCGTTGGCCAGTGGAACCGGGTTGTAATATGGCACTTGAATCTTTGCCTCGGCCCATATCGAATTCAATACCCAATGCGCGGCACTTACGTTCAATAAAATTCAAGTCGAAACCAACAATCGCCCAGCCGACGATAATGTCTGGATCGATCAGTCGAAGCCATTCAAAAAACGCCAGTAGCAACGCTCTTTCATTGGCGAAGTAGTGAAGCTTAAAACCGTTGGTGAGCGGTGGTTCGCCGTCGCCAATCATGAATACACGGTTTGTTGAATCGCTGCCAGACATGACAGCCCCTGCAATGGAATACAGCTGATCAGAACTGCCGCGTGTTTCTATGTCTACCGATAACGCTTTCAGACTGGGCTCAACCTTAGCTGGTTTGAGTCGAGGGCTAATTATTGAACGGTAGCCTTTTTTTTGTTGCCACTCACCTTCAGCTTCAAACCCTGCGCAGATAAAGCGCTCCATTAAGTAGCGATCGCCCGGCTTCACATCTGACTCGTATAATTCGCTTGCTTGCTGGCGAAGGCTTGTCAGGTCGCGTTGGTGTTTGAAGTACAGCGCATCTGCATCTCGTCCGTCCAGAGATTTCAGTTTGCGCTGTTCTCTTCTTACTCTGTTCGAAACGGAGAGCGGGGTGTTGCGATTGATAAAGCAGACCGCCTCTTGCCGAGGTATTTGAATGCGCACCGGGCCATTGTCTGATGCACCCCAAAAACAAAGCTCTACACCCTGATCGGTATCTCGCCAGTGTCGGGAAAGTAAATAGCCTGTCACGCTGTTTGTCATTTGTGCAGTTTACAAAGATCATCGTGTAATATGCCAGCCTCTGACCAAAGATTTATGCACATGCTTCGATATCTCCCGGGTATTCTGTTGGTTCAGGTGGTTACTGCCGTACTACTCTGGGTTAACCAAAGTTCCACCCCTGACGAGCTGATCGTTCAGTTCGGAATACCGGCGGCGTTTATCTCCGTTGTCACCGGATTCTGGTTTGCCAGCATCGCGCGTGCCGATTCGGAACGTTTGAACGCGAAGTTGCGTGTGCAACATGCTCAAGAGCGAGAGAAGCTCAGTGTGAACGCGGAGAAGACTAAAGCGCGTATTCTGGAAAAATCGCACAAGGAGATTCGCAAGCAGGAAAAGCGTATCGGTCGAAAGGCAGGGTTTAAAGTCACGCTGGCGTTTGTTGCAGCGAGCGCGGCCGGCGTGCTTATGTTAATTATTGAGCTATTCACCTTTGGGTTGATGACTATCATGACTACCGCTGGTGGACTAGGTGGTTACTTGATTCGCGCTCGCCAGACGTATGACGCCAATAAATCCCCGGAGCCTGATTCTGCTCTAATTATTGACGCACAAGAACCGCTTGCAGAGCTGCCACCGCCGCCCAAAACAGCGCCGGGCGAGCGAACATAAAACAATCGTTAACTGGCATACCATCGTTTACGGGCGTCGCCATCAAATTCGATGCCTGATATTGGCTTAGTAACAGTTAACTTCTGTGAAGAGCATCTCAATGCAGATGCCAAAATACCTCTTCAGGGCTAATTTTCCACGACGACGCCTGTCACTTCTCCTCTGCGCAAAATTTTTATTGTCGCCGTACTTCCACGGCCTCGCCTGAACTGGCGCAGTGTTTGAAAAGTAACCCCCAGATACTCGACTAGGTCTTCCGTTGCACTCCATCGGGATCAGCGCAGAAACACTGGGCAATGCTGAACACGTTAAACACGACAAAGCCATTGTGGCGATCAATTTATTTCGTTGTGCTTTTGATGGCAGGGCTGTTCCTGTTCGCTGAAAAAGCGAGGGCGTTGGTTTTAACACCGTACTTTGAATCAGTGCTGGTGCCCGACGTATCGACATCCTGGACAACGGTGACACTCGATAACTCTTACTCCAATGCCATCCCGGTTTGTACCTACGTGCTGGAGACATTTGCTGGTACCGATCCCAACTATTCTAATCCGCCTGCGGTAACTCGAATACGAAATATCGGTGCGAACTCTTTTCAATTACGTATTCAGGGTTGGGAAGATTCTGCTGCCTCAACGTCTGATGTGCATTGCATGGTGATGGAGCAGGGAGCGCATACGTTGCCCGATGGTCGATTGGTGGAGGCTCACAGTGTGCTGTCGGATAAAACCAGCGGCCAATACTCCACTGATGGCGGTTGGGATCAGTCGCTGCTCGAGGATGTTAGTTCAAGCGTTGTGCACACGTATACGCAACCTGTTGTTGTTGGTCAGGTTATGAGTTACGCCGACCCGAAGGCAAGTGTTATTTACATGACAAATTGCGACAGTCGCTCTCAGCACCCGTTTCAAAACGGCATGACAGACGGCATTTGTGTCGGAAAGCATATTGGCATGATAGCCGGTACGCGCGCACCTGAAACCATTGGCTACATCATCGGTGAAAGCGGTAGCGGCACCGTGAACAATGTGTTCTACGAACTTGCGTTGGGTTCTGATTCTATCGCTGGCAATAACGCATCAAACTCCGGTGATAGCTATGGCTTGTCCAGACATCACACGATGGCTGTGCTTAGTCAGGCGGCTGAGGATGGCGGTAATGGTTCTTGGGCTGTGCTTTATGGCAACACACCGTTAACGTCCACTGCTATGGGTCTGGCGGTAGATGAAGAAATAGCGGCTGGTGATTCATCTCGAAATCACACCAATGAGCGTGTCTATTACTGGGCGTTTGCTGGTGCAGAAATTACATTGGTTAAAAACCTTATAAACAATGATGGTGGCACGGCACTTATCACCGATTTCGTACTAACGGCGGCAGGTCCCGATACCATCGCCGGAGTGAGTGGCACCAGTGCGGTTACCAAAGCTGTGGTACAGCCCGGCACTTACTTGATATCTGAAACCACAATGCCTGGGTATACCGCAGGTGCATGGGTATGCACGGGCGCAACCAATGTAAGCGGCAATAAAATCGAACTGCTTGGTGGTGACCATGCCGTGTGCACCATTACCAATGATGACGTTCAATTCTCCACACTGACCTTGCAAAAGTCGATCGATAACAATGCAGGGGGTAGTGCAGGCATTTCAGACTTTACGCTCTCCTATAACGGCACCGGTGGCTCCGGAAAAGGGGTAATGGGAGATGCTGCTATTACCAGTGTTGTCGTGCCAGCAGGAACTTACGCATTAGCTGAAAACCTCGTGCCCGGTTATTTGCTCGACGGAATTAAGTGTGATGGCTCAGATTCCGATGGCAGTGACGGAGTTGATATTGCGCCGGGCGAAAAAGTGACCTGCGTATTTGTCAACAATGATCAGGGTGTTGACCTTGACATTGCCAAGTCTGTTGATAACAACGTGCCGAACATTGGCGACACACTCACGTTTACATTAATGGTAAGCAACAGCGGTCCAAACACTGCTACCGATTTAAAAGTGCTCGATATTGTTCCCGCAGGTTTTTCTTATGTTCCGGGCAGTATGAACGGAGGCGATATTCGGGATGACAGTTCGCCGACAGTCTCTGGGCTCGATTGGACAATCAATTCTTTAGCTGCATCGTCGTCTGTGTCTTTGACATTTCAGGCAACGGTGCTGGCTCCTTAGATGTTGAAGGTTATTATGATGAAGTTTCCACTGAAAAATTCAACGGTAAAGCGCCGTGACGCTACAGCGATTAATATCAAACTTGCGTTATTGATTGCCGCTTTTGCTATACCGGTAACGGCGTGGTCGCTGACGCTCACTGACTACCTTAACCAGTCAACGGTAGTGGCGTCATCATCGCAGTTCGAGAGTAATACGTCGAACAACACTGATAGTGTGCAGATTACGCCAAACGCAGAACTTGTGGTAGTAAAACAAGTCGTTAATGACAATGGTGGCGATGCTTTACTAGCCGATTTTGCTGTTGCAACTGATGCGGGGGCGCTGAATTTTGATGGTGGTGTGCCTAGCGGCACAAGCACGATCTTTACTTCCGATACACTTTATATTCCTCCCGGTACTTACTCTCTTACCGAGTTGGATATCGATGGGTATACAGAAGGCAGTTGGTCGTGCACGGTTGGCACGGTGAACAGCGATACGTTCGACGCGGGTTCGGTAACGCTTGCGTTTGGTGAGCAAACCGTTTGTAGCATTGTAAATGACGATATTGCGCCAACCCTGACTCTGGCTAAAACCGTTACCAACGACAACGGCGGTATTCTCGGCGAAACTGACTTCGCGTTGTCGATCGACGCAAGTGTTGTTGCCAATGGCGTTGCCAATACCGTTTTGGCTAACACACCTATTACCATTAGTGAACTCGATCTCGATGGCTACGTAGAAGGTACGTGGGCCTGTAGCGATGCTAACTCACTGACCAGTGGCTTGCCTACGGCAGGTCTTGCAACCGGCGAGAGTATCGTGCTCGCAGCTGGCGCTAACGTAACATGTTCGATTACCAACGATGATATCGCGCCGACCTTAACACTGAGTAAAACCATTGTTAACGATAATGGTGGTGACCTTACCGTCATTGATTTTGATATTGCCATTGACGGCGCTGTGGTTGCCAATGGGGCAGCGAACACGGTGCTAGCCAATACGCCAATCACTATCTCAGAGCTTGATCTGCCAGGTTACACTGCTGGCACGTGGGCTTGTACCGATGCCACTAGCCTAACCAGTGGATTACCCACTGCTGGGCTTGCTACTGGCGAGTCGATAACGCTTGCTTCTGGTGCGAATGTCACTTGTTCCATAAGCAATGATGATATTGCTCCTACATTAACGTTAACCAAAACGTTGCTGAATAACAGTGGTGGCGTTGCCACCCTTGACGACTTTGATATCTCAATCGATACAGTTGAAGTTCCAAGTGGTGTGCCAAACACGGTTCTAGCTAACACACCTATTACAATCTCAGAGCTTGATTTGCCCGGTTATACCGAAGGCACATGGGCTTGTTCTGATGCTAACTCGCTAACGAGCGGTCTTCCAACTGCTGGTACCGCTATTGGTCAGGTGGTTACATTAGAGCCGGGTTCAGCTGTGACATGTGAAATCACCAACGACGATGTTGCACCTTCACTCACCTTGGTAAAACTCTTAACGAACGATAATGGTGGCGACAAAACCATTGCCGATTTTGATATCTCGATTGATGGCTCTGAAGTGATTAGTGGCGCAAACAACCTTGTCGCCGCAAACACCGATATTGTAATCTCAGAGCTGGATTTAGATGGCTACACAGCCGGTACTTGGAGCTGTACTGACAGCACTGGCCTTACCAGTGGTTTACCAACGGCGGGTGCTGCAACAGGTGAGACTATCTCACTGGCGGAAGGTGCCATTGTTACGTGTGAAATCGCTAACGATGATATTGCGCCAACGTTATCTCTTGCCAAAACCGTTGTTAACGATGATGGCGGCCTGGCGACAATAGATGATTTTGATATTTCTATTGATGCTGCGGAGGTTGTCTCGGGTGCTGTAAACACCGTTACAGCCAATACCACCATTACTATATCTGAATTGGACTTGCCGGGCTATAGCGAAGGAACCTGGGCGTGTACCGACGCAAATGGATTAACAACTACGCTACCGAGCGCCGGTGCTGCACTAAGTACAACGCTCTCGCTACTGCCGGGTTCTGAAGTGAGCTGCGCGATCAGCAACGACGATATAGCGCCAACGCTTAGCCTAACCAAAACACTGGTTAACGATAATGGCGGTGATTTAACCATCGCTGACTTCGATATATCTATCGACGGCTCCGAGGTGGTGAATGGAGCGGTTAATACCGTTAAGTCAAATGTTGCCATTCTTATTAGCGAGCTTGATATGCCTGGTTATATCGAAGGCACTTGGGCTTGTACAGATTCTTCAGGTTTGACAACGGGATTACCTACTGCTGGAACAGCCATCGGGGAATCAATAACACTTGCACCCGGTGCGGTGGTTGAGTGTTTGATTTCTAACGACGATATCGCGCCAACGCTTGTGTTATCGAAAACAGTCGTTAATGATAACGGTGGTGACAAACTGATTACCGATTTCGATATATCAATAGATGGTACTGAGGTCGTTTCAGGTGGGATAAACACCTTGACTGCGAACCAGGCTGTTGTGATATCTGAGTTGAATATCCCCGGCTATACCTCAGGTTCCTGGTCGTGTTCAGACGCGCAATCGTTAACTGCAGGTCTACCAACTGCTGGTGCTGCTACCGGAGAATCCATCACGCTTAAGCAGGGTTCAGAGGTTACATGTGAGATTACCAATGATGATATTGCGCCAACACTGACGCTTGTAAAGACAGTGGTGAATGATAACGGTGGTGATCAGGGTATTGAGGATTTCGACATTTCTATCGATGGTGTCGAAGTGACCAGTGGTACCGCTACTACAGTCACTGCCAACACGTCAATTACTATCAGTGAACTCGATCTTGTGCCTTATTCTGAAGGTACGTGGGCGTGTACCGATGCGAACGGTTTAACCACGAGTTTGCCTAGTGCCGGTTTGGCAACAGGCACCAGTCTGAGTATTTTACCGGGCTCGGATGTGACCTGTTCAATCACGAATAACGATTTGGGTATCGACCTATCCATTGCTAAATCGGTAGACGATGCAACACCCAATATTGGCCAAACCATCACGTTTACCTTAGCGGTGAGTAATGCTGGTCCCGATATCGCGACGAATGTCACCGTCACCGATGTCGTGCCTTCAGGCTTCACTTACGTTGGTGGTTCGTTAAGCGGTGGCGATAGCACTAGCGATACGGACCCAACGGGTACTGGCCTCGCTTGGACGATTAACTCCGTTCCAGTGGGATCGCCCATTAACCTCAGCTTTGAAGCGACGGTTAATGCACCGTAGCGCACGGCTGCGACCATACGCACTGGTGAAAAAATAGTCCTGTGAAGCCATTTTTCAGCAAACTGCTTAGTGCCACGTTAGCCCTGTTCTTCGGATCAGGGTTAACGTGTGTCTATGCGTTGACTGAAACTGACTTTACCAACACAGGTATCGTTATTTCGGCGCCTACTCAGTACGAAAATAACGATACCAACAACGACAGTGTTGTGCTGGTTCAACCCAAAGGATTGGTTGTATCCAAACAGGCCGATGCGTCCGGTATGTCTACACCCAGTCGTGCTGGTGATGTGATCGACTACAGCATTACATTGGATAATATCGGTTTGCTTGACTTAACCGGCGTGTTGGTGGATGACTCCATTATTCCCGCTGCAAATCTTACGTTGAGTAGCGGAGACAATAATGGCGATGGTGTGCTCGATGGTAACGAAGTGTGGGTTTATTCGGGTAGCTATACATTAACTCAGGCCGATATCGATAGCTTTGGTGGTGGCGATGGTGATATCGATAACACCGTGACCGTCATTACTAATGAGTTGCTGCCTATTACCGATAGCGCTGAAGTCGCCATCACCCAGGCACCTTCGTTCACTATCGCTAAAACGGTTGATAAAACAACCATTTCAGAACCTGGCGATTTGGTTTACGAGATCGTGGTATCCAATACCGGCAACCAAAGTCTAACCGATGTCGTGCTGACTGACCTATTGCCCAATGGCAATACCGGGCTTCTTACCGGGCCAACCAACGACACAGGCACGGCGGGTGTATTGGATGTATCGGAAAGCTGGGTGTTCAGCGTGACTTATTCGGTAAACCAATCGGATATTGACGCCGGCTTGGCGTTGGTTAATACCGTCAGTGCAGTAAGTAACGAAACGGGTACAAACTCGCCATCGGATACCGCTGAAACCGCGATTGTGAAATCACCCGCTATGGTGGTGAATAAAGTGGTGGATGTAGCGGAAGTAACCGCACCGACTCCACTTGGTTACACCATAACTGTGGAAAATACTGGAAACGTTACGCTGAACAACCTTGTCGGTGTTGATACGCTGCCAGATGGCAGTACAGCAACCTTAACCGGGCCGCTTAACGATATCGGGACTGCCAATGCGTTGGATGTTGGTGAGACATGGACTTACACCGCCAGTTATATCGCTACCCAGTCTGATATAGATTCGTCAGCTGATCTTATTAATACGATCAGTTTTACCAGTGATGAAACTGGTGATACGGCATTTACCAGCGATGCAACCACCACGATTGCCAGTGAACCGGCTATGTCGGTCAGTAAATCGGTGGATACGGCTTCGCTAAGTGCCCCTGCTGAACTCAGCTATCAAATTATTGTTACCAATACTGGTAACGTCAGTTTAAGCAATGTGACACCAATTGATACGCTTCCTGATGGTACAACTGCCGTGCTTACCGGTCCTTTGAATGATTCTGGACAGATTGGTTTGCTGGATGTTGGCGAAGTGTGGGAGTTCACAACAAACTATAGCGTTAGCCAAGCAGAGATAGATCTTGGTCTTAGCCGAACCAACACAGTCGATGTGACCAGTGACGAGACGGGAGTTGATGGTGTTAGCGACACGGCACAAACGACGATAATCCGCTCACCGAATTTCAGCGTTTCAAAAACGGTTGATCTGGCCAGTGTTAGCGAGCCGGGTGTTCTGAGCTATCAGATAAAGGTAGACAACACTGGCAATACATCGCTTACGGATATTGTTGTCAGCGACACGCTACCCGATGGTACTGCTGCAGCCGTGGTTGGACCAGTAGCAGACACAGGGTTTCCTGGTGCATTGGACGTGGGTGAGAGTTGGATTTATCTGGCTCAATATGATGTGACGCAAAGCGACATCAACAGTGGGAGTGTACTGACCAATAGCGTTAATGTAACCAGCGCAGAAGCCGGCAGCGTAGAGGATACTGCCGATACCATTGTGTCTCAGGTACCGTCTATTGATATTGCGAAATCAGCATTGGAGACAGGCTATACAGCACCGGGTAACACTGTAAATTATACGCTGGTGGTGACTAACACAGGTAATGTGCAACTAAGCAACATTGTTGTCACTGACCCTATCGCAGATGCCGATTCTTTAGTTTGTGAATTGCCCATGCCGTTTGTATTGCTGCCAGCTGAAACACTGAATTGCAACGCGGTTCGTACGGTTAGCGAGTCCGATATAGGCACACTGCAAGTGGTGAACGTGGCAAGCGTTACCGCAGTTGATCCTGCGGGCAATGCGCTGGAAGATCAGAGCAACGAGGTGGTTGTTCCTATCATTAGAGTACCGCCGGTTGCAACTGACAATCATTTTGATTCGCCCACAAGTGGTGTTCCGGTAAGCCTTGCAGGTGCGCAGGATGATACCGATGTCAATGGTGATCTGGACACTACCAGCGTTAATCTGGTCTCGCCATCAAGCATCGATCTGGACGGTGATGGTGACACAGATAGTTTGGTGGTTGCAAACGAGGGAACTTGGTTAGTTAACGATGTGTCGGGCGAGGTAAGCTTCACACCAATCGCTGGATATACTGGTGATCCAACACCAATTAGTTATCTGGTTTCTGATGCCACCGATTTACAATCCAATATTGCCTTGCTCTCTATCGACTACCCGCAAACGGCACCGATAGCGAAAGACGACTACAAACAGAATACCAACATCGCCAGCCCGAACAACCCTACCACGGTTAATGTGTTGGCTGATAATGGTTCGGGTGTGGATGCCGATTCAGAGAATGATATTGATGTAACCAGTATTAGTTTTGTGCACGCTGATGCAACCGATTCAGATGGTGATGGAGACAACGACTCTCTTATTGTTGTTGGCGAAGGTATGTGGATGGTTAACAACGCCACGGGCGATGTCATATTCCTTCCGGCGCCGGGCTTTCTGAGTGATCCAACTCCGGTTTTATACACCGTCTCAGATGCCAATGGTCTGGTGTCGAATACGGCCAGCATAACAGTCGATTATCCCCAAACCGCGCCAGTGGCAATTGATGATGAAAAGCTCGAGCAGCCATTGGGAGAACCTGTCACTTTGGCTGTCGTGTCGAACGACACTGACCCCGAAAATAATCTGGATGCAGGTACCGTCAAGCTCATAGACCCTGAAAGCGATGCGCGTGTGACGCAGTTAATCGTTGCTGGACAAGGTGAGTGGACAGTAGATAGCGTCTCCGGCGACATCACGTTCACACCAGAAGATAGCTTCCTGGGTGCACCAACTCCTGTTCAATACACGGTTTCAGATACCACTGGACTTGAATCGAACAGTGCCAACGTAACAGTCACGTTCGAAGAACCTGCATCTCTGGAAGGTATTGTTTGGCTGGATAGTAATCGTGACGGATTGGTAGGCGATGATGAGCAACGCAAAGTTGGCTGGACACTAAAAGTTTATGATGACGCCGGCACATTAGTGGCATCGGCGGTAACTGATAATACGGGCCATTATCTGATCGAAGGCCTCGTACCGGGCGCATTCACAGTCGAGTTTTTTAACGAAAACGGTGTCTTCATGGACAGACAATCGACCGATGGGGTCGTGAGTGCCGGTGAAGTCGTTAATCTACCTCTGCCAGTGGACCCCGGTGGTGTGGTGTACGACAGTATTACGCGGTTGCCAGTAGAGGGTGTGACCTTAAACCTGGTTAACAGCAACGGGGATTTGATACATGGCGATTGCCTCTATGCGAATCAGCAATCGCAGCAAACCCTTGAAGACGGGCTTTATGCGTTTAACCTGATACCCGGTGCGCATGTGTCTTGTCCGTCTGATGGCGCGTATAGAATTGAAATCGCCAACGCGCCAACAGAGTACCATCCTAACTTTTCCGCCATATTACGCCAGGAAGGTGCCGCGGGTTGCGGTGATGCGACTTTGGGCTGTGCGGTAGCTGCAACGTTTGATTCTGCCGCGAACGAGAGCAATTGCACACTCGACGCATTACCCGGAACCAATGCCTGCGAAGTACAACCACAACCAGATGCACCTGTCGATGCGGAATCAACTTCGTATTTTGTTGAGTTCTACATCCAAAGTGGTGATCGGAATGTCATTTTCAATCATTTGCCAATCGATGCTCGTGCTAACGATGCGCAGTTGCTGTTGAGTAAAACAGCGAACAAGCGAAGCGTGTCAATTGGCTCGCTGGTGGAATACACGATAAGCGCGGAAAACACCAAAGACGTTCCAGCAGTTGATATCAGTATTGTCGATCAGCCACCGGCCAGTTTCTCGTTAGCCGCATCGTCGGTGCGTCTGATACGTGTTGGTGTCGATGGTGAGTTCAACACAGAAGACGATGTCGTACAAAGTCTGTCTCCACAAGACATTAGCCCGATCTTGCTGACCAACATCGACTTTGATGCATCAGAGACAGTTCTCATTAAATACGTTATGCGTGTCGGTGTCGGTGCCGTAACCGGGACTTATGCTAACAAGGCGAGTGCTTCAGGCCCCGGTGGCATTGCCAGCAATACGGTATCGAGCACGGTCGAGCTTGTGGCTGATCCAGTGCTTCAACAAGCCACTTTGGTGGGTAAGGTATTTCACGATAGAGATGCAGATGGTGCACAAGATTCTGCTGATGCTACGGGCATCGTGCTGCGCAGTGATCATTATGGTTGGGATAGCTTGAGCCTACCGCCGCTTCCTGGTAGAGAAAGTGTCAATGATGACCCGGCGCTAAATGCACAGATTGTTAATATGCCAGTGTCTTCAGACAATCGGTTCATGGTTCTTACGCGAGAAGGAACCCGAATCAGTGTTGATCATCAGGGCAACATATCAGAAGCGCATGTGGGCGATAAAGCGCGTGGTTTAAATGCACAAGATCTAAGAGTGTGTACGCAAATGGTTTCTGCTGCGGCCACAGATCAATCGGGTCACACACCAACCGATGCGCAGCCTGCCGATGTGCTGCAAATTGTTATTCAGAACTACGGTATTAATGAGGAGGGCATTCCTGGGGTAAGGCTTGCGACTGTGACAGGTTTATTGGTCGAAACCGATGCCTATGGACGCTACAGTATTCCCGATATTGATGCAGGTTCGCGTGGTATCGGCCAGAACTTTGTGCTTAAGGTCGACCCGGCTACGTTACCGCAAGGTGCTCGATTTACAACTGAAAACCCGTATGTACTCAGAATAGTTAACGCAACACTGAACAAGATCAACTTCGGTGTCCAGATGTCTGATGATGATCCCTATCAGAATAACACTAGCTACTTATGCGCTGGCGCAGAAGAAGAAAAAGCATTCCAAAGTGTAGAGGTTAGTTTGGGTTCTGTTTTCTTCGACACAGATAAACACAATGTTCGTGACGATCAGAAAGGTATTGTTATCGACATTGTGAATAAGTTGCGAGAGTACGGTGGTGGCGAGATTGTTATTGAAGCGCATACCGACTCTAGAGGCAGTGATGAGTACAATCTTGAACTAGCTGAAAAGCGAGCACACACAATACGAAAAATATTGAGCGAGCAGCTTGGTTCTGAACTAATGAAGTTAATCAGCGTCAAGGTTGGGTCAGGTAAAACAGCGGAGCAGGGTCAATGAACGTGCGATACTGTTTTTTGATACTGGCCATTATGCTGCTGAGCTGGAATTTACCAGCATACGCTGCAGACAAGGACTGCGAAGCTGAAGGCTGTGAAGCGCCTGCGCCTTATGTGTTGCGTATTATTAAGTCCGGTGAGGGAGAGCCTCGCTCAGAGAACACGAGTGAAAAAGGACGGCAGGATAACCGCCGCGTAGATGTCACGTTAACGCGTAAAGTTCCAGTGGAAAAGGTTAAGACGGAGACTCGGCGAGCCTTGTTTGGTACAGGCGGTGCGGTCTGGGTTTCCAAAGATCCAACCTCCTTAGACCGAATTCTGGACGTCAAGGCGCCAGCGCGCGTTTCGCTAGTTGATGGAAAAGTGGAATCGCCGATTACATTCGATGTGACAACCAACTATCCGCATTTCATTAATGAGATGCAGTTGCTGCTGTGGTCAGAAAACGCCACGCAACTCAGTGCGCCGCTCAAGACTTTGACTCTCAATGCTGATCTGTTGCAGCAGAAAATAGACTGGGATGGCGAGCTGGATAATTTAGCGTGGAGACACGGTTCGCAAGTGGCGTACTCAATCAGAGCGATTGATGCCAATGGACGTTACGATGAATCGGTACGTCAGACACTACGATTCGCTATTGCCGATAAAAACTCAAGCGATGAATTGTTGGTTCCCAACATGTCCATTTCGGAGGATGATAACAAGCGTGAGGGTCTCTACAGCGAGCTGGCGCGTCAATCGATACCGATCAACGGCAGCAAAGTACGGGTACTGGGGCAAGACCTGAAACCGAGTTCCGAGGTTCGGATCAATGGCCAGATCATTAATGTTGATAAGGATGGTCGATTCGGTCTTGAATACCTATTACCGTCAGGAGAACACAGCTTCGATGTTATTGTTCGCGATGATAATGAACAGGAGCTGAAGAAACGGCTTAACGTCGAGTTGGATGGTGATTACTTCTTTATGGTCGCCTTGGCCGATGTAACGGTTGGGGAAAATAAAGTCAGCGGTTCTATGGAGCCCTTGGCTGCGGACAACCAGCACTACGGTGGCGATATCTTTGTTGATGGCAGGCTGGCTTTTTACTTAAAAGGGAAAGTGAAAGGCAAGTACCTGGTTACGGCCCAGATGGATACGGGAACAGAGAACATTGAAGAGTTATTTGATAATTTTCATCGCAAAGATCCAAACAGCGTATTTCGTCGCCTGGATCCAGACCAATACTATCCGGTTTACGGAGACAACTCTCGCGTTATTGACGACACTGATAGTCAAGGCAAACTTTACATACGAGTTGACTGGGATCGCTCGCGGTTAATCTGGGGGAACTTCAATACCAACTTCAACGACACTGAATATGCGCCATTTAACCGTAGTTTGTATGGCGCTCAATTAAAGCATCAAAGCACGCAAGACACACGGCTTGGCGATGCGAGTCATACGTTGAATGCGTTTGCATCGAAGGCTCAAAGTCTGTTCAGGCACAATGAGTTTTTAGGTACCGGTGGCAGTTTGTATTATCTGCGCGACACAGATATCGTTGTTGGTTCTGAGAAAGTCTGGGTTGAAGTAAGGCAAGCGGGTACCAGTCGTGTCGTACAAAAGGTGCCGCTGGTTAGCGGTCGAGATTACGACATTGATGACTTTCAAGGCCGGTTAATACTGAAACGCCCATTACTCAGTGTAACAGCGGAAGGTGGTCCGTCGATTATTCGCGATGAACCCTTGGCCGGGAACCAGACTTATCTGATTGTGGATTATGAGTACGTTCCTCAAAATCTTGATTTTAACGACACAAGCTTTGGCGCACGAGCTAAAAAGTGGATAGGTGACCATCTTGGCATTGGTGGTACGTGGGTATATGAAAAGCGCGATGGTAACGACTACGACATTAAAGGTACCGATATCACGCTAAAGCGGTCCAACGAAACCTTTATTAAAGGCGAGTTCGCGCAGAGCGAGGCATCACAAACATCCGGTAGCTATTTGTCTACTGATGGTGGTTTAAGCTTTAGTGAGTTTTCCAGCAATGGTGCAGAATTGAGTGGTCGCGCTTTTGGTATTGAAGCCAGAGCGTCGCTTACAGACTTCTCCCCCGAGAGTAAGCCCTTTGAACTCGGCTTGTGGGCCAAGCGTCAGCAGGCGGGATTTTCAACAGCCGTTACCGATACAGGTGTTCACACCACCGACATAGGTGTGGAAATGGTTTCACGGCCCAGTGAAGCAATCGCATTCTATGCTCGGGCATCACGGCTTGAAAAAAGGGCAGAAAGCGTTGAATCTAACATAGCTGCGCAGATGGATTACCATTATTCTGATCGTATTAGCGTGTCGGGTGAAGTTCGAAACAAACGCGATGAAAATCTTGCAGCCGATACCAACGGAGAATCGACATTGGTCGCTGGAAAAGTATCTGTGGATGCAACTTCGCGCTTAAATGTTTACGGCATTCAGCAGCTGAGTATCAAAGAAAGCGGCACAGCCACTCCTAACAACTCAGCAACCGTGGGTGCTAAATACGCCGCAAACGATAAAGTGAATATCTCGGGCGAAATGAGTGCTGGCGATCGCGGTAACAGTGCCATTGTCGGGACAGAAGTGAATATTAGCGATTCCTACAGTGTCTACACCAACTATATCTACTCGTTCGATCGTTCTCAGGTGAAGAAAAATTCGTTTGTGCTTGGCCATCGAAAAACCATTAACAGCCAATTAAAGGTGTATTCAGAGCATCAGTTCACCGATGAGGATAGCCGTGCAGGGTATGCACACACTGTTGGACTTGACCAGAAACTGGGTGATTACACATCGGTCAATTTATCAGCCCAAAGAGCCGCCGTGGAAAATGAGGATGGTTCGGATACTGAACGCAATTCGGTATCGTTTGGTGTGAACTATCAACGAGACAATACGCGATTAAATTCCAAGTTCGAATACAGATGGGACGAAGGAGTTG
>CAKZUP010000016.1 GCA_937922945.1 uncultured Granulosicoccaceae bacterium
TGGCAACAATGCATTACGCTTCGATACGGTCCCCATGGCTTGGAGGTACCGACGTTACAAGGAATATCAAATCGGTTTTCTGTTCATTGCGAAGCTGGTGTGGCACACCGGCTTCAATGTGATACCCCTGCTCCGCTTCAAGTCTGTTTATTTTGCCACCCACTTCTAAAGTAGCGATGCCCGATAGCACAAAGAAAAACTGCTCCGATTTCCGGTGGAAATGCCGAACCTCTTCACATCCACTCGGAACTCTTTCTCTAATAACGCTTAGCATGGGACTTTTGACAAGATGCCAGCCATCACAGTTGTCGCCCCATTGATAATGTTCTGAATTGTTTCTCGTTATGATCATGAACTACTCACGGCCTGTGATAGAAGATTCATTCTACAATGTAGCCACTATCCACGTATCTGAGTAAGGATTCAAACGATCAACTCGATGCATAGCAGTCTGCGCCACTATGGCTCCGTGCTATAAACCAAGGTTCTCGGTACGGTATTGTCAGTCGAGCTATTGTCAGGTGTAGTGAGTGCGACATCTGGGTAGAGGTCAATGATGTTGCCACCGAACGGCTCGTTCGATGCCCTTAAATACATCTGCAACGTTGATGCATCAGACAACATAGTGCGCGGCACCGAGAATTCCAGCACATCGTGATTCAGTGCGGCGGTAGCCGAGCCAATGTACTGCCACGACCAATCGTTACCGGTGCCTGTGTATCGATGCACACTGCTGCCTTCAATAAGATAATCCGACCCTATTGGTGCTTCATTGTTGAAGCTTCTAAAACCTGTATTGCTGTTGCCATCGACATCAATATACATTCCATGCCCCCAGCTTAACGTAAACGACCCATCATTTCGGTACAGGAAATAGAAATTGTCTGCATCGTGGGCAACCACCAATGTACGCCAATTCAGCGGATTCAAAATGCCTGAAACATCATCCGGGTCATCGGCGAACGCTTGCAGCCCAATCCAGTCAGTCATATCACCATCTATGGTGAGTTGGGTAACAAGGTTACTTACCGTTGTGGCAGGAGCCGACGCTACATTAATCGTTACCACCGCTTCAATGCTGTTAGCGGACCCATCGTTTGCCTGAAAGTAAACGCGATCGATACCGCTGAACCCAGCGTTTGGCGTATAAACGAGCACCGCACCGTTACCCGATAAACGACCACCGGCAGGTGATTGTGTTATTACGAAACTCAACTGATCATTGTCGGCATCGGTGCCGGTAAGCGTGATGCTAACAGGCTCAGACTCAGCGGTATTAACTGTTTGTCCGATCGCCATGGGTGCACGATTTGCAACAGGCGCTGGCAGAATATCGATACTGACGGATACAGTTGCGCTGTCCACCACGCCATCGTTAACGCTGAACGTAAAGCTGTCGGGGCCTGACGCATTGTTGAATGGGGTATAGGTTAAATTCGGTGCTGTACCGCTTAAGGTACCCGATACCGGCTGTGTCTGTATGCGGTAGCTTAAGTCGTCTCCATCTTGATCACTACCACTAAGGACTATGCCAAGGGCTGTATCGTGCTCAACGATAACCGACTGATTATCTGCTGCAGGCGGAGTATTGCTGCCACCTTCAGCTTCAACCACCAGACTCACGGTTGCTGTTTTACTGTATGACGTGCCGTCACCCACTTGATACGTGAACGAATCATTGCCAGTGTAACCTGCGTTGGGCGTATAGGTTAGCGCTGGTGCCTCACCGCTCAGCACGCCGTTCACAGGGTTTGTAACAACACGAAAGCTAAGCTCGCTACCTTCATAGTCACTACCAGACAATGCTATCGTTATAGGCGTGTTCACCTGGCCAACGTGTGATTGATTCAACGCAACCGGAATTCCATTGAGTGCCGGTGGTGGAACAACATTAATTACAACGGTTGCTGTATTACTGGTAAGCGAACCATCATTCACGATAAACTTAAACGTATCAGGCCCAGTAAATCCAGCCGCGGGCATAAAGCCAAGATCAGGCGCTGTGCCAAACAAGGTTCCGTTAGCAGGTTGTGTGGTGAGCTCGAAGCTCAACGCATCACCATCCAAATCAAAACCGGTAAGCTTAATGGGCAAGTCGGCATTGTTTGCTGTGTTGAGCTCAAGCGGATGAGCAACCGGTGCCGCGTTGTCAGGGTTCTGATTGGCAGCAACCGAGTAACTAAACCGGCGCGTGTAAGCCACCGCATCTGCATTAGCCACATCATCCGGGTAGAAGTCACGCGTATTATCATCCCTGATACTCTGAAAAAACAGATCAATAATTTGTGTATCCGCAAGTTGCGTACGGGGTATTAAGATTTCCACCAGAGCGCCATTTACAGCGGCATCCAATGCGCCTACCGTTCGCCAGCTCCAGTCTGTACCTGTGCCGGTGTATTCGAGCAGTGCAGCACCCTCCACCACAAAATCTGCACCTATCGCGTATTCGTTCGCGAAGCCACGAAAACCGGTGTCTCTATTGGTATCAGTATCCAGATAAATCTGGTTTCGCCATTCCAGAGCCGCTGGCTGATATTGCTCATACGCAATGTAGAAAGCATTAGCATCGTGTGATATCCATGCTTGTTTCCAATTATATTGGCCATTAACACCGGTTTCATTTACATCCAAACCAAATGCCCCAACGCCAGACCATTCACTTAAGTTGCCATCAATGGATACATTAGTAGCAATGGCATTGGATACCGTACCGTTGCTCGGCAACGGCTGAGCTGTAACATGAATAACAACCCTTGCTGCATCGCTTTCATTCGTGCCATCGCTAACGGCAAAACTAAATTCGTCGACACCGCTAAAGCCTGCCGCGGGCTGATAACTCAGCGCTGGCACAGCTCCGCTTAAACTGCCATTGTCGGGTTGAGTCAGCAATGTGTATTGCAATGCCTGTCCTTCATTATCGGATCCACTGAGTTGCACGGGCACACTTTGACCAACAGTGGTATTCAGTACAGCCTTGTTGGCAACCGGTATGCTATTCGCCGCCACAGGTGAGCCGACCGTAACTGATACCGTGGCACCGTCGCTATCAAATTCGCCATCATTGACGATAAAGCTGAATGTATCTATACCGCTGTAACCGTTTTCTGGTGTGTAAGTCAACGTGGGGGCATCACCACTGAGTGTTCCGTTAATCGGCATACTGGTGAGCGTATAATTCAACACATCCTGATTAGGATCTTGTGCGCTGAGTGTCACTTGCACAGGCGTTGCATACGCGGTTGTCGCCGATGCTCCATTGGCAACTGGCTTTGAATTAATCGGATTAATCGCTGTAATGGAAACGGTGTATTGTTTTGCTTCTTGAAACTGAAGCACTAGCTCATCGTTATTCACATCGAACGAATCAGCACCTTCGACCCGTGCGTTGTCTTGCATGGCAGGACTCAACTTAACGGTGACAGCCCCTTCTCCGAAAAAGGAAAAATCGATCTCATTGCCATTGCCAGATACGCTAATTAAATTGGCACGCATTGGAAGCGCGATGATACGCGTGTATTGTTCCGGCTCCGCACCAGTGTGTATAGTAAATTCTCCACCATTGTCCGGTACAAAAACGGCTGTGTCGCTATACGCATACCAATTGGACACGCTTGCAATCGGTTCATCGGAGTCAATTTTCAATGCAAATTGCCCAAGCCCGGTACCAGTGACACTTGCGCTTATTGAGTCATTCACACCGGTCGATAAAGAAACGGTTTCCAGCGCGGTTAATCGATTGTGATAATCCTCAAGCGTCACGAACTCCGAACCACGATCAAATGCATACTTTACGGTCTCCTCAAACATATCTTTGGAGTACCGGCCGGTTGCTGCCTGAGCCGTTGGTCCGTAGTCGTGCCAAAGCCAATGCATAACGGGCAGTTCGGCGTCTTCTTGCAGCGCATCGTACTCGTCTTGCCAAATTTTCTTTGCGCGAACCGGGGTGTGATTAAGAAAATCGATTAGCCCAAAATCAGGCGTCATATTTAAATTAAAATAGCGCATGTTGTGTTTCGGGTTCAGGTAACCATAGCCACTTCTATAGCCCAAGGCACCAGTAATGGAACGCCCCGAGAAATACTCAAACCACTGATTCAGGTTTTCAACGACATTCAGATTTTCAGGGTTACCCGGAACCGCACCACCTATCACATTGATGCCTAACTGGGTACTTATTTCCTGCTTACTCTGGTTGAATTCAAACTCTAACTCTTCGTTGGTCAGTTCGCTTGTGTAGTGCGGGTGCGTCCATGAATGCGTGCCAAACTCATTGCCTAATGCTAAATAGTCTGCATACAACGGAGTGGAAAAATTCCAGTTAGTGTACTCGCCTCTTATGGGGTCATTGCCAATATCGATGTAGTAAGAGCCGACAAAGTTATAGTCCCGCTTCCAGTCTCTTATAATGTCCAACAGCGGCACTTCATTTTCAGCCAATCCGGCCGGAATCATGGCTTGGTCCATGTCGTTTCTGGCAACAAACACACTACTGGAACGAGACGGCAATAAAGACACTGGCGCTTTGTCTCCATATATAGCCCAGCGCACCGCAGGCCAAACCAGATTTTTATCTGCCAGAAAGGCATCATTGGCGAAATGCACCACCCGTCCAGCTCTTTCCAACACTTGCATGGCGGCGTGCTTCGTGTTGTTGACACGCGCCTCAACAATGGTTGTTGCCTCTGTTGGTTCTACGGGTGCAAATTCAGCAAACCACGACTGCTCATAGTCCCCTAGTTGTTGATTGGGTGCATAGTCGGCGGTAATGGGATGATCAGTACCAGACACTCGCAGCGTTGCCGGCACACCCACTTGATAGGTTAACGGTGTTAACCCCAGTATTTGGATCATGCCTGAGTACGCGTCGCCGAATGCGTTATTGTTTTGATCGTAAGTCAGGAATTCTGATGCGGTGATAATCGCTGTACCGCTACTTTGAGCGGTAAGCAACGCGTTAATAATTTGATCTCGGTGCGAACTGTCAACGTGACTCATCAGTGGAATAATGAGTGCATTGTACTGTTGCAATGCAACAGAATCTGTCAGATCTGATTCGCTCAGCACATCGTAAGGCATGCCGGCTTGCATCGCTTGGTGCTGCATCGCGGTAAATAGCTGGCCGTAGGCGAACTCATCGAAATAGTGTTTCGCCGTTGTATCGGAAAAAACGACCGCAATTCGACGCTCTTCAAATGCGACCGTGTTTGCCGCTTCGCCGAAGTTCGGCGCCTCGTTAGTCGGGCTATTACTGGAATCCTGTGCACAGGCCGACAGGCCAACCGTCAGGACCAAAAACAATGTCCATCTACACAACCGATTCATAAGCTAGACGTCAAAAAACAAACTGATATTTATAGTGAATCGGCTAATATTGATAATGCTGAACATTTCACCATTTACTGTGATTGAGTTAGCATTCTGCCTCTGAGTACACCCAGTTTCACCGGGTCAAGAGCAGCTGTATAATGACGGTACAACGGTTATTTTTGTTCATACTTCACAACAAACGGACTCCCCGACCATGGCCGACTCAAAATCCGCACTGATTATTAGTGCTCATTCCGCCGATTTCGTGTGGCGATGCGGTGGCGCTATTGCATTGCACGCAAAACTTGGCTACGAGGTAACGGTTGTATGCCTCTCCTATGGTGAGCGCGGAGAATCGGCCAAGCTTTGGAAGCTCGGCGATATGACACTGGACAAAGTCAAAACAGAACGCCGTAAAGAAGCAGAGAACGCGGCGAAAGCGCTAAATGCACACGACATACAATTTTTTGATCTTGGCGATTACCCGCTTGATCTAGATCGAGACGCCAAGTTTAAATTGGTGGATGTTATTCGGGCGGTTCAACCACAGTTCATGATGAGTCACTCGCACTACGACCCTTACAACACTGACCATTCCTATGCGACGAAGGTCGCCATGGAATGCCGTATGGTTGCACAGGCCTGGGGGCATAACCCAGAAGAGTCAGTCTTGGGCGCACCGCAGTTATATTTATTTGAACCTCACCAAACAGAGCAAATGGGCTGGAAGCCTGATGTATTTCTTGATATCACTGACGTTTGGGATAACAAGCGTGCAGCAATTGAATGTATGCAAGGTCAGGAACATCTGTGGAATTATTACACCAACGTGGCTGAAAATCGTGGTAATCACTTCCGCCGTAATTCAGGTGGCATGGCCGGTGGACGACCCGCGAAATACGCTGAAGGCTTTCAGTCTGTCTATCCGCGTACTGTCGATGAACTTTAGGCTGCGACAATTTGCACTAAACTTATAAAAAACCAACCAACGTCGCAATCAACACCAGCAATCCGGAGCTTAAAATGAATGTTGTTGTACAACATATAGAACGTGCAGACCCTGACGTTATCGCTGGATTAGCCACCTGTGGCGTTGCTACCGTTCATGAAGCACAGGGTAGAATTGGTTTGCTGGCTGCCAACATGCGGCCCATCTATCGTGGTACGCAACTCGCGGCTTCTGCATTAACCATATCCGCAGCTCCATGTGATAACTGGATGTTGCACGTTGCGATAGAACAAGTAACTCCTGGAGACATTCTGGTACAGGCACCCACCTCCCCGTCGAATGCGGGCTACTTTGGCGATCTGATTGCAACCTCTTTAAAAGCACACGGTGGGGTTGGTTTGGTCACAGACACAGGCGTTCGCGATACGGTTGATCTTGAAAAAATGCAAATGCCAGTGTGGTCAACGTCTGTATTTGCACAAGGCACCGTAAAAGAAACGATAGGCTCTGTAAACGTGCCCATTGTTTGCGCTGGTCAGTTGATCAACCCGGGCGATGTTATCGTGGCTGACGATGATGGTGTTTGCGTGGTGCGTCGTGAAGATGCAGCAACGGTTCTCGAAAAATCACGGCAACGGTTGGAAAACGAAGAAGCCAAACGTATTAGGCTTGCTAACGGGGAACTCGGGCTCGATATTTATAACATGCGCGAACGCCTTGCTGAGAAAGGCCTGAAATATGTCTGAAGGCATTCCCTGCACCTGGATGCGCGGTGGGACATCTAAGGGCGGATTCTTTCTTGCCGCCGACTTGCCGACCGACCCTGCAGAGCGTGATGCTATTTTACTTCGCGTTATGGGTTCTCCCGATTCGCGTCAAATCGACGGAATGGGTGGCGCTGATCCGCTTACATCGAAAGTTGCCATTGTCTCTCCATCCTCTCGCGACAATACCGACGTTGACTACATGTTCTTACAGGTGTTTGTTGATGAAGTTCGGGTAAGCGGTGCGCAAGGTTGCGGAAACATGCTAGCAGGTGTAGGTGGCTTTGCCATAGAACAAGGCTTGGTTGCAGCCCAACAGGGAGTCACGCCAGTGCGGGTGTACATGCAAAACACCGGTAATAATGCGGTAGCCACAATCAGTACACCCAACGGGCAGGTAGTATATAGCGGTGATTCAGTGATCGACGGCGTACCCGGAACCGGGGCTCCGATACCGCTGGCTTTTCATGGTATTGCAGGTGCTAACTGTGGAGCCTTACTGCCGAGCGGTAATTTACAAGACACCATAGACGGCTATGCACTCACGCTCATAGACAATGGTATGCCAACTGTTCTTTTGCGCGCAGAAGATTTTGGCATAACCGGCTACGAAACACGTGAAGCACTCGATGCCAACGATGAATTAAAAGCCAAATTGGAATCTATACGTTTACAAGTCGGCCCCCTGATGAATCTGGGTGATGTCAGCAATAAATCTGTGCCTAAAATGTGTTTGCTAGCACCAGCGGTAAATAATGGCCTTGTTATGACAAGAACCTTTATTCCACACCGATGCCATGCCACTATCGGCGTGTTTTGCGCCATTAGCGTAGCAACTGCTTGCACAACGGATGGCACCGTTGCCTACCCGTTGGCCACTCCAAGCGAAGGTGAACAACGCGTGCTTCATGTTGAGCACCCGCTGGGTTCAACTCCTGCCGTGCTCGAATTTAACAGCGATGGTACATTAGGCTCGGCAGGCATGTTGCGCACGGCACGAAAGCTGTTTTCAGGCACTGTCTTTCCGTAAGCACCAGGATTTCTTATGAGCGAAGTAAAACCGGGCGATGCCACATGGCACCCTAACCCAAAGAAGCCGGACTTCATCGTGCCCGCTGGTGCCGTTGATGCGCATTGCCATGTATTCGGACCAGCCGCTGCGTTTCCCTATGCTGCAGAGCGCAAGTACACACCCGTTGATGCTCCAAAAGAAAAACTGTTCGCATTACGCGATCACTTGGGCTTTAGCAAAAACGTTATTGTGCAGGCAAGTTGCCACGGACGCGATAACAGTGCATTACTTGACGCACTTCGTCACTCAAACAATCAGGCCAGAGGTGTGGCCGTTGTAAGCCCCGATATTACTGACAACGAATTAAGCGACATGCATGACGCCGGCGTACGTGGCGTTCGGTTCAACTTTTTAAAAAGACTCGTCGACCCAGCACC
>CAKZUP010000017.1 GCA_937922945.1 uncultured Granulosicoccaceae bacterium
CAAGCACGTGGCTAATTCTCTACATTATCAGTCTTTTTTGTGTCGTCGCGTACTCAAAATATCAGCAGTCTGAAAATAGTATTGAAGAGCATACGTTTTCCGGTTTGGTTATGCTTTTATTTGGTGCTGTTGAATTTTTAAATGAAGTATTTATTTTTCAACAGGCACCTGTAGACACGTTGCCCTGGTTAGCAAATCCCTTCTTACTTATTTCTTTTCTGTTCCTTAAAAAGAGATGGTTAATACCCTTTGTGGCGTTCTCTTTAATATCGATCTATTTCGCCAGTCTGTACATCGGAAATCCAGTGGGATTTTGTTGTGAAGATGGACGGCATATTCCAACTGAAATTCGTGCAGGTTTCTGGATATGGCTACTGTCATTGGTGGTATTTCTATTTCAAGGTATATACAAAATTGGTCAAAGGCGTTTGCTGCCCTGTCTCATACTATCTTGCATCGCTCTGTCAATCTTGAGTATGTGGACCGCAGGTTTGTATCTCAGTAAGCCAGAGCGAACAATCTTCTGCAAGACTCCTGTACAAGCAAAGAATATCTGGTTCTCAACTAAAAGAGAAAAAGCATTGTCGGGATGGTTAATCGAAGCACCCAGTACTGAAGCGATTGCGGTACTCATGCATGGAGTCAGGTCAAATCGTGGACAAATGTGGAGAAGAGCAAAGCATTTACGGCAACGCAATATTTCAAGCTTGATATTCGATTTTCAAGCACATGGAATGAGCAGCGGCCATCGAATCACTATGGGTTACCAGGGATCACTAGATGCCGAAGCTGCGATAGCCTATATGCAACTCAAATACCCGGAAGTTCCATTGGTGGTTATTGGCGTTTCTATGGGAGGGGCGGCTATGCTTTTATCTGATAAGCGCTCTTCGGCTGATGTACTGATATTTGAATCAGTATATCCAGATTTAAGTACAGCCATATCGAATAGGCTGAATTCTATATTGGCCGGAGCCGAAATACTAACGCCATTTCTTATGTTTCAGTTTCAGCTACTCGGCGGTACAAATGCTTACTCAGTTTCCCCTATTAAAAATGCTCAGAATGTACAGGGTGCCAAATTGATTATGGCGGGTGAGAACGACAAGCACACAACAATAAATGAATCTAAGATGTTGTTCGAAAAGTTCCCTGACCATAAAAAACTGGTTGTCGTTCCAGAAGCGGAGCATACTGATTTTGAACGCTTTGATCCTATCTTCTACTGGACTGTGGTCGATGAGTTTCTTGATCAACATCTGTTTTAGTTCGATTCTGAAACATCCAGACGGCTACATTTTAGTAATTATTGATTTGTTAGTATCGATGACAGACGATATAGTTTTCGGCGTAGGTGTTGGAAATCAAGTTGGCCCAACTTAGGTGACACACAAAATCCAACCATTGGACATCACACTTAACTTACAATAAACCCCATACAACAAAATAGATGTCACAAATGAACATACTAGACTCACACCACCACATCTGGATTCCAGAGCAAACCAATCCAGATATTGGCTACGTATGGTTAAGAGATATCGGGTCTATAAAACCATTCGGCGATCCAACGCCCATACAGCGCGATTACACCTGGGATGAATTCAGTAATGAATCGCGCCAGCATCAATTGACCGGCTCGGTGTTCTTGCAAGTGGACGCAGCCCTTGTCGACCCGGTAGCGGAAACAGCGTGGGCGCAATCGGCGATTAACTTACCCGAGAACACGTTCGGTACTGTGGGTATGGTTAATTTATCCAGTGATAAAGCCTACGATGTTATTCAGCGTCATAGTCAACTTTCATCTTTCAGAGGCGTGCGGCAAATCATCAGTTTTCTCGACGATAATCCTTCGCTTTGTTTTGCACCGGAGCACTGGTTACGCAACCCTCTTTGGTGCGATCAGTTTCAATTGCTTAAAGAATTCGGATTAAGCTTCGATTTGCAACTTTATCCGGAACAAATGTTGGAAGCGGCTGAATTTTTAAGCCAGCACCCGAGTGTGCCTGTTGTTATCGATCACGCGGGCAGTCCTTACGATCAATCAGAATCTGGTTTTGCATTGTGGCGCGAAGGCCTTGCGAGCCTAAGTCAGCTGGATAATGTGTGTATTAAACTCTCAGGCTTTGGCATGTTTCAGTCAGACTGGAGTGCTGGCAGTATTCAACCAATGGTCTATGCCATTATGGAATTGTTCGGCCCGAAGCGCACCATGTTTGGCAGTAATTTTCCGGTCGATAAGCTTATGGCCAGTTATGACGATACCGTGGAGCGTGTGCTTACCTGTATTGCAACTGCCGATGATTCTGCGGTTAACGATGTATTCGAACAAACTGCGCGCCGTTTTTATCGCTTGCAGTTAGCCGATAGTTAGACAGATAGTTGACTAAGAGCCGAAGCCGGAAATTTTGCTTCCAATGGCGTGTTATGTCGAGTCTGGTGGCTAGCCAGGTTGGTTCTTGTGACTGTATTTAGGTACAAATTTAGCAACCGTAGCGGTGCTGTTCGTCGGCCTGCTAAACGACAATGCAACCGGTTAGTGAATTCAGATTTGTTTACGTTAATGAGCCGTGTATCGAGCCCGGAGTAAAAACGTTGGCCGCTTGTTCGCAAGCAAGGTCATTTTTGTTTACTACCCACGGACTACCCCGAGTACCAATAACCGGTCCTACAATATCTTCATCTGTATTTTGATGAACATCAAGAGTACTTTTCGCCAAAGAGAGCATCCAGCCAATGTGCTCGCGCACCAGCTCCTCGTGACTCCACGGCTGATCTACCCCGCCAACGGGAAGCTCAGCTGATGAGGCGCCTGATGAAACCTCTTTCATTTAACACCTAGGTTCTTGATTGTGCTAATAAAATCGATTTACTTTAATAGGTTGGTACGCTTATGGCGCCAGCTTAATTTTTTTGCCAGGGCCTGCAACCAAATAGCCTTTCGTAGCATCTAATTGCACGTCATCTGTAATTCCAACATTCATCAAGGATAGCCTGTTGACTAATCATCCAGAATTACTGGTTTTTTCAAGTTGGATTCAGCTAATGAATTACAATAGATCACACGCGCGATTTCTATCCACGCTCAGCAATAGCAATGGCAGTAGCGAGGGCTGTTTGGATGCAGCATAAACATGTGTTAACAGCGCTCATCGGCTTGCTAGCAGCGACGTTGGTAGGCATAGGTGAATATCTACTGCATTATGACGCCTTAGCGCGCTTTGCTGGTGGCGGCTACGATTTTATGAAAGGCATTCCAGCCCAACGCTCTACGGCAGGTCATTTTTTTGGTGTGTTTGGTGCGGCTCTGTATCCCATTGGTTGTTATCACATCTACTTGATGCTACGCCCAGCGAACAGCCGCTGGGCGTACTCAGGGTTCCTACTTGGAACATTCGGTTTTATTGCCGGGGTTGTTTGGATTGGCTCGCGCGCCAGTATATCGGCACTAGTGCAGTTGCCCGAAGCGCCAGAAATATTGACTCTAATCGAACTGTACGAACTTCGCTACGAAACCCTACTTCAGGTTATTCGCGCAACAACATTTTTGTTGTCACTTATCATTATTGCGCTATCGCTCACGGGCCGCTCACACTATCCACGATGGATGGGAATTTTTAGCCCAATAATACTCATTGTCGCCAACTTCATACTCTTTATGGTGTTGCCGTCTATCGGAAAACACACGATGCCAATAGCCTTGAATGTGTCTTTTTTCATCTTCTTCGCTATATCTGTCTGCTTTGCGTTTAAAGCACAGCGTGTAACACGCACTCAGTCAGCACATACGCAAATCAACACGAATGGGGAACGCCGCTAACATGAGTATTGGAAAACTACTTCGCTCGATAGTACTGTTTATTGTATTTTTAATTGTTGCGCTACTGGCCTTATTAACTTGGTTTGCGAGTAACGATCGTGCAAATGTTTATCCCGTACTTAATGACGGTTTAACAGTACCAAGCTTTGAGCATCAATCCATTAACTTTATCCCAAGTTACGATGCCACTAAAACACTGCCTTTTGCTGCAGGGGCAGTGATTGACATTGATAACGACGGTATTGAAGAAGTATTTTTTGGTGGTGGGATTGACCAACAAGATGCAATCTATGCGTTTCAGGATGGTACGTTCAATGATATCACTGCTCAAACAGGCTGGAGGAAAGACACCCCTGATAAAACCTTCAGCGCTATCTCGCTTGATCTGGATATGGACGGGGACACAGACATGTTGGTAACACGGCAATCCGGTGTCTTTTTATACCGCAACGATAGTGGCAAGTTTACAGGCCAAAAGCTCGATTTAGCCATAGATGCCGAAACGGTTCCGTTATCGGTTGCTACCGCAGACATTAATAGAGATGGGTTGTATGACCTCTATGTATCGGGCTATATCGCCAGACAGTACGTGCAGGGCGAAACAATTTTTAATAAGACCTACGGGGGTGTAAGCGGTTTATTTGTCAATACCGGTTCGGACAGTTTTGAAAATATTACCGAACAAGCCGGTATGTTCTATCAACATAATACCTTTCAGTCTATATTTATCGATGTTGACAATGATGGATTAGAAGATATCGTTGTCGCCCACGATACAGGGCAGGTACGAACCTGGAAAAACATGGGGGATCTGAAATTTGAGAGCGTCACCAATCCCACCAGCGACTATTTCGCGTATCCCATGGGGATTGCAGTGACAGATCTTAAAAATGACGGATTACCAGATTTCTTCTTCTCAAACGTTGGCTCGACCGTACCCGATACATTGGTTCGCGGCGATCTAACCGATGATCAAGTCCTGCAAAAGGATTGGATATTGTTCGAAAATCAAGGCGGCTTTATCTTTAACGATATCGCAGAGAGTGCTCATGTAGCAGACTACGAATTTTCTTGGGGTGCTATTTTTGAGGATTTTAATTTAGATGGTCGAGATGATTTGGTTGTGTCAGAAAATTACGAAGGATGGCCATTACATAAACTACCTATGTGGCGGCTCAACGGTCGCTTTCTGCTGCAAACAGAGGCCGGGCAATTTTCAGAAGCAGGAGAGAGCGCTGGCGTAATCAATCGAGAATTTGGTATTTCCCCGCTTACCGCAGATTTTAATCAAGATGGCTATCCAGACCTAATTCACGTGAATTTGCTAGGGCCTCAAAATGTCTTTTTAAGTAAAGCAGGAGAAAACGGCTACCTGAAAGTGAAGCTCGCTAACGATGTTTCCTCAATTGGATCAAAGGTTCATGTAACTTTAGAAGATGGCTCAACGTTGGTGCAGTCTTTTGTAGTTGGTGAAGGCCTCGTATCTGACCAGTCTCATATTTTGATTTTTGGTTTAGGCTCGCTAAAAGCCACGCGCGTGTTACTCAAACCGCTCAATGGTGATGAGAAAGAAGTGACAGGCGAATTCCATAATCAATTGCTAGAGCTATAGCTCGGACTACAGGACAAAGATCACAATGAAAAACTCTAAATTGTTGAATGTGGTTTTATGGGCTCTGTTGATATTGGGGTTTATTGGCGCTGCGAAGGTTAGCTATCAAAACTTTACTGGTAGTCCTTGCCCTCATATAGCGAGCATTCCCATCTGCTATGTGGTGTTGGCGGCTTACGGGTTAATGATGGCATCGATGCTCATAGCTAAAAGTGGTATGAAGCACTACTTATTTTGTATTGGTTGGGGTACCGCATTTGTTATCGCTCTAGCAGGGTCCGTTGCTGAGGTGACGGCTGGCGGCGGTGTTTGCCCTACATCTGCAGGCACCGGTATTCGCGGTGCCACAAGTGGCTCTATCCCGTTATGCTTTGCATCGCTTGCGATGCTGGTTGTTATTCTAATATTGTTTTTGTCGGGGCCTTATAAACGCGCTTGTGATATCCACAATAGCAAAGCTTAATAAGCAGTGCGAATACTCACCAGACTCATTCGAGAAAAATTCGCCGGCTGGAAAAGAAAATGAGTGATCGTTTAAGTGCGCCCCTCAGTAGCACTCGTACAGACGGGCAACCGATCTTGAAATGACATCGGCAAGAATAAACTAAAGGAATTTTGAGATTTAATGAACAGAGTCTGCAAAATACTGGCTTTAGCATTTTTATTTAGCACTGGTATCAGTGTTGCTCATGCCGACACATCCCAAGAAACCAAATCATTTTTTACATTTACGTTTGAAAACGATGTGTTTGTTGGCAGGGATGACGGGTACACCAATGGAACAGGGATAACATTTGGGAAAGCAGGTTTTGATGAATTTAACGCCGGCAATGTGCCGGCTTGGATACATTGGCTAATAAAGAATCGTTATATCAGCACAAAGCCAGGTAAAACGCGGGCAATTGCTCATATGTTTTTCCAGCGCATGCAAACACCCAGAGATATAACGGTGAATGACTTTATTGCCGATGATTTACCATACGCCGGGCTGTTAGCTTGGCAAGGTACGGCATATTCGTGGGATACGAATGTATCAGATCAGTTATCACTGTATTTGGGCATAGTGGGCCCGGCCACACTTGCGGCTGAAGCGCAAAAAGTCATACACAAAATGATTGGTGCAGACGACCCAAAAGGTTGGCAGTACCAATTAAATAATGAACTCATCGTTAAAATTGAGGTGCAGCGCGCTTGGAGCCTTTACAGAAACGATAGCAAGCGGTTTCAATACGATATCGTTGGCCTTGGAGGGGCGGGCATTGGCAATCTTAAAACAGCCGCCAAAGGTGGTTTCGCCGTGCGTTGGGGCACCAATTTAAGCTCAAGTTTAGCCGCGTTCTCGCTTCAAGCAGATAGACATGTTAACCCGTTGGCGTTTAGCGACTCAAATGATTTCTACTTCTTCGCCGGTGCGCGAGCAGGCGTGGTTGCATACGACGTTCTAATTAACGGCAACGCATTCACCGATAGTCATTCATTACCACTCGAGCACTTACAAAATGAGGTCGCTGCAGGCGCACTATGGAGTGTAAACCGATGGGCATTTGTATTCGCATTGTCATCCTCTAGTGCAAAAACTACGCTGAATGATGATCGCGAACGTTATGGCGTTTTAAGTGTCACATATCGCTATTAGTCTCTTAGCTGGTAGAGCGCTAACCGTTTACTCCATGCAGTAACGTTCAAAAAGATTGGAGCAATGACTGGCAGTCGGCACAAGCAGGTCGCTGGTACCGCAGTTCGATAATAAGGAAAAACCAATGAAGACTTCTGATCTATTTGTCAAAGCCCTGGAAAACGAAGGTGTTAAATATATTTTTGGCATCCCGGGCGAAGAAAATCTGGACTTTTTGGACTCTCTCAAAAGCTCAAGCATCCAACTCATCTTAACCCGACACGAGCAAGGAGCAGGCTTTATGGCCGCTACTTATGGTCGGTTAACCGGCGAGCCAGGTGTTTGTTTATCCACCCTCGGTCCTGGTGCTACTAATTTCGTTACGGCTGCAGCTTATGCGCAGTTAGGCGGCATGCCAATGATCATGCTGGGTGGACAAAAACCGATAAGAAAAAGCAAACAAGGGCGTTTCCAGATAGTCGATGTGGTTAATTTGATGAAACCCGTTACAAAGTACTCCGAACAGGTGGTAGACGGTAACAACGTACCGTCGATGGTGCGTGAGGCGTTTCGTGTGACTATGGATGAAAGACCTGGTGCTGCCTATATAGAGCTGCCTGAGGACATCGCTGCTGAAGATACAGACGCAACTGTATTCGAGGTGGTTGGTCATCGCCGCCCGAATGCAGATCAGCCCTCGATTGATAAAGCCATTGAAATGATAAAAAGTGCAAAACTTCCGTTACTACTGATTGGTGCTGGTGCTAACAGAAAGCGCACAAGCGAAGCCCTGAAAAAGCTGGTTGATCAATCTGGTTTGTACTTTTTTGATACGCAGATGGGTAAAGGTGTAGTCGATGAACGTAACGAGCGCTATATCGGCACTGCTGCCTTGTCTGACAATGATTACCTGCACTGTGCAATCGATCGCTCAGATCTTATTATCAATGTAGGTCATGACGTAATAGAGAAACCCCCATTTTTTATGGAGAAAGGTGGCAAGAAGGTTATCCACGTAAATTTTGATGCTGCAAATATAGATGATGTTTATTTTCCTCAGCTTAACGTGGTTGGTGATATCTCTGATTCAATTAATCGCATTGCTAATGGTCTGGGCAAGCTCGATCAGGATTTCAGCTTCTTCGCCAGAGTGTGCGACGAAGTGGATACACACATAACCAAGTATTTTAAAGATAAACGCTTCCCGGTACTACCTCAGGCATTAGTTAGCTTATTGCGCGAGCACTTAGCTGCTGAAGACATTGTCACCCTGGATAATGGGATTTATAAAATATGGTTTGCTCGTAACTACGAATGCTATGCACCAAACACGATGCTATTGGATAACGCATTAGCAACAATGGGTGCAGGATTACCTTCCGCCATCGCTGCCAAACAATTAAACCCAGAGCGCAAGGTTGTTTCAGTGAATGGCGACGGCGGTTTCATGATGAACTCTCAGGAGCTTGAAACCGCTATTCGAATGGGGCTCGATCTGGTAGTCATCATACTAAGCGACAACGCTTACGGCATGATCAAGTGGAAGCAGGAAGCTGAGGGGTTAGCTAATTTTAGTTTAGATTTTGATAACCCGGATTTCGTGCAATATGCAAATAGTTTTGGCGCAACTGGCCATCGCGCCGAAAGTTACGAGCATTTTGTTGAAGTGCTCAGCGCCGCACTCAATGGTAAAGGCGTGCACTTGATTGATCTGCCTATCGACTACTCGATGAACCATTCCATATTAAACGTACTATTGAAAGAGAGTTCCTGCATTGAATAACTCAAACAAACGATCAGATCGATGGCATCTTTGTCAGCCAAAGGAGTACTCATGTTAGACATTTATAATCCTTATAACGGTGAGCTCATTGAGCAAATCGATGTTAACAGCGCCAAGGACGTTGAGCAGGCTTTGGCGCGGGCGCATGCATTGTTTGAAAATCGTTCCGCTTGGCTACCTGCTTACCAGCGAGTTGAGATTCTTGAGCGCACAGCCCAGCTAATGAACGATCAAATAGAAGCGCTTACCGTTCTCGCGGCATCGGAGGGTGGAAAACCGTATGCTGATTCTAAGGTAGAGGTGCTCAGAGCCATAAACGGTGTCAAGTTAGCCATCGAGCATATTCCACAAAATAAGGGCGAACAAATCCCTATGGGCCACACCGAGTCCTCAACTAATAGGCTTGCATTTACGCAGCGAGAGCCTATCGGTGTAGTGTCATCGATCAGTGCTTTTAATCATCCTTTAAACCTGATTGTTCACCAGTGCGTCCCGGCTATTGCAGTGGGTTCGCCTGTTATTATTAAGCCTGCACGAACCACCCCCTTGTCGTGCTTAAAGTTTGTTCAGTTACTCAAAGAAGCTGGTTTGCCCGATGGTTGGTGCCAAGCCCTGATTCTGGAAAACCAAGACGCTGAAAAACTTGTCACTGACGAACGCGTTAATTTTTTTTCGTTCATTGGTTCTGCAGAAATTGGTTGGATGTTGCGCTCAAAGCTCGCACCTGGAACACGGTGCGCGCTAGAGCATGGTGGAGCCGCACCGGTTATTGTTGATCAATCGGCTTCTGTCGATATGGTTATCGATAGCCTGCTCAAAGGCGGTTTCTATCATGCGGGGCAGGTCTGTGTTTCTGTTCAGCGGGTATTCGTGCACGAAAGCGTTTGTACGGAGCTGGCCGATCAGCTTGCTGCCAAAGCAACTCATTTAAAAGTGGGTGATCAGCTGGATCCCGACACAGAAGTAGGCCCACTTATTTTGCCTAAAGAAGTCGACCGTGTATCCCAGTGGGTTGACGATGCGAAAAAGAAAGGTGCACAGGTGCTGTGCGGCGGTGAAAAACTATCGGATACATGCTACGCCCCTACCGTACTGTTGAACCCTGATGAAGACGCCATGGTCAGTCAGAAAGAAATATTTGGCCCCGTGGTTTGCATCTATTCTTACAAAGATAAGGAAGAGGCTATAGCCCGAGCAAACGCTCTACCGTACGCCTTTCAAGCATCAATTTACTCAAACGATTTAACCGATGTACTGGATACATCCAGCAAGCTTAATGCTACAGCCGTTATGGTGAATGATCACACCGCGTTCCGAGTTGATTGGATGCCGTTCGGTGGTCGTGATGCATCTGGTATTGGCATGGGAGGTATCCAATACTCAATGCATGAAATGACTCGTGAAAAAATGCTGGTTATTAAAAGCAGCGTATTGTAAGTATTTATTTAAATTCAAAACTTAGGAATAACAATGAACATAGTTAAACATGTATTGGCGCTTGCATTGGCCGCCGCGATGTTATTTATGGGGTTACAAAAATTCGGGGCTGAAAACATTGTCTTTGGCACTATTGCTCAAAACACCGGTATAAGTTTTTTCGAACCGAATTTCAGAATGTTGACTGGTGTGCTGGAAGTGTTGGCAGGGCTGTTAATGTTTCATCCCCGTACCCGTGGCGCAGGCGCACTTTTCGCCACTGGCATCGTAGCTGGCGCGGTTGTGTTTCATTTATCGCCTTGGCTGGGTACTAAAGTAGCGTTGGCTGCTGGTGCTGAACCAACTTATCAACTGTTCATCATGGCGATTGTGTTTCTAGTGCTTGCGTTGATCAACCTGGCTTTGAATCGGCAAACGGTACCGGTTATTGGGAGCCGGTTTATAGATAGCAAATCATGATTGAGTAAGCGACTTTCAGGTTTATCACCGCGCCTGCAATTTTACCCATCAGCTCATTGTTATTTAGCATTAGACTGAAGCAGGAGCCGGAAATTTTTGCTTCCAATGGTGCGCAATATCGAGTCTGGTAGTTACCCAGACTCGTTCTTGTGACTGTACATAGTCAAGGAACTTAGCAACCGCCGCGGCTCGTCCCGGTCTGCCTGCCAAACGACAATGTAAACCGATGGACATCATTTTGGGTGCTCCTGCCAGACCTTCTGCGTGCAGTACATCAAAACTGTCTTTAAGGTATTGAAAGAACTGCACACCGGAGTTGAACCCTTGCGGAGTGGCAAAACGCATATCGTTTGCATCGAGCGTGTAGGGCACCATAAGTTGCGGCCCGTGCGCGCTCTGCCGCCAATACGGAAGCTCGTCTGCATAGGTATCGGCGCTGTATTCAAAGTGTGCGTATTCTGCGCATAAATCCTGCGTGTGCTCAGATGTTCTGCCAATGTAGGCACCGGCTGGCAACTCGCCGGTTACTGATTGATGCAAAGCAATGGCTTCTTCCAAGTGCTTGCGCTCATCGTTTTGTGAAAAGTTGCGATAGTCAATCCAGCGCAAGCCGTGCGTAGCAATTTCCCATTGGCTTTTTTGCATGGCTTTAACCACGTCAGGGGCTCTTGCCAGCGCCATGGCCACACCGAACACGGTTACCGGAAGATTGCGTTCAGTGAACAGGCGATGTAATCGCCAGAAACCCGCTCGTGAACCGAACTCGTAAATCGACTCCATGTTCATATGCCGTTGACCCGGCCACGCATCAGCGCCGACGATTTCTGATAAAAACGCCTCTGAAGCTGCATCGCCATGGAGTATGTTGTTTTCGCCGCCTTCCTCGTAGTTGACTACAAATTGAACGGCAATGGCGGCATCGTTGGGCCAGGCTGGATGAGGTGGATGTTCACCGTAGCCGAGCATGTCTCTTGGGTAAGAATTTGTCATGCTCATATAATACCGCTATCAAGCGGGTTAAGCGTCAATCTTGTTAGTGCCCTGAAACAGTTTCCTTTGCACTGCTGCTGTGCGTTCAGCCAGACTATTCTTTTTTCAGCAGCGTGAAGCTAATTTCCGGTTTGCCTCCAACCCGTGGCGAGAGGTTGAGCAAGCAGTATGAATTCAGATTCACCTGACGATTGGCGTCCAGATCGTTTAGTACGCTGCGGGCGAATTGGTCGGCCCAGACCGGCACTTCGCCAAACATCTTGAACTGAGCAAAAACCGATGTAATATCGTTATCGCTCGCTCGGTCACCGAACCAGTTCAGGTACGCTTCACTGAACAAACGGTATTCACTGATTTTCAGAAGGGCTGCTGCTTTACTAACTGTTTGCATTTTCTTATTCCCCGCTTTGTCTCTATTGGACGCATACACACGTCCCGGTGACGTTTAATCGGTTTTACCCGACCAGTGTAGATACCACAATAGTGTCAATCTTAAGATACTGCCACCATGCAAAGGTTCGGCCGTCATTACCAATCTTTGATGGTAACGGCATGGAAACCGGAGGCCTTACCGCGTCAGCGCTCTTTTGCGCCATCTTTTGACCATGGAGCATCAGGACGCGATCTGCATCACGCTATGGAACATCGGAATGGATCGCACTGCATCAGATTCACCGATTTTGGGGCACAAACCAGTAAAACAATGCAAACGCGTGTCCGGTGAACATTCTTTGGTCAATTCGGTGGGCATAATGGTTACTCGGATATTCTGGAATTGACATGATTAAGGCTTCGTGTTTAAGCGGTTGCCGGACATCAGGAATTGTGTCTGGTAGCCGTCGTTGCAAGGCGGTAACCCTCACAATTAGCGCGTTTATGGCGCTGGTACTCAGTGCGTGTGTTAGCCCATCTCCTTCCGGTGAAGTGTCCATTGCCTCTGTGCAAGATATTCAGCAGGGCAACGCCGAAACGGGGCTGTCACTGCGGTGGGGTGGCACGATAGCGAAAGTCCACAACAAGCAAGACCTCACTATTCTGGAAATTGTGTCTCGACCACTGTTGCGTTCGGGGCGCCCCAGGCACAACGATCAAACCGACGGCCGTTTTCTTGCGGAAGTCAGTGGATTTCTGGACCCGCAAATTGTCAGCGTTGGCCGAGACATTAGTGTTGTCGGAACGGTTAACCGGGTGGAGAAAGGCCAGGTTGGCGAGGCCGATTATCAGTATCCGGTCATGACGGTCTTTAACTACCGCATTTGGGAAAAGCTCAATGAGCTAGACCCGAAGCATATTTACCCGCATTACCGTGAGCGCGATCGTTTCTGGCACGACTGGCCTTATCGCAGGCGCTCACGCGTACATGGACAGATTATTTTTTGAACTATGGATTGCCCTTTAAGAGTTTTTAAAACTCATGTGGTGTCTCCAGCGCAATAGCTGGTCGACACTGGAGAAGAAGTGTGAAGTATTCAACATCGCGGTTAAATGGTCGATTCTCTTTGCGTGTGGCTTGCGCCGCGTCGCTGATGGCCTTGTTGCTGTCAGGTTGCGCAGCAACGCCGCTGAATTCCGATTCGGTGAGTGTGCAGCTCTCTCCGGAGGAGATCACAGCCGACCCAACGTCAGCAAAGGGCACGGTAATTTGGGGTGGTGTTATCGTCAGCAGCACGAATCTGGTTGATAGAACCCAGTTCGAAGTATTGGCCTATCCTCTGGATAGACAACAGCGACCCAATACAAGACGAAAATCGCTCGGTCGTTTCCTGCTGCAATCTCCCGATTACATCGAAACTGAGAACTATGCACCAGGACGTGAGTTAACGGCCATTGGCACGCTACAGGGCTTAACTAAAGGTGAAGTTGGCGAAGCCAGCTACGAGTACCCCACCGTCACGCTAAACGACGTCCACCTGTGGCATCCGGACAACAGCCACGAAAAACCTCGATTTATATTTGGTATAGGTTTGAACTTCGGTACTTGAAAATAGCCATACTAGTCATTGAAAATCAGTTGTTTGTGAACGTAACCTCACAAAAACTATTAGCATTTTCAGTGACTTGAGCGTCATAAACTCGGCTCCTTTCTTTATATCATCGAACGCTTCCATGCGCTAAACTGGCCCCTGCCATGCGGGGTTCGGCGATGTTTTTACTGTCTTACTCAACCCCGTTAAACCAGCCAGTGGCGAAGACCAAGCTGGGGCGAATTGTATTAGGGGGCGGGAGCGATCCTGCCAATTCGTGAAATAGCAGTGGTAACCAAGCCACATTGTGTTGCATTTGCTTGTCGCAATGCTTCACACAGCTGGTTGGTCTGTCGCTACTAACACGCATGCACGACGATCATGTCGTGGGGGAAGAGAACATGCAAAGCACCAGAAAAATAATAGGTGCGCTTCTCGTTTGCGCGGGCTTAACAGCACAACTGTGGTCTGCGCAAGCAGTGGCAGCACCAGAATGTGTTTGGCCTGACGACAAAGCGTTGGAAGCGATACTACCGGTAGCGACCGATCATGGAAGTCACGCGAGCGGTGTGGTGTTTGCACCAAATCGGGTACTCACGGCGGCGCATGCTATCGATGGGGCGGAGAAGTTTTTCGTTCGAGTCGAAGAGGGTTTCCGAAGCGCAACGTTGTTGTTAATTGATCGTCAAAACGATCTTGCTGTGCTATCTGTCGATACTCACGACATCAAGCCAATGATGCTCTCGGTGCAGCAGCCTAGCCAAAGCCAAATGGTTTGGGCCGTTGGTTTTCCGAAAGCACAGGGTAAAACAACGTCCAGTGGCGTTTTCCAGCGAAACCGTTCAGGCGCTTTGCACACGAGTGCACCAATCGATTCTGGCCAGTCTGGTGGTGGGTTGTTAACCTGTGAACGCGGGAACTATCAATTGCTGGGTATGCTGCGCGGATACGGCGCATACTTAAGTGGTGATCGGTACGTGAAGCTGGAAAATCACTCCGTCTCAGTTGCTGCAGCCACTATTCAGGAATTCATTGGTACCTATCAGTAATTTCGGGTAGGGCTAAGCTCGGTTCCATCCCCCGGATTGCTCACCGCTTAGCTGGTTCATGCAGTGCTTACTCACTTGGTGCTAACTAAGCAGTGCTAACTTAGCACTTAGTGCGCGGGCCGACGAACCCAGCGTCGGCTTGGTCAAAGCCTAACTCACAGCGTAGCGCGCGCAGATCCGACACGCACATCCATGTACGCGCTGTCTTGCGTGTTTTTCAATACACAGGCTCTTATAGTGGCCAGGCCATTGCAGCCAGATTGCCTGGCGCTTGCGTAGATAATGGAATGAGTGTGCAATGACTATCAGCGTTTTCGATCTTTTTAAAATTGGCATTGGCCCATCCAGCTCGCATACGGTCGGCCCAATGGTCGCCGCCAACCAATTTGCTCGTTCACTTGCACCGCTTATTCATTCAAGCCCGGTCGCGCGTGTAAAAGTAGAATTGATGGGCTCTTTGGGTGCTACTGGCAAAGGTCATGGTAGCGACAAAGCCATTCTGCTTGGTTTGCAAGGAAATGAACCGAAGCGTGTGGATGTTGAAAACATTGATGCAATGCTGTCCGCCATCCGTGAATCGGGTGAGCTTCGGCTCTTCGGTGAGTTCCCCATTGCGTTTAACGAATCGCGTGACCTGATCATGCACAAACGTAAATCGCTGCCTTTTCACCCGAACGGCATGGTTTTCACCGCTTACGATGCAAGCAAGACCATAGTAAAAGCCAGCACCTTTTACTCAGTGGGTGGCGGGTTTGTGGTCGATGAAGCAGCAGCGTCTGACACCAGTCCGATAAAAGCTGACGATATCGCCGTACCGCACCCGTTTACATCGGGTGATCGATTACTTGAAATCTGTCATGAAACAGGGCTCTCAATCGCTGACATCATGATGGAAAACGAAAGAAGTACCCGCAACGAGTCTGACGTGCGCGAAGGCCTGCTTGAAATCTGGGCTGTGATGCAGGCGTGCGTTAAACGAGGTTGCCGTGAGCAAGGCGTTTTGCCTGGTGGAATGAAAGTGAAGCGCCGCGCGGCAGATCTGTTCAACAAACTCAGCGCTCATCCTGAGCGAGGCTATAGTGACCCGTTAACCGTTATCGATTGGGTCAACCTTTATGCGTTAGCCGTGAATGAAGAAAACGCGGCCGGAGGTCGGGTGGTAACAGCGCCTACCAATGGTGCTGCGGGAATCATTCCAGCCGTACTACATTATTACGTCAACTTTTGTCCTGATTCTTCCGATGAAGGCGTTGTTGATTTTCTTCTCACAGCGGCTGCCATTGGCATACTGTACAAAGAGAATGCGTCTATTTCGGGTGCTGAGGTTGGTTGTCAGGGGGAAGTGGGTTCGGCCTGCTCAATGGCAGCTGGTGCTTTAACGGCGGTTCTAAATGGTACACCTGCGCAAGTAGAGAATGCCGCCGAGATTGGCATGGAACATAACCTCGGCCTGACGTGCGATCCGGTAGGTGGGCTGGTTCAGGTGCCGTGCATTGAGCGCAATGCAATGGCATCAGTAAAAGCCATCAACGCGTCAAGAATGGCCCTGCGAGGCGATGGAACCCATTGTGTGTCGTTGGATAAAGTCATCAAAACCATGCGCGATACCGGCGCGGACATGAAAACCAAGTACAAAGAAACTGCGCGTGGCGGTTTGGCCATTAATGTTATCGAGGTCCCCGTTAGTTTTCCCGATTGCTAACAGCGTCGCTGCGTCAACAACATCGCCCGATTTGAGTCACTGCCGGTTCTGCTCTGTGACTTAGCCTGCAAAATTGTGGGCGTCTATACGCCCAAAAACCCCGCACATGCCGTTGGTAAATTGTCAAATTCCGGTATTTTTCCTCTAAATCCAGTTAATTTGTGTGGCGCGAATACCGTGTTCAGTTTCATTTAAGCAAGCTTCGGTAATGTCGTAGCACAAGAAAACGATTTTGCATCCCATTTTTGCGAAATTCGACACGACCTCCCTACGCAAACTCGGAAAAAGGGGGGGGCAGGCGATGATTACCCGATAACCATTCCATCGGGTCAATCACACCAGCCATCGTGTCGAGAAAGTCGGTCGATTTTATCGTTGGCTGATTTTATCGTCGGTTGATTTATCGTCGGTTGATTCGTTGTTTGATTTTAATGGGCTGTTTTAACTGAAGAGTTTGTCTACAGAGAGCATGTGGTGTTCGGATTGTTTACCAAAACAAAATTACCAACCAAAGACGAAGCCTTACCGGGCCGAGATGTGGCGCTGCGGGTAGCAGAAAAACATGTGGTACTCGGTTCATCACTGGCTGGGCCATTTCCTGCCGAAATGGAAACGGCGATGTTTGGCATGGGCTGCTTCTGGGGCGTTGAACGATTGTTCTGGCAATTAGACGGGGTTTTTAGCACCGCGGTTGGTTACGCGGGCGGCCTCACGCCGAACCCGATTTACTCTGAAGTCTGTACCGGTAAAACCGGGCACAACGAAGTTGTTCGCTTGGTGTTCGACCCAGCGCAAATCAGTTATGAAAAGTTGTTGAGCCTCTTCTGGGAACAACACGATCCTACTCAGGGAATGCAGCAAGGCCCCGATCGTGGCACCCAGTACCGCTCCGGCATCTATGTTTACAGCGATACACAGATGGCTTTGGCTCAAGCGAGTAAGACACGCTTTCAAACAGCATTAAACGACAAAGGTTTTGGCGCTATCACGACTGAGATCGTTGAAGCACCTACGTTTTACTTCGCTGAAGATGAACATCAGCAGTATTTGCATAAGAACCCAGGTGGCTATTGCAGTATGCGTGGCACCGGTGCTGTTTGCGTCACTAGTTCAAGTTCAGGCTCAAGTGCAGAGGCGGCGTTGTGATTCATCCGCCCACCGACGCCATGATGGTCCCTTTCGACGGCACTTTTCGAGTGTCGGAACACGCCACATTGCCCGGTGAGTCGGTTGGCAAGAAAGGCTTACAAAAATCATTAAAAAAACGCGTTGATCAAATCAGCAAGCTGCAGCGCAAGCTATATGCCGACGACAGATACGCTGTGTTACTGGTTTTTCAGGCAATGGATGCTGCAGGAAAAGACGGCACTATTCGCGCAGTTATGAGTGGAGTGAATCCGGCGGGTTGTCAGGTGTATTCATTCAAAGCGCCTTCATCTGAAGAGCTTGATCACGATTTTTTATGGCGCACCACGTGCAGTCTGCCGGAGCGAGGTCGCATTGGTATTTTTAATCGCAGTTATTACGAAGAAGTGTTAGCTGTGCGCGTTCGACCCGAATATCTGGCAAAACAACGTTTGCCTGAATTCGATCAAGACACTATCTGGAGCGAGCGTTTCGCCTCAATTCGCGATCATGAAACCCATCTGCAAAGGAACGGCACGATTATCCTGAAATTCTGGCTGAACGTTTCGCCTGAAGAGCAGAAAGCGAGATTCATGAGTCGGTTAACGACACCAGAACGGTATTGGAAGTTTTCCAAAAACGACTTGTCAGAGCGTGGCAAGTGGTCTGATTACATGGCGGCTTATCAGGATATCTTCAACGAGACCTCACGAGAGGCTGCACCCTGGTACGCGATCCCGGCAGATAACAAACCGTATATGCGGCTCTGTGTAGCGCAGATCATTGCTGAAACATTAGCGGCATTGCCGTTGGAATACCCCAAGAAATCGGACAAGGAACTGGCCTTGTTTGAAGAACACATTAACTCTTTGGAACAAGAATCGAGTTGATTGGTCAGACTCTTGCGTGGGTAACGGTAGCTGTACACCAACCCACACAATCGTCGGTTGGAAGTTGAAGTTTAGGTAGTTGGTGTTAACTCATTAAACTGGGAGCAAGAAATGCAACCGTTGAAACAATTTGATATTCCGGAAGGTAAAGCGCTTCGGCCACTGCCTTCAACAACCAGCTACGGCGCTGTTGTCGATGTGCGCAATGTTGAAACGGAAATAACGGAATTCATGATTCGCCGAGCGTGTGAAGAGATGGATGCGCAGCAACAATATCCGTTTTGTGGTCGTAAGCCACGACAAAGCAGAGGTTAAGCGGCGCTTTGGCAATCCCTATGGAACACTTTGGAAAGATTGCTAGGTCATAGAAGTGAACCAGGTTATAGAAGTGAACCAGGTTATAGAAATGAACCAGGTTATAGAAATTAAAGGGTACCGCGCGTGCAGTTCAGCACGGAACCAATATCAGCACCAACAACGCACTTGTTAACGAACAGTGAGAATTGAAACTGTTTTCTTGAACAACGAGTCATAGATAGCAGTGCTTAAGCAACCAGCTGATTCATTTCAAATATCGGCAACAAAATCCCCAGCACAATCGTTAGAACCACGCCACCCATAATTAGAATAACCACAGGCTCCAGCAGCCCAAGAAATATCGACATCGCCGAGTTAAGTTCTCTTTCCTGATGGGTTGCCGCTTTTTCAAGCATACTGTCTAGCTTGCCTGAGGCTTCACCACTGGCCACCAAATGCAACATCATAGGTGGAAAATACCCGGTTTTTTCTAGCGCGCCGCCTAATGTTGAACCTTCTCTTACCTGAGCTGCAGCAGTGTTGACTGCGGTACGCATTGGTCGGCTGGTAATAACTTGCGCCGAAATATCCAATGCCTCAAGCACAGGTACGCCACTGGCCGATAATATGCTTAGCGTGCGAGCGAATTGAGCCGTGTTATGACTGCGTATTAGTTTTTTGAGTACCGGGACCCTAAGCATAAAAGCGTGCACACGATTCTTGAATGCCTCACCACGCATGGCGTAACGAAAGGCGATGAAGGTGCCAATCAATACAATGGCAAGTATTAACCCCCACTCTCGAACGAACGCACTTGTTGCAAGCAAAGCAACCGTTAGTGGTGGCAGCGCCTGGTTCATACCTTCGAACACCTCGACCACCTGGGGGACAACATAGGCCAATAGAAAGGCGACAATGAGAATGGATGCCATAACCAGCATGACTGGATAAATCAGAGCCTTCTTTATCGTAGCGTTAGCGACCTGACGCTCTTCTGTGTAATCGGCCAGACGTTCCAGCACAGCATCAAGGTGACCGGACTGTTCACCGGCGGAAACGGTTGCTTGATAAATCTCTGGAAATACTTTCGGGTAGTCTTTGAGTGCGGACGCAAAGGTGTGTCCTTCCAACACTTTTGACCGCACAGACAATATCAGCGATTGAATTTTCGGTTTTTCGGTTTGCCGGCTAACGGCCGCGAGTGCTTCTTCCAACGGCGTACCTGCGCCGCTGAGCGTAGCAATTTGACGGGTGAGCAGTGCCAGATCGTTGGTCTTGATACCACCGCGATACGTCGGGGTTTTGGTCCCCGCCTTACCCTGTGATTTTCCACTGCGTACCGTGGTTTCGTCGACTTGTAGCGGTGTTAGTTCCTGTAGACGTAGCTGGGCACGAGCCAGACGTGCAGTGTCTGCCTCCAGTACGCCCTTTTTTTCTTTGCCGCGTGCATCTAACGCAACGTACTCGAAGGCGGCCATTAACCCTCTCGCGTTACACGAAGCACTTCTTCAAGTGATGTTTTACCTTCCAGCACAAGTCGGGCACCATCATCTTGAATGCCGGGGTGATTAACACGAGCATGATTCTCAAGGTCGTGTTCAGATGCGCCATCATGAATCATGGTGCGCATGTCTTCATCAACACCGACCACTTCATAAATACCAGTACGGCCGACATAACCTGTGTGATTGCATTTGTCGCAACCGTGTGGTGTATGAACGTTTGTTGCCTGGCTCACGGTCGCCCGCAGGGTTTTTAATTCAGCGTGAGTGGGTGTGCTGAGACGTTTGCAATCGTTGCACAGCACACGCACCAATCGCTGCGCAACCAGGGCAACCAACGACGAGGCCAGTAAAAATGGCTCGATTCCCATGTCGCGTAATCGGGTTACTGCGCCAACCGCTGTGTTGGTGTGTAGTGTTGAAAGCACGAGGTGGCCTGTCAAACTGGCTTGCACCGCAATTTCCGCGGTTTCTACATCACGAATTTCACCAACCATGACGATGTCTGGATCTTGTCGAAGGATAGCGCGCAGACCGCGTGCAAAGTCGAGTTCAACTTTGTTGTTAACCTGGGTTTGGCCAATACCGTCGAGGTAGTACTCTATTGGATCTTCGACCGTCAAAATAGAATAGCGAGACGTATTTAATCGGGACAGTGCCGCATACAGTGTGGTGGTTTTTCCTGACCCGGTGGGGCCGGTAACCAGAATAATGCCGTGCGATAGCGACAGTGCGCGCACCAGATTACCGTGTGCTACTTCGGGCATACCAAGGTGTTCTAAATCCAGTCTTCCCGCTTGCTTGTCGAGTAAACGCAATACCACCCGTTCACCATGCCCGGAGGGTAGGGTAGATACTCGCACATCAACCGGACGACCAGCAACGCGCAGAGAAATACGGCCATCTTGAGGCAGACGCCGCTCGGCGATATCGAGTTTTGCCATGACTTTTAAGCGCGAGATAATCAATGGTGCAATTTCACGCGGTGGATCAAGCATTTTCTGCATCACGCCATCCACCCGATAGCGCACAGCAAGGCGCTTTTCAAATGGCTCAATGTGTACGTCTGAGGCTTGCTTTCTGACCGCTTCTGTCAGCATGGCATTGATTAACCGAATAACCGGCGCATCATCTTTTGATTCAAGCAAGTCTTCGGGTTCGGGTAAGGAATCAGCGAGTTCGTTGAGATCCAGATCGGCGCCAAAGTCGTCCATGATATCGATGGCCTGGCCCGTTTCACCTTCATAGTGGCGGGTGAGTCTGGCATCGAATTCGTCGCTGGTAATTTGTTCTGTCGTCATTGCCTGGCCAGCCTTGCGACGAGCTTCTGTCAGGGCCATAACGGTGACGCCCGGCTTGTGCACCAGACGCATAGCGCCGTCGATACTTTCCAGCAAAACGCCGTGGCGTTTGGCAAATGTGTAGGGTAAATCGGCGGCAGGGCGTTGTGCTGCAGCACCTAAAGGTGCCGGGATCGCGGCGTTTTCCGGTCCGGCGTCTGTAGCATCGTTCGCTGCGCCGGTTTCGTTGGGGTCGCCAACGTCAATAAAATCTGCGGGTGAAACCACCATGTTCTCAACTAGTTCGTCGTATCGAAAGGCCCAATCGCAGTATTCGAGCCAGCTTGTCGGTTCACGCTGTCGATTTGCGGCAAATTGGTGTCCAATTTGGGTTCAGGGTTACTCAGACTCGAGGTTGGCACAATAGTGGACATCGCGTCCTTTACATTATTGACACGCTTGCCATCAAAAAACAGGTGCAGGTCGGGCAATTTTGGCGCTTGTCGGTCCAGTAGCTCATCGCTTTCGAACAAACCCAGCTGCGCTCCGCGCAGATCGTCGTACTTGCTGCGGCTGTAGTAATCAGCCGATTCGACGTCTCGTAAGATGGTAGGGTGCATAAAGACCATTAAGTTGCGTTTGCTCTTTGTACTTGTACGATAGCGAAAAAGGCTGCCTAAAAGGGGGATATCGCCGAGTAAAGGCACCTTTTCCCGCGAATCACTAATTTGGTCATCGATAAGGCCACCCAACACGAGAGTCTGACCATCTTCAACCAATACGGTGGTTTTGATTGAGCGCTTATTGGTGGTGATGTCGGATGCGCCGGTAACCGACGTGTTGCTCACATCAGACACTTCCTGCTCAATCTCCATTTTGATGTTATCGCCTTCGTTAATCTGCGGTTTTACTTTTAAGCTAATACCAATATCCTGCCGCTCAATCGTTTGAAACGGATTATTGTTGGCAGATGAAAGCTGGGTTCCGGTAACAAACGGGACGTTCTGGCCGACGACAATTTCAGCTTCCTGATTGTCCATGGTGACAAGCGTTGGCGTAGAAAGAATATTGTTATCGGAATCGGATGCTATCGCGGAAAGCAAGAAACCGAAATCCACACCGCCACTGCCAAAGCGTCCCAGTGCTAAAGACAAACCGTTTGACAAGCTTGCGCCCTGACTTGCAATAGTGCCAGCCAGTGCCTGAGTCGCGCCACCCAGGTTGGTGTAAGCAGCCGGGCGATTGCCATCGGTGCCATCGACGGCAAAGTTAACACCTAATTGAGCGCTGTTGTTCTCGGAGAGTTCAGCAATAATGGCTTCAACCAGCACCTGTGCGCGGCGAATATCCAGTTGTTCGATAACCGCCAGGATGCTGCGCATTTCATCAGGTGGTGCAGTAATTATCAGTGCGTTGGTGTCCTCATCTGCTTGAATATCGACATTGGGTCGATCACTTTCCTGGTTGGTTGCACGCCGCACAATCGATGCAGTCGGGGCCTGTTGGACAACCACACCATTGGCATTGACGGTTGGCGCCGCTTGAGCCGTCGGGGCTGCCGCCGCGTTGCCGCCGCCGTCGTCAGTGGAGGAGCTGGTGCCGATTTTTGCTTGGCCGGCAGATACGCCGGTAAGAATGGCGAGCAGGTCGATCGCGTTGGCGAACCGCAAATAAACAACTCGCGTGTTGCCACCGGATTCAACCGGCGTATCCAAATTGGCAATAAGACCGCGCATGCGAACGCGCGCTGCCTGGTCGCCACTGAGCAATATGCTGTTGGTTCGCTCATCGGCTGCAAATCGCACGGTACCCGGAGCACCAGCGCCTTGACCGGCACGCGATTGCAGAGAGCCCAGTATTCGTATCACCTCACTGGCTGATGCGTGGCGTAAGCGAATCACTTCAACTTCTTCGTTATCAGGTCGATCGATACCTTCGATAATGGAAATGATGCGTTGAATATTGCTGGCTCGATCGGTGACGATTAGCGTGTTGGTTGCAGCGTATGCTGCAAGGTGGCCTTGTTGCGGAACCAGGGGACGTAAAATCGGCACCAATTGCGCTGCTGGCACATTCTCAACTTTTATAACCTGCGTAACCAGCTGATCGCTGGCGGTACCGTCATAAGCTGGTACCGGGCCTTGCTTTGCATTTACGTCAGGCACGATTTTTATCAGGTCTTTACCCGGTACCGCCGAGTAGCCATGTACTTGCAGAACCGATAAAAAAGTCTCGTACAGTTCGTCTGCGCTGAGTGGACGTGCAGAAATAACCGTTACTCGCGCTTTAACCCGTGGATCAACGACAAAGTTCCTGCCCGATTGACGCGACACGGTCTGAATCAGCGAGTGAATATCTGCGTTCTTCAGGTTCAGCGTGAAGGTATCTTCCTGCGCGCGCAATGGATTGCTGAACAGCAAAGCCATGCCGAGCAGAGCGAACAGAATATTTGTTATTAGCCTGTTATTCATGTTTATTTTTGAGCAAGTTCACCTTGATTAAAGTGTAGCCCTTTAAACCGCAAATACCGGTTTATTGCGCAAGTGAAATAGACAGTGGAATCTCTGCACCATCGCGCAAAATCGTGACTTCCAGTGCCTGTGCTTTAACGGCATTTCGTAACGCACGAATGCCTTGTTTCTGGCTGTTTAGCTGAATATTGTTAACCCGCGTAATGACATCGCCGGGCAATATGCCTTGAGCTTCCAAAATCTCCGGATTTTGCTTCGGAGTTATACGGTATCCAAGTAACTTTCCGTTCTCCTGATACGGTTCCGCAGCAACGATTTTTCCAAGCATCGACGGGTTACGAGCCAACGTGTCTCGTAAAGCCCCAGGTGTACTGGGCAGTTCTACCGGAGCAGATTGATCGGTGCCTTGTCCATTATTGGACTGCGCCTGAGCATTATTAGACGCGGTGGGAATCGGTCGGGTAGCGATGGGCTGTGAATTCTCTGGTAGCTTCAATCGCTCACGTTTGCCGCGATTGTTCAGAATAACGTATTCTTTGTGCACTTCTTCGAGCGTTACCTCGCCAACAATTTTATCGCCGATACCAAACGCACCTTGTTCTTTTCCGCGCTGGTTAATAATGGCGATGGCTTTTTCGGCAGGGTCGTAGGCGAATACGCCCGCCAATTCCAGTTGCAGAGAGGTATCGGTGACTACTGGTGCAGGTTTTGACTCTTCGACTTTTACAGGTGCTTTACTGACATCGCCAAACAGGTGAAAGCCTGCGGTTATTTGTGCAAGCTTCACTGGATTGTTCTCGGCCCGGTTGGATGCTGGTGCAGCTGCGACAGTACTTGCAGCTGAGCTGGCAGAGGCATTCGCAGCAATCGTTTCAGTTGTGGGCAGCATACCCATTGCCATCAATGCTTTCATGGTAAGCACGGCCAACGCCCATCCAAGAGCGATTACTAAAAGCGTATTCATCCATTTTGGAAGCCGTGCTGGCTCATCCTTAAAAACCATCGAGCTTGCTGTTGCACTCATTTTTTTAACCTATTATTGTCAGTAATATTTGATCGATTACTCACACTCGCCGGCGTTCGCCAGAATAGCCCGGCCGAACAGTTTCGTGCACTCGTGAGTTTTGGTCAACGGTTCAATATTGACGCCAGATGCGCTGTTTGAGCAGTCCTGTCCCAAAGAGTTTCGTCAAAGCGTGACCAGCGCTGAATTTGCGCGCTGAACACCAGACATGAACGGTAGTGCATCTACAAATTAATTCGTGTTACTGCTTGTATAAGAACGCAACATCGGGGTGTTTGGGTGGGTGAATGCGATTGCAATCCTGAAAATTTGTGATTTTCACTTCGGATTTCAGGTTTTGAGCTAAAACAGGCGTCAAATAAATGACCAATGGGCCGGCCAGATTAGCGAAACAGCCGGCACCATTCGTTTTTCGGTAGATCGTTGCCGATCAAACCATGTCTTTCAGGCCCTTCAACGGAAGAACTTTAACCACTTTCCGGGCAGGTTTTGCCTTGAAGATAGTAGGCTCTTTCGTGAACGGGTTGATTCCTTTGCGAGCTTTTGTTGCTGGCTTTTTGATAACGCGAATCTTCATCAAACCGGGGATGCTGAACATGCCAGGACCACGCGGCTTAAGGTTGTCTTGAATAATGCCTTCAAGCGCTTCAAACACTGATGCAACTTCTTTTCGGCTGAGTTCAGTTGTTTCAGAAATCGACGTCAGGATTTCCGATTTAGTGGGTGGCTTCTTTACTGCTGCAGCTGCTTTTTTCTTAGCAGTGGCTTTTTTCTTGGTGGCTTTTTTTTTCGCCGCCATGATGTATCCCTCGCGTAACTTAATGTGAACGGAAAATAGTACCAGCAACACTCAACATAAATAATCCATTACTGGCACCGCACTGTGTGAACGCTGTATATGCAGTGTATTTATGCGAACCAACAAACATATAAAGCGCGCGAAAATTAACACACTTTTCTTACTCGCGTACGATTTTTATAGAACAATTTTTGTAAAAAGCACTGTATTTACAGTAAATCGGGAAGGCCTGATACAAAAACAGCGTTTTTTAAGGCATTTTTTGATAATTATTTGAACAATTTTGTCACGGCGCGCTCGATGATCCCTAGCGCATAAGATTCGATTAATGCTTGATATAGGGTTATTTTGCGTCAAAACTACCGACCGATAAAAGGCGCCAGTAGTGAACCTGTGACCAGAATTTGTAGAAAGAACAGCGCAATAATGCCTACAAGAATAGACAAATCGAAGCCTGCAATGGGTGGAACGTGTTTTCGAATTGGGCGTAAAACAGGTTCGGTTATGCCGCTGAGTAAATTGCGAATCGAGTCTGTTTGCGGGTTGGGAAACCAGCTTAATACTGCTTGAATAATCATCGCAAAGATAAACACGTTAAACAGCAGATGAATAACATCAACGATTGCGACAAGAAACAGTGCCCCATAAGAGAGGGCCTGCGAATACACCGGTTTGCCTGCAATGGGGAGAATATCGGTTTGCAGCAGTTTCAACAGCACCAGTTTTAGCAGTAGTACCAAAAACGCGAGTAACAGGCTCGATGTGTCGTATTTTTTGATGCTGGGAACGATCTTACGCACAGGCTTAAGCACAGGGTCGGTGACCTTGACAATAAATTGTGCGAGCGGGTTGTAATAGTCCGCTCGAAAAAGCTGCATGATAAAGCGCAGGGCCAGAATCATCGCGTACAGATTGAATAGCATGCCGACAAGAAAGCTGAACGCTTCGAGAAGTGCGTTACCCATTAGTCAATTTACCCATTGGTGTTGTGAGCGCAAGTGCGCTCAAGGAGTGTTTTCAACGCAATAGTATAACGCTGAATTTTATCGATGGTTAGCTTGTCAACGCAGTTAAAACAGTTCGAACGTCAGAGAGTTTCGTGTTTACTGCGCACCAAAATGCGCAATGATCGGTTTCGTTCTTTTCGCGCTTAGCGCCACCTGCAGTTGCCGCATGCAAAGCTGCGACCAAAAAAGCCAATTACTCAACCGAATTTAGACCCAAAATATACCAATGAGCCGGTGTCTGGGGACTTTGTCTACTGTTAACGGGGTGATGTAGCGGATATTATGAACCGATCAACAACACAGGCGGGGTCTGAATCATGGGTAGTCAACGGGTTAATCACAAAAACAAAAGCAGTAGAATCGCCCGATTAAAAACAGCCACCGTTTCGGTAGCGTTATTCGGCTTGGCATTTGTTGCACTCGGCGTGCAAACCGCTGCAGCGGCTGACAAGGTTCGCGTTGGCTTACTCAAATTCGGCACGGTGAATTGGGAGCTCAAATCAATGATCGCCAATGGCATTGACGAGGCAAACGGTTTTGAAGCCGAAATAGTGCCTTATGCCAGTGGGGATGCCACAAAGATCGCACTGCAAGGCGGCGAAGTCGATGTCATAGTGTCTGATTGGTTGTGGGTTTCACGTCAGCGTGCAAGCGGTCAGGATTTAACCTTCGCACCGTACTCCTCAGCCGTTGGTGCCATCATGGTTCCAGGCGATTCAAGCGCTACCGATCTTGGCGATATGAAAGGCATGAAAATCGGCGTTGCCGGTGGGCCACTCGATAAGAACTGGTTGATGTTGCAAGGTATGGCAAAGCAGGATTTCGACTTCGATTTAGCCAAGGAGAATGAAATCGTGTTTGGTGCGCCGCCGCTACTGGCAGAAAAAACTCGAGAGGGTGAACTCGATGCCATGCTTAACTTCTGGCATTACTGTGCTCGATTGGAAGCCGTGGGTTTCAAACGCCTGGTCAGTGGTTTGGATGCGGCTGCGGCTTTGGGCGCGAAAGGTACCGTTTCGGCCATTGGTTATGTGTTTAGTGAAGCTTGGGCAAAGGAAAATCCTACCGCAGCGGCTGGATTCATAAACGCATCTAAAGAGACAAAAGCGTTACTCAAGTCATCCGATGACGAGTGGAATCGCCTGGCAGAATCTGGCGCGATCAAGGACAAGCCTGATGCGTTGGCAAAGCTAAGAGATCGTTTTCGTGAAGGTATTCCTGCAAGATCGATCGATGATGAAGTTGAGGATGCGCAAACCGTCTATAAGATTTTGTCAGATCTGGGCGGCACCAAGCTTGTGGGTAAGTCGGAAAGCATGGTCGATGGAACCTACTGGCGCGCACCTGAGTAGAAGCGCTTATCTGCGCAGCTAAGCCTAAGCAGTTAAATATCAGTAGCTAAGCGCAATGACGGCATACAGCGTCACCATAGACGAGAAGCGCTTTGAATCGGCGAGGGGAGAGGATCTCCTCGCGATCAGCCAGCTTGAATTTGAGGTCGAAGAGAATCAATTTACTTGCATTGTTGGTCCTTCGGGCTGTGGCAAAACAACAGCGTTGCGAATTATCCTTGGATTAGAGAAAGAGTATCAGGGCAACGTTTCTGCGCTAGCACAACATCGAACAGCGGCCGTATTTCAAGAGCCGCGCCTTATGCCGTGGCGAACCGTCCGGCAAAACGTCGATCTATGTGTTGAGGCTGCCCTCGCTGGTTCTATGCAACTGGACACGGCAAACGATCTTCGTTCGCTATTCCAGAAAACCGGATTGGGCGCACACCTCGATTTTTATCCATCAGAGTTGTCCTTGGGTCTGGCTCGACGTGTCGCCATTACCAGGGCCTTTGCGATACAGCCCGAGCTGCTTATTCTGGATGAGCCGTTTGTGTCTCTCGACGATGCAACGGCTGTGCGTTTACGTCAACTACTCATCGCTGTTTGGGAATCTCGACCAACCACCGTGTTGATGGTTACGCATAATTTGCACGAAGCTGCTGTTCTGGCTGATAAGGTTGTCGTTCTCTCGGGTCGGCCATCTAAAGTGTTAGGCAATATTGAAATCGCACAATCACGCGATAGCCGGGACGTCAGTGTTGTAAACGAGACCATTGCGTTAATAGAAGAAATGCAAGCAACCGATGTTGCCTATTGAAAATGTGCAAAATAGTGGCGAACAATAACAACAGAGGCGTGTCTTTTGAGAGGCAGACAGTTTGACTAGCGCAAATAAAGACAATGCCTTGTCGACGAAAGGCGTGTGCTTCCGCTTTGGTAAAAAGCAAATACTGCATGGTGTTGATATCGACGTGCCAACCGGGAAGTTTGTTGCGTTGCTTGGGGTCAATGGTGCTGGTAAGACCACGCTATTCTCAATTATCACCGGGCTCTATGCAGCAAAAGAAGGGCATGTTCAAATTGGCGGCTACGACCTTCGCTCCGACACCCAAAAAGCGCTGGGTAAAATCGGTGTTGTCTTTCAGCGTCCTACGCTCGATAGGGATTTAACGGTTGCGCAGAATCTGAAGTATTTCTGTGAGTTGCAGGGCTTGTCCAAAGCTATAGCAAAGCCGCGTATCGATAGTGCCTTGCGTGCACACGACTTATTTGAAAGGAAAGATGAACGAATCACCGAGCTCAGCGGCGGGCAGCAACGCCGCGTTGAATTAGCTCGTTCGTTGTTACACCAACCCGATCTTCTTCTTCTTGATGAACCTACAGTGGGTCTTGATGATAGAAACAGAGTTGATTTTGTTCATAACGTGAAACAGCTGTGTGTGGAAAATAATACCGGTGTTCTGTGGGCAACGCATTTAATGGATGAGGTTGAAGATGCGGACTACCTGTATATTTTGCATCGTGGTCATATCGTATCTCATGGTGACGTTAAAGCGCTTTGCAAAACACATGAAAAAAAATCGGTTGCTGAGCTGTTTCGTTATCTCACCGATGAATCGCAAACACGCGCACAAGGTTCTCCAGCAGGCACTGACACATGACACTTTCTCATGCCATAAGTTGTCTCAGAGGCATCGTTGTCAGAGAAGCGTTGCGGTTTTTACATCAGCGGGGGCGTTTTTTTGCGGCATTGGTACGACCCTTGGTTTGGTTGTTTATATTCGCAGCAGGCTTTCGTTCTGTGCTTGGCGTATCCATCATTCCACCGTATCAAACTTATGTGCTCTACGAAGAGTACATAACGCCCGGGCTGCTCGGTATGATTCTGTTGTTTAATGGTATGCAGAGCTCGCTGTCCATGGTATACGATCGCGAAATGGGCAGTATGCGGTTGCTATTGGTTTCACCGTTGCCGCGTTGGTACTTGTTGTTTTGCAAGTTGTTAGCCGGTGTCGTGGTGGCATTACTGCAGGTCTATGTGTTCCTCGCCATCGCCTGGTTCTGGGATATTCGCCCGCCCATGGCGGGGTTTATTCTGGTAATACCGGCATTGATCCTATCGGGGCTAATGCTGGGTGCGCTGGGATTAATGCTGTCCTCATTTGTTAAACAGCTGGAGAACTTTGCAGGTGTAATGAACTTTGTTATTTTCCCGATGTTTTTTGCATCATCCGCTCTGTATCCGTTGTGGCGAGTGCGCGATTCAAGTGAGCTATTGTATTGGATTGCGTATTTGAATCCGTTTACGCATGCCGTAGAGTTAGTGCGATTCTCGCTGTACCTTGAATTCAACTGGCAAGCCGCATTGGTTGTTATCGCGTGCACCGTGGTTTTCTCGGCGGTTGCCATTGTGGGTTACGATCCACTCAGGGGTTTTCTACCGCGAAAGGGTGGCCCGGAATAGCTGCCGTTGGTTTCGTGTTCTATGCGGCGCGCTTGCGCCAACGCGTAACTGATTTTTCGAACCGTTGCAATATAGCGAACTCCACTATAAGCATAATGATCACGAATGCCATTGTGTAGGCGAGAATGGTCGCAACATCGAATAATTGAAAGTACAGATGAATCTGAAAGCCAACGCCGTTTGATCTTCCCAGTAGTTCAACCACCAACACGATTTTCCAGATAAGCGATATGCCTGAACGCATGGCTGCTGCGAAGAACGGTTGTAGCTGCGGCAGAATAATGTGTTTGATGCGCGTCATGGTTGAGAAGCGATAAATTTTCGCCATCTCGGATAGCTCTGTGTCCATGGTGCGAGCACCCTCGCGCAGTGTCACTATAACGTTGGGAATTTTGTTGATCGCAACGGCGCCAACCGCGGCCACTTCATTCAGACCGAACCAGATGTACGCAAGAACAATGATGACCAGCGCCGGAATATTCAGCAACAATATTAACCAAGGGTCGAAAAAATCATCCAGACGTTTGGACATTCCCAATGCGATGCCGATAGCAGAGCCAATCGCCATTGCCAGTCCGAAAGCCATAATGACACGCAATAGCGTCATGGATAAGTGATAAAACAACTCCCCCGATTGCGCTTCGGTTAGCATGGCTGCAAACACGGCTTGCGGGGAGGGGAGTGCCCTTGAACTGGAAATGTCTGCGGTTATTGTCCACAGCAGTAACAGTAAGGATAAAGAAACAATCCAGATAAGCAGCGTGTGGGCTGAGGCGTGTCTGTCAGATCTTTTTTGGATGGCGTTATTCATGGCCGAAGAGCGGTAGCTGTGGCGTTAGCATAGCGAAGTTGTCTGCCACTTCCAATACTCGAAGGCATGCGTGTGCCATTTAGCCTGAATCACCGTACTCATCGCCCATTTCAATGGCGCGATCTTTGGCAGCCTTCATGGCTGCGGCTATTGTGCCTGCTAATTTATGTTCATCGAATACGGCTAACGCTGCGGCGGTTGTGCCACCTTTTGATGTGACGTTTTCGCGCAGCTGGTTTGGCGGTAGTTCTCTGGCTCTGGCCATACTCGCTGCACCAAACGCAGTTTCGATAGCAAACTCCCGGCTAAGTTCTGCATCGAGCCCGAGTGATTCAGCGGCGTTCGCCATGTGCTCTATTAGATAAAAGAAATAGGCCGGGCCACTGCCCGACAGAGCGGTGACTGCATCGAGTTCGGCTTCTGTTTTCACCCAACGAATTTCCCCGGCAGTAGCCAACAGCGCATCGCTTTGTTTTAGCTGCTCCTGCGTGCAATTTGTATTGGCATAGAGCGCTGTTGCACCCAAGCCAAGTAGAGCGGGTGTATTTGGCATACAGCGCACAATGGCGGTGTTTGCCGGCAACCAAGAGCTTATGGAGTCGGTACGAACGCCAGCTGCAACTGACACAACCAGGCTGGGGTTACGTGCGGCAACAGATTTGCAAACCGCTTCCACGATGTGGGGTTTTACTGCGATAACAATGGCTGCGCCTGTTTCAATGTGCTCAGGTGATGCGACACTATTCACGGCGAAAGTTTGTTGTATTTTCTCGCAAGCAGCAGCGTTCACATCAACTACGGTGATGTTGTTTGCGTTAACGCCGCTGGCGATAAGCCCGCCTATCAGGCTGCTGGCCATATTGCCAGCGCCGATAAAGGTCCATTTGGATTCAGTCACCCGCTTAGCTCGCCAAGCGTTTACGCTTGTCGTCAATTGATTGCAGAAGTCGGTCGAACGCTTCAGCGAAAGACGCGATGCCAGCGGTTTCAAGCTCGTTGGTTATATCGGTTAGCGACACACCCAAATCAGTCAATGCCGACAGTTGCTTGTGTGCATCTGCAAGCCCTGTTGCAAGCCGCGACGAAGCAACGCCATGATCGCGAAACGCATCCATTGTTTTTGGTGGCAATGTATTAACGGTTTCTGGACCAATGAGTTCTTCCACATACATGACGTCGGAGTAGTCTGGGTTTTTAGTGCCTGTGCTGGCCCATAGCAGTCGCTGAGGCTGCGCTCCCTGACTACGCAGCGCGGCAAATTTTTCACTGCCAAACAGGTTCGCAAAATGTCCATAAGCTACTTTTGCATTGGCAATGGCGATTTTGCCTTTTAATGCTATCGCCGCTTCGCTGCCGTTGGCATCGAGCGCTTTATCGACTTCGGTATCGACGCGGCTAACGAAAAAGCTTGCCACAGATGCAATGTTGTTTATCGGGTGGCCTGCAGCATGCCGGCGTTCCAGCCCGACTATGTAGGCCTGAGCAATTTCGAGGTAGCGTTGTACGCTGAACAGCAGCGTTACATTGACGTTTACGCCCTCGGCAGTCAGATCTTCAAACGCTTTCACGCCAGCCTTGGTTCCGGGCACCTTAATCATCAGGTTGGGGCGATTAACTCGTTTGTTTAAATCAAGGCCCATGGCCACGGTGCCAGCAGCGTCGTGTGCAAGATCGGGTGTGACCTCCAGGCTGACATAGCCATCGACACCATTGGTTTTCTTGTATGTGTCAGCGAAAGCGTCAGCAGCACCCTGAATGTCTTCAATGGCGAGCTGGTTAAACACTTCAAGATTATCGATGCTCGAATCGGCACCGATTGATGCAATAGTGCTGTCGTATTCCTCGGTTTTCGCGATGGCTTGTTCGAAAATGGCAGGATTTGAAGTAAGGCCCATCACCTGATCTTGTTCGATCAATTTTTGTAAATCACCGTCCAGCAGACTGCGCTGGATGTAGTCCAGCCACAGGCTTTGACCTGCTGCATATGCGTCTACCATTGGATTGCTGTTCGACATTTATTCCTTCCTTTAGCGGGAGATGTATTGCGGGTTGATCAATTCTAACACTGAAAACTCATACGCTATTAACGAGTTGCCCGAGCGCCGAATATGGCCGTACCCACTCTAACAATGGTGGCGCCTTCGGCGATAGCCGCCTCCAAGTCTGCACTCATGCCCATCGATAATGTATCTACCGTGGGAAACTGTTGTTTCAGCGATTCCTGCAGTTCTCGAACCCGGCGAAACGCATCGCGCTGAAGTTTAAAATCCGTTTGAGGTTTGGGTATGGCCATAACGCCGCGCAAGTTTAGTTGTTCGAACTGCGCGCATTGCTCGGCCAATTCCAGAATTTGCTCGGGTGCGACTCCTGACTTACTGGGTTCGTTGTCGATATTGACCTGTAAACAAATTTGCAGTGCCGGCAGGTTGGCTGGGCGACTCATGGCGAGCCGGGATGCGACCTTGAGCCGATCAACACTGTGTACCCAATCAAAGTGTTGTGTGATACCAGCGGCTTTGCGCGATTGGATAGCGCCGATAAAGTGCCATTCAAAGCTCTCTTTGCCTAAAACCCCAATTTTTTCAACGCCTTCGTCTGGGTAGTTTTCGCCAAAGGCGATTTGGCCGGACGCAGAGGCGGCTTTTATCTGTTCTACGGGTTTGGTTTTACTGACCGCTAACAAATTGATTGTGTCGGGATCGCGGTCATATTTCTCCGCCAGTCTGGTTATATCGGTGCGCACCGTCTTAAGTGCTTCTGAGATTTCATTTGTGGAGTTGCTCACAGTTTCACGCCTTGAGTTAGGTAAATGTCGGCTGCTTCATACTCGGTGCTGCCACGCGCTAAGCAATCCACAAATATGGCCGACATATGCGACAAATACCAGTTGTGTTCCGGAACTGTACACAGCTTTTCGATTGCAAACATAGATTAAGGGTTTCAATTCATGGATATCGCACAGCTACTCACATTCGGTGTTAAAAACGGCGCATCGGATATGCATTTGTCTGCCGGACTGCCTCCAATGATTCGAGTAGACGGTGATATGCGTCGGGTCAATATTCCCGCTTTGGATCACGCATCTGTTCAGGCCATGGTGTACGACATCATGAACGATAAGCAGCGCAAGGATTTCGAAGAATTTCTTGAAACTGACTTCTCGTTCGAAATTCCTGATACGGCGCGTTTTCGTGTCAACGCATTTAATCAGAATCGAGGTTGTGGCGCTGTATTTCGTACTATCCCAACCGAAATTCTAACCTTGGAACAACTTGGCGCGCCGCGTATTTTTCAGGAAATTTCTGAAATGCCGCGCGGCATTGTGCTGGTAACCGGACCCACAGGTTCTGGTAAATCAACCACGCTGGCTGCCATGATGGATTATAAAAACGAAACCGAACTGGGTCACATACTGACAATCGAAGATCCAATCGAATTTGTTCATGAGAGTAAAAAATGCCTGATTAACCAACGCGAAGTGCATCGCGATACTTTTGGGTTTTCGAATGCACTTCGATCGGCATTACGTGAAGATCCAGACGTTATTCTGGTTGGTGAGATGCGTGATATGGAAACCATATCGCTTGCACTAACTGCGGCTGAAACAGGTCACCTTGTATTCGGTACTTTGCATACCAGTTCTGCTGCAAAAACCGTTGACCGTATTGTCGATGTATTCCCTGCCGGTGAAAAACCGATGATTCGCTCCATGTTGTCAGAATCACTTAAAGCGGTTATTTCACAAACACTGCTCAAAAAGCAGGGCGGTGGTCGAGTGGCTGCACATGAAATCATGATTGGCACCCCGGCGATCAGAAACCTTATCCGTGAAGATAAAGTTGCGCAGATGTATTCAGCTATTCAAACCGGTCAGCAATCGGGTATGCAAACGCTTGATCAAAATTTGAAAGAGCTGGTAAACAGAGGTTTAGTGGATGTTGCGGAAGCCAGAAAGAAGGCGGCCAATCCGGATTCACTATAAATAGCAAGGGTAATGGCAGGTTGTTCTTGATCGTTTCGTTTTTAACGGTTTAACAAGATCAGCCTGCTGGAAAATGACAGCATAAATATAGATCACGGGATATAAAAATGGACCTGAAAGTCGCAAAGCGCTTTATGGACGAACTGCTCGTAAGTCTTTTCAAGAAAGGCGGTTCTGACTTGTTTATTATTGCTGGCGCCGCTCCTGCGATGCGTATTCACGGCAAAATCACGCCCGTGATGGACAAAAAGCTAACGGCGGATCACACGCTTGCGTTAGCGCAGTCTTTGATGACAGAGAGTGAGCGAGATGAATTTGCGAAAACCAAGGAATGCAATTTTGCTATTGCGTTACCTGATATTTCTCGCTTTCGTGTAAATGCGTTGGTTCAGCGCGGCAGTGCCGGGTTGGTTATTCGAATTATTCCTAACGATATCCCAAGCTTTACCGATTTGCATCTGCCGGAAATCATGAATCAAATCGCTATGACTAAACGTGGTTTGGTTATTTTTGTGGGTGGTACGGGTTCTGGTAAGTCAACCAGTCTGGCATCGATGATCGATTATCGTAATGAGAACTCGAACGGCCATATCATTACCATTGAAGACCCTGTTGAATTTGTGCATCACCATAAAGGTTGTATCGTGACACAGCGTGAAGTCGGTACCGATACTGACTCGTTTGAAATAGCACTGAAGAATACGTTACGACAAGCACCAGACGTAATTCTGATTGGTGAAATCCGTGATCAGAAAACCATGGAGCACGCTATCGCGTTTGCAGAAACAGGGCACTTATGTCTGGCTACGTTGCATGCAAACAACACTAATCAGGCGCTTGATAGAATCATCAACTTTTTCCCCGAGGCGCGTCACAAGCAGTTGCTGCTGGATTTGTCTTTGAATGTAAAATCGCTGATATCACAGCGTCTACTGCCTACGCCAAGTGGTAAGGGTCGCCGAGCTGCCATTGAAGTGTTGTTAAACACACCGCTAATGTCTGATCTTATTCAAAAAGGTGAAGTTCACGAAATCAAAGCGCTGATGACCAAGAGTAAAGACCAGGGAATGCAGACGTTCGATCATGCACTATTTGATCTATTGCAGGAAAATGCCATCACCATTGAAGAAGCGATGCGTAACGCTGATTCGGTTAATGATCTGCGGCTTCGAATTAAACTGGAAGGCGGGGGCTCGGCAGCAGTTGACGATATGATCGCAGATTCCATGACACTCGAAGAAAATGATGACGACGATAAGCAATCCATGATGCAGTAATCCCGGATGCTGGCCGGCTGGCAACAGCCGGGAGTGAACGAAACGCCCGTGATGGTTAGCCCATCGCGGGCGTTTTGCGTTTGTGGATTCGCATCCCGGGGTTTGTGTGCGGTAGCTTATAGGTTGAATTCGACTAATGAAGTTTGGCTATTAGAGCCGATCACACTGTGTAAACCATGGCATACTATTGTGGATAAGTATAACGATACTCGATGCTCCTTAAGATTTAGATGGTGTGGATGGTATGAGCGAATTTACCGACTATTTACAAGATGTGTTTTCCACGTTCGGGCATATTAGTGTTCGCAAAATGTTCGGTGGTCACGGTATCTACTTTGACGATTGCATGTTCGGCTTGGTAGCAGATGATATGCTGTATTTAAAAGTCGATTCGGAAAATATTCAGCATTTTGAGGCCCTTGATTTGCCGGCTTTTGAGTACACCAAGTCAGATGGGCGCCCCATGAAAATGAGTTTTTATCTAGCGCCCGAATCAATTTATGAAGAACAGGAAGAGGCCCGTGAATGGGCTGCTCATGCGTGGGAAGCAGCCAGACGCGCTAAAGCACAAAAACGCGTTGCGGGAAAAAGAGCAACTAAAAAGAAGTCTGCCAAGAAACGCGCTTCCGACAGTACAGCTATAACCAAACAGCTTGTTTCCAAAAAAGTTGGTGCGAAAGGGACGAACAAAGGGACGAGGAAAGTGGCGAAGAAAGTGGCGAAGAAAGTGGCAAATAAAGTGGTCAAGAAAGTAGCGGAAAAAATAACGAAAAAAGTAACCAAGAAAGCGACTGGTAAGAAAAGTACTTAAGCTATGGCAAACCTTCAGTCCTCGCCAGAGGCATCATCCCTCCAACACCATATCGATCATGTAACGGTAAAAGCGAAGCAGCTTTTCGGCCGTGATGATGAGCCTGTCATTGTGGTTTCGCCTTATAGAATGAACCCGATAGGGGCGCATGTAGATCATCAGGGCGGGTCGGTTTTGGCACGAACCATAAACCAGTACACATTGCTGGCACTCTATCCGACTCATTCGCAGCAAGTGATACTGCACTGCGATAATGGCGAGAGAGCGGATACAACAGAGACCTTCAACTTAAGCGGCAAAGTCGAGGGCGAGAATTGGGTTCGTTATGCAAAGGCCAGCGCGGCTTGTTTTGAATCTCTACATTCTGGTGCTGAAGGGTTTGCTGGACTGGTGTTTGGGACCTTGGTTGGTGCAGGCCTGAGTTCTTCAGCATCAGTAATCCTTTCTTATCTCGCCGGGCTGGCGCATGTCAATAATTTGCAGCTAAGTAATAAAGAATTAGTGGAGTTGTGTCGGCGCGTAGAGAATGAGTACATGGGACTAAACAATGGCTTGCAAGATCAAATGTCCATTGTGTTCGGACGCCAGAGCGGTCTTTCCTTGCTGGATATGGATTCGGTATCAGCCGAATACTGCACGAATCCGCAATCGATGGACGACGTGAGTTGGGTTGTTTGCTATTCCGGTTTTTCCCGCGAATTGGTCTCTTCAGGCTTTAACGATCGAGTAAAAGAATGCCGGGAAGCGGCCAATCAGCTCGATGCGAACGCGAGTATTCTTGGAGAGGTGTCCATGGAACGACGAAGTAGCGATAACCTGAATCAGTTAGCACCTCACCTTGCTCGTCGCGCACAACATGTTTTCTCGGAAATGCAACGCGTTGAACAAGGGCGCGAAGCCTGGCAGTGTGGAGATTGGAAACAGTTTGGCGCATTGATGAACCAATCTTGTTACAGCTCAATAAATCACTATGAATGTGGAAGCCAGCCGATGGTCGATTTGCATCAGATAGCTCTTCAGCAACCAGCTGTTTACGGCAGCCGCTTTGGCGGTGGTGGTTATGGTGGGTGTTTAATGATGCTGGTGCGCTCTGAAGATACCGATAGGGTAAAAAACGAGGTGCTAAAATCGTACCTTGAACACTATCCCGAAAAAACCGCACAAGCAAGAGCGTTCGTTGCAGACGCTGAAAGTTGTGTTCGGGTAGTCTCTTCATGAATCACGTTCCCGATAGCGTAGTGTCAAATGCCAAAGTGACCAGTGCCAAAGTAACGAGCGCCATCGTGTTGTGCGCGGGGCGTGGTAAACGCTTAAAGCCATTTACCGACAAAACACCAAAGCCCCTGCTGCCAGTTGGTGGCGTTCCTACGCTTGACTACATTTTAATAGCATTGCAGCGAGCGGGTATTCGCCGGCTTGTACTGGTTACTCATTATTTGAGTGATCAGATAGAAACGTATGCGAAACAACAAACGATTTTCCCTACAGATCTCATTAGCTGTGTGCAACAGCGTAGTCTGGCGGGTACAGCAGATGCTACTTTAGCTGCGCTACAGGCTAAGCCTGATTGGTTTGAGCAGGCCTTCCTACTTACTGCCAGTGATTATCTTGTTCCGCCACCATTCTATGAGGCGTTGCTGACAAAATTTAATCAAAGTCAGTGCAAGGTAGGCATTAGTATTAAACGTTTGAGCGATGCCGAATTGACTATGCGAAGCAGTGTTCGGTTTGATGAACGCGGTAATGTATCTGAGGTCGTGGAAAAACCCGCTGCAGGTACAGCTCCGAGTGCCTTCAGCGCAAATCTTGTCTACGTGCTGCCTGCTGATATTGTTCGTTCCATAGCCGAGGTAGCGCCATCCAGTCGAGGTGAAAAAGAAATTCAGACTGCGATAAATCGTTACCTTAGTGAGCATGGTGCCGCCTGCGTACTGGAGCAGGAGCCGCCTCAGGAATGGCACCCCGACATCGATCAATAGTTATCATTAGGCGCTGTTGCAGTGCTTAGCTCGTGTTACGATTCTGGTTTCATGGTATTTCGAGCTCACTGTGGCCCAATTGTATTTCTACTACTCTGCGATGAACGCAGGCAAATCCACTTCGTTGTTGCAGTCAGCGCATAATTACCGCGAGCAAGGCATGAGCGTGATGTTGTTTACTGCCGCCATCGACGATCGTTACGGAAAAGGTATTATCAAATCGCGTATTGGTTTGTCTGAAGAGGCAACCATGTTCGATGATCAAACAGACTTTATAAACGTCATTACCGCAAACCATAACAAGCAGCCAATGGCCTGTGTGCTGGTAGACGAAGCTCAGTTTCTGTCGGCTGAACAAGTTGATCAGTTGGCGCACATTGTCGATACACTTGATCTGCCCGTGCTCTGTTATGGTATCCGTACTGACTTTCAAGGACAGTTGTTCTCGGGTTCGGCAAGGCTGCTGGCAATAGCAGACAAATTGTTTGAATTAAAAACGGTGTGTAGCTGCGGAAGAAAAGCCACCATGACTGTACGGCTCGATGCCAACGGGCAGGCTATTCTGGCTGGAGCACAGGTAGAGATCGGTGGCAATGAGCGTTACGAATCGAAATGCCGTCGTCATCATCAGGAGCTCACGAATGCTGCAAAGTTATCTACCGACTTGTCATAGCGCTTTTTTACCGTTGCATTTGGTTGATTGTTGTAGAGTTAAATTCTTCAGAGTTATCCTGTCGTGTTGTTGGCTTTTAAAAGCGTTGTCGCTCGTTCAACGACCTGAATCAGATCTGTATTGACTTTGATGCATTCCAAATTACTGAACGAACTTCTGGACGGAGTGGGAATTGACCTCTCGTTCAACCCGTCACTTCAACTTGAAAGCCAAGGCCACGAAAGCCTCCCGTCCTGTTTTGCCGTAACTGAACTCGCTGCCACCAGTATGCTCACCGCCGCCAGCGCGTTGGCTGAATACTTCCACGCAGATGCCCGGCAAGCCAGTCACCAGCTGCCAACAATGAACGACCTAACAGTTAATCGTCGCCTGGCTTCTTTGTGGTTTGATAAGAGCATGGTGGCGCAAGATTGGAAACCGGGTGGACTATGGGATGACATCGCTGGCGATTACGCCTGCGCCGATGGATGGATTCGGCTACACACAAACGCACCTCATCACAAGAAAGCGGCAATGCAAGTTGTGTTGGGTGAAGCATTATCCGATAACCCGGGTAACGGCGAACCAACTATAAAGCAGCGCGTTACTGAAGCCATTCGCTTACGCCATAAAGACGAACTGGAGCAATCGATAGTGGATGTCGACGGTTGTGCTGCTGCTATGCGCTCTATTGCAGATTGGCAATTGCATGCTCAGGGAAGGGCTGTTGCCGGTGAGCCGTTGGTGCACTGGGAAGAGGGGCAGGCGATACAACCGGTAAGCACACCGGTATCCATTGAGCGACCATTAAACGGTATCCGAGTGTTGGATTTAACCCGTGTTTTGGCAGGTCCTGTCTCTACACGTTTTCTTGCAGCATTTGGGGCAGAGGTGTTGCGTATCGATCCCATCGACTGGAACGAGCCGGCTGTCATACCTGAAGTCACTTTGGGTAAGCGGTGTGCGCACCTTGACTTAAAAAGTGATGATGGTCGAGCCCAGTTGCTGGCACTACTGGATTCTGCCGATGTGCTTGTTCACGGCTACCGCCCCGGTGCTATGGAGGGTCTAGGATTATCAACGAATGTGTTGCGCAAGGTTAACCCTGCGTTAATTGAGGTGTCACTCTGTGCATACGGGTGGACTGGTCCATGGGCGACGCGAAGGGGGTTTGACAGCCTTGTGCAAATGAGTTGCGGAATTGCCGATGAAGGTATGCGTCATTACGCGACTGATAAACCTCAGCCATTACCGGTTCAGGCACTCGATCATGCAACCGGTTATTTGATGGCAGCAGCTGCACTGCATGCGCTTGCACTGAGGCGCAAGGCGGGTCGTGTGCTTCAGGCGAAACTATCGCTGGCCAGAACTGCCAACACACTGTTGCAGTATCCGCAATCCGATAGCCGGTCGGCGTTCAAGCCTATGGGCGAAGCAGATATCAATAACCATCTTGAGCACACTAGCTGGGGAATGGCGCGACGCGTATCATTTCCTCTGACGATTGATGGCGTCAAAATCAGTTGGGATCACCCGGCCAGTGATTTAAGATCAGACTGTCCGAAGTGGTTGTAATGAGAGTTAATTTTGCTAATTCCCAATGTTTCAGGAACAAATTATAAATACGCTGGTTGACTGGCTGCTGCGTTGGTCGAATATTTATTGTTTTACCGACTAATTTTGTTTGAATCGGGCAACAAGGCGATGAATCGCAAGTGGTTAATCGGTAGAATAGTGGTGTATTACAACAGGATTAGCGTAGCCGTAAACGGTTATAGATTCTGACGATAAACTTGGTAGGAGTTATGTTTGTGAGAAAAATACTATTAGCTGGTGTGCTAAGCCTAGCCGCGACCGGTCAGGTGGCGGCACAAGAAGTCACATTGCGTTTTCAACATTTTATTTCACCAAAAGGTGCGGTTCCAGCAGGTTTCATGCAGCCTTGGGCCGATAAAATATTCGCTGAAAGTGATGGTCGATTGAAAATCGAAATTTATCCGGGCATGCAGCTTGGCGGCAAGCCCCCAGCGCTCTACGATCAAATTCGTGATGGGGTTATCGATGGTGGTTGGGCACTGCCTGCCTACACGCCGGGACGTTTTCCGGAAACCGAAGCCCTTGAGTTGCCTTTTGTTACCACTAACAATGCAACGGCCTCTTCGCGCGCTGCCTGGGAATATTCTGAAAAGTATATAAAGCCACGTATGAACGATGTTCACTTGCTTGGTGTTCATGTGCATGGTGCTGGCGTTATCCATAAGAAAGGCGAGCCGGTTAAATCTGTTGAAGATTTTAAAGGATTAAAAATGCGAGGGCCTTCTCGTCAAGCCAATAAGTTGTTGGAATATCTGGGTGCAACACCTGTCGGTATGCCGGTACCTTCTTTTCCGGAAAATCTATCCAAAGGCGTAGTCGATGGTGGCGTGATTCCATGGGAAATTGTTGTTCCGTTGAAAGTACATGAGCTTGCCGATAGTCATACCGTGCTAGCAGGCGATAAGCCCATGTACAACACGTTCTTTATCTGGGCAATGAATAAAAACAGCTACAGCAAACTGCCAGATGATCTTAAAGCCATTATCGATGCTAATTCGGGTATCGAAACCTCAGCCTGGATGGGCAAGGCGATGGATGACGGTGATATGAAATCATTGGAAGTGACTCAAGGCACAGATAACACTATTCATACATTAAGTGACGCTGCCACCGACGAGATTAAAGCCGTAGGCGAAAAGGTTGTTGCTGAGTGGATAGCTGAAATGGATTCGAAAGGTTTGCCCGGGCAAGCGATGTATGACGATGCAATGGAAATGGTGACCAAGAACAGTCAGTAATCCGTTTTCAGTTCATTGAAAACAAAGCCTCGCGATGTGCGAGGCTTTGTTGTTTATTGGGATAAGAAAATATGTTTCCGCAGTTGGAACAGCGTATCGGAAAAAGGCTTACAAGCATGGCCAAATGGCTGGCTTACTGCGGTGGGCTTTCGCTCACGCTTATAGCTGTACTCACCGTTATCTCCATAGTAGGGCGTGCCTTTGTGGGTTTTGGGCTCAGTCCAGTAAAGGGCGATTTCGAGTTGGTCGAAATAGGTGCGGCTGTGGCCATCTTTAGTTTCCTGCCGTGGTGCCAGCTTAATCGGGGCCATGTGAACGTTGATATTCTGGTTCGTCATTTTCCGGCAAGGCTCCAAAAGTTTTTTGAAGTGTTGGGTGATATCGCCATTGCGATCATCGCGATTATTATCATGTGGCGGCTCTGGATGGGTATGGGTGAACGCGTTACCTGGTTCAGTCAGGAAACCCGCGATCTCCTGGGCTTTGGTTATAAACCGTTTTCAATTGAAACCACGTTCATTCTCGGCATGCCTACCTGGTATGGTTACGCGCTTGGTTTTATTGGCGCTTTGATGTTTGCGGTAGTGTCCGTTTATACGGTTTGGCGCGATTCCAATGAGTGGCTAGCAATGGGTAACAGCAATGGGTAACAGCAATGGCAGGGCTTGAACTTTCACTGGTTGCGTTCGCACTGTTATTGGGTGCGATTTTTTTACGCATACCTATAGCTGCTGCAATGGCGTTTACCGGTTTTCTTGGAAGCTGGTACGTACTGGGTAATCCGAACGCAATTTTAAGCCAATTAAAATCACTGACCTACGATACTTTCTCGAGTTACTCACTTTCGATTGTGCCGTTGTTCCTGTTAATGGGCCAATTTGCGACAAAGTCCGGAATGTCTGCGGCACTATTCAATGCCGCAAGTGATTGGTTAGGCCATAAAAAAGGTGGCGTGGCCATGGCGTCAGTTGGCGCTTGCGCAGGCTTTGGTGCAGTGTGTGGCTCATCGTTGGCTACTGCCAGCACAATGGGGCAGCTGGCTTTACCTGAAATGCGTAAGCGTGGTTATTCCGATGCCTTGGCAACTGGTGTGTTGGCAGCCGGTGGTACCTTGGGAATTCTAATACCACCTTCGGTTATCCTTGTTATTTACTCCATTCTGACTGAACAGAACATCGTCAAGATGTTTGTCGCTGCATTGGTGCCGGGTATTATGGCGGCTCTGGGCTACATGGTCGCTGTGATGATCTATGTTCGTGTCAGTCCTGGTAGTGCAACCACCGCAGAGCGGGTACCTTATAAAGCGCGCTTGAAGTCGCTTGCTGGTGTGTGGCCCGTTATGGTCATATTCGGTTTGGTTATCGGTGGTATTGCGGCCGATTGGAATTGGATAAAACCGGGTACTCAAGCATTGTTCAGCCCCACCGAAGGCGCGGCGGTAGGTGCGGTTGCTACGGGTCTTTACGGATTATGGACACGTGGCTTAAATCTGCAAACATTTAAAGACTGCATATTGCAAACCGCAAGTGCGTCTGCAATGATCTTTTTTATTATCCTTGGCGCGCAGTTGTTTAATACGTTTCTGGCTTTCACGCAAACACCTCAAATGATAGCCGAGTGGGTCACAGCGCAAGGCTATTCAGCCATGCTGATTCTGGTGCTTATTCTGATTTTTTATTTGGTACTTGGTTGTGTGATGGATAGTTTGTCGATGATCTTACTGACCATACCCATATTCTTTCCAATCATAGAATCGCTCGATTTCGGCATGAGCGCAGAGATGACTGCAATCTGGTTTGGTATTCTGGCGCTTATTGTTGTTGAGGTAGGTTTGATAACGCCACCGGTGGGAATGAACTTGTTTATTATTCAGTCGATGGCAAAGGATATACCGATTCAGCGCACCTACAAAGGTGTATTGCCTTTTTTGCTCAGTGATCTTATTCGTGTTGTGCTGTTACTGTTTTTTCCGGGCATTGCACTTTGGCTGGTGTTTTAGCAGCCGGTTTTCTAACGCAGGTTTACGCGCGTTTGTTTTTTATTAAATTTATTAACCGTATGGATTTGTGAAGTACGGATTGGTAAAAGAAGGTTGCCGAGAAATCGGCAACCGTTACAGCACATTGGCTATCGTGTTAGATCATTATTCAGTTAAGCAACTATAGCGTTAACCTCGAACGAATTTTGCCGGTTTACCCCGCCGTTACTGGTGCTGCGGTCCACGTGCCAGTGCAGTCGAAGTTATCTGTCCAAATGCCGCTACCGCTGGTTTCTGTGAATTGACCTGAGAAGCTGGCAATCGTGTTGCTCCCCTGTGCGAAGCCGCCAGTTACGTCCCCTGTATCCGATAGAGTACCGTCGACACCCAGTGTAAAGCCGTTGGATGATAGTACGTTGCCTCGTAGTGCGTTTTCAGTGATAGTGATTTCGCCTGTGGCATCACCACAGGTTCCACCGTTAGAATCGAACTCAGTTGTTGCAATGGCTTCAATAGTAAACGCACCTGCAGGCAAGACAAACTCCGCAGTGTCGGCATTGACCGCATCGTCCGAGTCGTCATTGCTACTGCATGCAGCCAAAGCAAGTATTGCCGTCAGAGCGATAGTAGACCTTCTCATGTTAAACACTCCTATCTAAAAGTATAAGTCGCTTTATGTAAGTTGTTTTGTGGTTTGAGGAAAATGCCGTTGTCGGGTGCATTAACAGGCTTGCAATTGACAAAAAACGCCATGCTAAGGCTGTCTGGTTCTCAAGACTCAATATTATGGTACACATGAATTTAGTGTTTATGTCATATTTTGAGTCGGAACCAGCTCAATTTGGACAACCGAACCAAAAACGGTGCGTATTTGGATTTGTTAAGTGATTAAAACATTTAAATATGCGTTGCTGTTGCTCGCAGTTGTCGTCTTCGCTGCAGCCTTTTCCTATCCCAGTATTATGCGATGTACGCTCATAGGCTTCTCAAGCTTCAGACAAAGTGAAGGTAAGCTTTTTATTTCGCCGGCTATCGCCAAACAGGATGACTCCAGAATAAAAACCTTGTTAAGTGATGCCCGAACTCGCATCGGCTATCACTTTGGCGATCCGGTCTCCACTCCGACGATTATTGTTGTCGATAGCGATGAGGAAGCACATAAACTTGGCTTGGGTGGTGCACCTGGCACCTTGTTAATCGCGCCTTGGGGAAATTATTTGCTGTTGCATTTGTCAAAAGGCAATCTCGATGTTATGGCGCATGAACTGGTGCATGCAGAAATTGCTGAGCGCTTGGGTTATTTTAATCGCATAACAAAGTTTCCCACCTGGCTCGATGAAGGTATTGCGCTACAAGTTGATTATCGCTCTGAGTATTCGTTGCTGTTCGACCTTGATCAAACAGAACTGGCGCGAGTAACCAGCTTACGAACGCCGACTGATTTCTGGACCAATGATATGGAGCAGAATATTAAAAACTACCGCTCGTCGAAGGTTGCGGTTAATAAAACATTTTTCGATAAACGAACGCAAAGCGCGCTGTATTCATTGCTCGACAGGCTGAACGCCGGTGAAGAATTGTCTGAGTTGCTTGGCCGCTAGAATTCCTCTTGAAGGTCAGGGCCCAGACCATAGCACTTTCAAATTTACTAACAACTTCACACGCAACTTTGTTTGCAACCTTATTTGCAATTTCGCGGGCAAGGCTAGTTCGGCCACAGCACCGTGTCGGGATGGAATTGCGACCATGCGAACCAGAATGCCTCGTGACTACTGATATTTTCTGCTGACTCACTTACCGCTTTTATGCCACCGGCATCCAGTATCAATTCAATGCCGTCCTGTTCTACTGTCTCACCCTGTTGCAGCTCCAGCATGGCTTTCCTGCGATCAAACGCAATGGCTTTTCCAGCGTCTGTTACCACACCCACCACGTCAGCATGAACGTCGAGCCGCGGGTCGACATCGCCAACCGGGAAAATAGGTCCGTTCGCATCGCGATTATTTTTGAAATCGAAGTTCTTCCCCAGCGCTAAGCGTTCTTCCAGAACGGTTGTTTCGGGGTAGGCGCTTTTCCATTCACCCCAGGTGGTAGTGACTACAGTGGCTTGTTCGAGTTTAATGTTCTTTTGCGCCAGCGAACCGGTGACAGCCTGACCTGTGAATGTGTCAAATACCGAATAGCTGTTAATGTCATACATGACTTTATTAGACCGAATCAGTAGACCGGATGTGCGCAGTACCGGACGCATTACACCCTCTGGCAGAGCATCGGTGAAGTAGGCTTGGGCCGAGCCGCATAATGTGCAATAAGGAATGCCTAGTGTACGGCCGCCCAGAGTATCGTTTACCATTTCTCGCACTTCCATAATCTGTCTTGGGTATGCACGGTATTCACCGTTTACCTGTATACCGAATACGATGTCGTTATCTTTCGGCCAAGTGGCATCTTTGGCCTGAGTAACGGTGGGGTTGTCTGCTGCCGGTATGCAATTACAGGGTTCATCGGTGGTGTCATAGGGTCTGTCATCGATAAGAACGCCGCCCCACGAAACATGCCGCCAATCGATATTGCCCTCCCTGAAAATGTTCTCCCAACCCGGGATGAGGGTCGTGAAAATACCTTTTTTGTAGTCAAGATAATCGGGCGGTGCAGGGATGTTCCAGGCCATCAGGTGATCGGTTGTACTGCCCCAATATCTTCCATCTTTTATTTCAATGTCCAATAACGTTTGTGTTGCGCCACCCAGGTCTGCCATAAGAGCTTGCTGTGATATGAACCGCATTAAGTCAGCGATAGGCCAGGCGAGTCTGGGGTCGTTCGATTGTGCGATTACATCCAGTGCAGCTGCCTGACTCTTTCCCCAGCCGCCGTTGGCAAGGCTATCTTTGAAAACAATATCAACTGCCGCTTTCACATCAGGGCTGAGATCGCCCGTGGGGATGTCAGGTGGCGTACCGAATACGCTTATCACGTGAGGTGATAGTGCATCTGATTTGGCCATACCGTTGGATTGGGCGTAGCTATAAGTGCTCAAGATCATCAAAGCCGACAGTAGCAGCACGACTCGTACATCAGGAAGCAAATCTTTTCTCGCAGGATTAATTTCAGCCATAACGTAATACCCCATTGCCTAATGCTATGAACAAGTTGACGCAAAGAAGTTCTGTTGAATGTCGCATATCTGCGATGGGATGCTGACATTCGTGCTATCGCTTGCCGGCCTACAGCGTTTATGGGCGCTGACTGATCGTGATTTGCGCTAAGTTATTAATGTGACATGCCAGATTTAGAAGTATCCTTTCGGCCGCATTTAAATTCCAACGCCAGATAGATACCAATAGGCAAACGCCGCTGGATAGGATGCCAGCGCTATTGCCAGCACTACTTTGAGCTGGAGTGAGCGAAAACGTCGCCATAACAGTACGCCGCACAGAAGGGCGATAGCGTATTCAACAGGAATCCAGACGCGCGCATAATGGTCCGTATCCCAATAGGAAACGGGCGATTGGTATACCCATGCACTGAAGGGCCAAAAATGCGGATGCCCATCGTCTACATGCAACGGTAAATCAGTAACACAATGCAGAACGGCAGCCAGCCCGAGCCCAGCTAACGCGAATCCAATGTGTTGGTTTATTGAAGAATATCTGGCGGAAGAGGCAGATGCATTAACTCGTTCAAATGACGTTCGGTTGTGTAGCATCCAACCCGTGAGCGCGATGGCAAGAAATACGGGAATGGAATTGCTGATCGCACTTATCTGTTGCCAGAAAGTTGAATAATACAGTTCGCTCCAAATGCGCGACTCTTCGATCCCACGAAATTTGGCCTGTATCCACATAACAAAAAGGCTTGCATCTGGTAGCAGTGCGCCGAACAAAACAGCAACCGTAAAAACTCTGTTGCTAGTGTGTGGAACAAAGGATTGGATACGTTGCCACAGGCGTTGGCAGCGGGTGCGAAAATCCGTTGCACGAGCGACGGCAGAGATGCAATGTGTCGATGCCGGAGCATGAATCAACATGGCGGCAGCGACAAGCAAATGCGTTTGCGTGTTCATGATTCATGTATGTCACACATGAATTGATTCAAGGCTCAGGCTGTGTGATGAGTCGCTAGAAATTTAGCGACACGTCACGGTGAACAGAGTTGCAGGCTGCGACATACAGCGCCTGTTCCTTATTGAGTCTTTGTTGTTGGCGAATACCAATGGTTCCACGCATCTGTTCTTCATATGCTACTAACTGTGGCCCAAGCGCAGACTCTGCCTCGCTTCGCCAGGCAAGCTCTGTTGTGTACTCTTCAATCGCTTTGTCGATAGACTTCAGAGCCGCCTCTTGATCAGGCTTTTTCTTTTTCAAACTGCTGCGCGCTTTTGATACCGCAGTTTTGATTTTAGACGCACCTTCGATGTCGCCAAACTGATCGGATAGCTCCTTCAGTGGGTCGATTAAGTCGGCGGGTTCTTCATTTTCGATGCGCTGACGCATTTCTGGCAAGCTCGCCTCAAGCTCTCGCAAGGCCGATGTACTGGCAAGCGTGGACGATATGGATACCGCGTTGTTATACCCATTGTCGGCAGCTTTGCGGTAAGCCAGTCTGGCTTTTGTTTCAGCGCTCTGCAATGCCACGTGCTTTTTATTTTCTTCTTCCCATTCAGCGGGTATTTGCGCGTTCAGTTCGGTTTTTCTGGTTTCTATTGCGGCGAGCCTGTCGTCGATTGAGGCTATGCGTTTGTCGGCATCGGCACCTTGAATGCGTTCCCGCTGCGTATCCAGCTCTTTTGCGGTTTCATCCAGCTCACGCAGTTGACGTTCTATGTCACGAACTTGCGTGTGGTAAACACGGTAACTATCAGAGTTTGCCAGTACAGCCAGTTCGGCCGCCTTGGCCTCTGCCAGTAACGCTTTGGCTTGTTCTGCATTGTCAAAGCTTTCACTGAGCGACTTGGCCATCTTTGAAGGCAGGCTGGATAAGTCGAGTGACCTTGCCGTGCTTAAGGTTCTTTCAAAGTCCGGGTTATTGGCGAATTGCTCCACGGTATATTCTTCAATGCAGTACTGTAACTTCGGGTTTCGCGGTGGCGGCGCAGTTTCTGACAGCAACGACATGCGATTAGGTAGGTAGTTAACAAGTTGTGGGTAGTACCCAACAATGCCCAATGCAATAAGCTGTAAACAGATAAAGGCGATAACACCTTTATACATATTCACGGTTTTAACAATTGCCGGAGCTACGCCACGTAAATAGAACAACGCAAAGCCGAACGGCGGCGTTAAGAACGAGGTTTGTATGTTGAGTCCGATCATGACACCAAGCCAGACAGCGGTGACGTTAGCGGATGGGTCGGCCAGCAATATGGGTGCAACAATGGGCACCACGACCACGGCTATTTCGATAAAGTCGAGAAAGAAGCCGAGGATGAAAATTACCCCCATTACAATAATGAATTTGGTCCAGAACCCGCCCGGTAATGAATTCAGATAGTCGCGTACCAGTTCTTCACCGCCAAAGGCCCGGAACGCAGCCGTTAGCATTGCGGCGCCCAACAAAATTATGAAGACCAGCGATGTTGCTTTCGCTGTTTCTATCATGACTTCGTGCAGCGTATTGTTCTCACGATTAACGCGTAAGCCACTCCAAAGCAGCGCAAGCACAATGATTGCGACCACTGCTAAAGACAGGACAATGCCGAGCATATCGCGGTCGGTTTTAATGTTTTTAACGTTACTGTCAAACAACGATAATACGATGGCTAAACCGACAAAACCAATAAGTGCCAATATCGCAGGCCAGTATTTTCGCTTACCGTCTTTGAGTCGGTAGCTTGCCATGAGCAATGCACCTGCAGCACCAATTGAGCCTGCCTGGTTTACTGTCGCGATGCCCGAAATTATCGAACCTAAAACCAGAAAAATAAGCGTCAGTGGCGGTACCAGTGTGCCGAACACTTTTAGCAGGAAGCGTTTATCGTAGCCACCATCGAAACGAACGGCAGGTGCTTTGCCTGGCCGTAGTAATGCATAAAGAAGGATGTAGAGCATATAGAGCCCCACAAGAACCAATCCGGGTACCAATGCACCGAGAAACATTTCTCCTGCACTGGTTGAGGTCACGGCAAATTCGGATGGCATGCTCAACTCGCCGGTAGCATCTTTATGCAGCGCTTTTCTGGCTGTTCCGGCCTGATCGGTTGCGCTGGCGAGCTGATCGGCAAGGATGATTAAAACAATAGAGGGTGGAATAATCTGCCCAAGCGTCCCGGATGCAGCAATAGTGCCCGTGGCTAACGATTGCGAGTACCCATTACGCAGCATAACCGGCAATGATATTAGGCCCATGGCCACCACGGTTGCGCCAACAATACCAGTGGTTGCTGCGAGCAGTGCGCCAACGAATACCACTGAAATACCCAAACCACCGGGTACCGGGCCAAACAGCTGCGACATGGTAATGAGCAAGTCTTCAGCAATTTTTGATCGCTGCAGCATGATGCCCATAAAAATGAACAAAGGGATTGCGATGAGAGTGTCGCGTTCAACCTCCCAGTAGATACCGCGCAAGTTGGTAACCCCTGCACTGAGCCATTGACTCGGCCCTCCATGCGCGAAGAACGCATCGGTTCCGCCACCGAACAAATAACCGGATACGGCCGCCAACGAGATGGTGATAATCGCAGCGCCCGGTAAGGCGAATGCAACCGGATAACCTGAACCTAACGCAAAGGCCAATAAAATTAACAGAAGTGCCAGAAAGACCAGTTCCATCGTATTGAATCCGCGCGGTTAGTTAGGTGAGGGGGCGTAGTCGCTGTTAGCGTCTTCAGCTTCTGCTTCGCGACCACCCGGGTCGTTACGCAAATCGGCGTAAGCCTCGAACATCTGGCTGACAAACTGAATGAGCATGGTGACGGCGAACACGGCGAGAAAGCCTGCCATTAAATATTTGGTGTACATTCCGAAGCCCGATTGAGACACTTCAAAGTTTGATAACGGGCCGTAGATAATGGATGCTTTGCCCTTGAAGCCTAATATAAGAATGGTCCAGCATAGCGTCATGCCAAGCAATATGGAGCCAAACGCGTTAACCGCACCTTTAGCCCGACGAGATAGGCCTGCATAGAACACGTCGACTCTGACATGACCCTCTTCGAGTAAGGTGTAAGCGCTGGCAAACAGAAACAAGGCGGCATACCAGAAGCGCACAAGATCGCCCATAAAGGCTTGTTCGTAAGAAAAAATAAATCGCGTGATAACAATGGTTAGTTCCGCTGCAACAATAAGGATGGCCAGCCAGTGAAAGCCTAAGGTGCGCGTGAAAATTGCAATTAAAAAGCCTAATGCGATTAAAGGATAATGAATGTATAAACCACGATAGCTGGAGCGACCGAGCTGCTTCACCATCTCTTCGCTGACAACATTGCCTAGCAGTCCCTCAACGCGTAAAAATGAAATAGCCATATCGGCCAGACCGACAAACAGCACTGCCCAGAAAAAACCGCGAATAAGAAATGTGTTGAATCGTGTGATAGCGGAAGCATCGGCACGCAATGGTTTATGACGGGAGCCCAGAACGTACATAAGTGCCAATACAAAGCCTGCAAGGTAGATAGCCGCTTGCAACAATGCTTGTGCGCTGAAGTCGTTAGAGAAAAGTGGTGTTATGCCCGGTAAACCTTTTTTTATAATGAGGTAATTGTTGAGCAGATAGGTTACTAAGGTTGCCAGCATAGTCCAGCCAAAAATGCGCATCAGTAGCGCAGGTGGCTTTGGCATTAATTCGTCATTGTTCATAACTTCCTCGATTGCAACCCGTTAAAGCCGAGAGAGGCCACCCGACAACCTCATCAGTATAAGCAATTTAGGCGAGTGGATCGAGAAAAGCCTGATTAATCCAATACAAAGGGTCTATTCCGGTGAGCGTCTCACCGCACCACCAATGATGCTGTAATGAACTTGTCCTTTTAGCGGTACATCCTCGCCTGTGCAATCGAGCATGGATGCCAGCCCGATAAGCGGTGAGTTCCTGCCTTGGCTCAACAATGTCTGAGCGTCAAGGTCGGCAGGCGCCGCCGGGTCGATAAGAATTAAATCGGCTGCTTGTCCCGGGTTCAATGAATATTCACCTGAACGACGCTCTTCATCGGCAACCACACGAGCCGGTCCGCTCGTCACTCTGGCGATGATGTCGATCAATGACATATTCAATAAATCGGGTAATCCCATGAGTAATGGAGCGAACGCATCAAACGCTGATAATCCCGGCGCGCTGCTCGGAAAAGGTGCGAGCTTTGCATCGTTGTCGTGTGGCGCATGATCAGAACAGATTGAATCAATTGTTCCCTCACGAACGGCTATTCGAAGAGCTTCTCTGTCTTCAAGTGTGCGAAACGGCACTGCAGAATGGAAGTGCGCGTTAAAGCCATCGATTTGCTCGTGCGTAAAATACAGATGGTGAATGCCAACATCGGCACTAATCGATAATCCTTGTTGTTTCGCATCACGCACCAACTCCACGGCTCGGGCTGAACTTAATCGTGACAAATGCAGCCGGCATTGGGTGCTTTTACAAAGTTCGATGAGTCGGGCGATGGCAACGGTCTCAGCTGCCACGGGTATGCCAGGTAAGCCTAATCGTGTAGCAACGCTGCCAGCATGTGCACAGCCGTTGCCTGCTATGGCGGCATCAACGGCACGAAAGCTAATGGGGATATTGAAGCTCGACGCATACTCCATAGCACTTAGCAGAACCCCGGTATCTTCTATTGGCTTATCGGAATGGCCGAGCAACATGCATCCGGCGCGCTTCAAGGTTGCCATCTCGCTTAAACGTTCACCTTCAAGACCTGCGCTTAAAGCTGCTATAGGTGCAACACGAACACCTTGCGCTGCCATGGCTTTCTGCTTTATCAGTTCGACAGTCGCGGTTGAATCAATAACAGGATTGGTGTTTGGTGAACAAAAAACAGTGGTGAAGCCTGCCTTCAGTGCAGCTTTACTCTCACTTTCTATCGTGCCTTTTCGGCTGGCGCCGGGTTCTCGCAGTCGCGCATACAGATCAATAAAGCCAGGGCAGGCTATCAGGCCCTTTGCATCAATGACGCTTGCATCTGCTGCGCAACTGTCGGCGAATTTGCCGTCTTGAATGTATAGCGTTCTGTGATCATCAAACACATTGGCAGGATCAATAACGCGAGCGTTTTCAATTCGAAGCTGGCTCATTCCTTGTTCATCTCCGCCTCACGCACTTCTTCTCCATGACCCATAATAATGGACATGACTGCCATTCTTACTGCAATGCCGTAAGTTACTTGTTGCAATATGACAGACTGCTTGCCATCAGCAACGCTTGCCGCAATTTCAACGCCCCTGTTAGTCGGGCCGGGATGCATGACAATAGCATCGGGTTTGGCCAGGCGCATACGTTCCGGTGTTAACCCGTAGGCTTGATAAAATTCTGAAGTGCTTGGGATCGTTGCGCTGCTCATGCGCTCGCTCTGTAAGCGCAAGCCCATCACAACATCGGCATCCTTGAGCGCCTTATCGATGTCTCGATAAACGGTGACACCCAGTGATTCGACATCCGCGGGCATGAGTGTTTGTGGTCCAACAACGCGAACTTCGGCAGTGCCTAAGGTAACCAATGCGGCTATACCTGAGCGTGCAACTCGCGAGTGTCGAATATCACCGATAATCACAACGCACAATTTACTGAAGTCGCCTTTGCAGCGCCTGATGGTAAACATATCGAGCATCGCCTGAGTCGGGTGTGCATGTTGTCCATCGCCCCCGTTAATAATATTGATGGTTGGTGCAACGTGTCGCGCTATAAAGTCTGCCGCCCCCGAATCGCTATGTCTAACCACGAACATGTCGCTTTGTAGCGCTTCCAGAACGCGCAAGGTGTCGAGCAGTGATTCACCTTTTTTGGTTGATGAACTCACCAGGTCTATGGTGAGTACATCTGCAGAGAGTCGTTTTGCTGCTAACTCAAATGCCGTGCGAGTACGCGTGCTATTTTCAAAAAAAAGATTAGCGACGGTTTTTCCGCGCAGTAGGGGCACATTTTTGATGGCTTTATCGTTAACGCTGGTGAAGCCTTCAGCCGTGTCCAGAATATGCGTTAAGGTGGTTTTGTCTAATCCATCAATACTGAGGAAATGGTGCAGTTTATTAAATTGGTTAAACTGCGGATCCGATTTGATCATTAGTTTTTCTGTCCAACGCTTACGGTCATTGTTTCGGCGTTAAGAGACACGTGCTGATGCTCATCAATGTCAATGGCGTGGCCGATAATATCCGCTCGAATAGGCAGCTCGTGTCCGGCGCGTTGCACCAGCACCGCAAGTGTTATGCGTGATGGACGCCCATAATCGAAAATCTCATTCATGGCAGCTCTGACAGTCCGGCCAGTGCTTAAAACATCATCGACTAAAACGATATGACGACCATCAACGTTAACCGGCACTTGTGACGGCCCCACCACTGGGTGCAGACCAACCGTGCTGAAGTCGTCGCGATAGAACGAGATATTCAATTCGCCGAGCGGTTCATCAAGCCCAAGTGAGCTATGCAAGTGTTTGCCGACATCGACACCACCTGTACGAATACCAATCATTAGAAACGGATCGTTGGCATCGCTGATAGAGTGCAGGCTGGCCTGCATGTTATCCAGCCACCCACTGACTTCGTTGGCACTAAATTCTGTCATCACTTACCGCTTCGTTATCGCTTTGCTTTTGGTTACTAACGATCTGGCACGCACATTTGCCAATTGAGTTGGCCAATTAGTTTCTCAGGCGAGCAAAGGCGACTAAGCCTGCTCATCACCAAACGCGTTGTTGGCAAACCAACGTTCCAGTATCAGCGCGGCAGCTAGTTTATCGACATCGGCATGTTGTGTCTTGCCATGTTGTCCTCTGGCACGCATCTTTTGTAGTTCACGCTGCGCATCCATGGAGCTGTAGCGCTCGTCAGCGCTAAAAACGGGCAGTTTGTAGCGTTTTTTCAGTTTTCTCTGAAATCCCTGAGCATGCGGGGTTATGGCTTGAGCTTCGCCATCAAGGGTGAGCGGAATGCCGACCACGAGCCCGGTTGGCCGCCATTCGCTCACCGCTTGGTCGATTTTTGTCCAATCTGGTGTACCGCTTTGGTTAGCCAGCGTCGTGAGTGGCTTGCTTGTGCCCAGAAGTGTGTTTCCCAACGCCAGCCCGATGCGCACACTGCCGTAATCGAAGCACAGGTAGTCGCCGGTAGGCAGGGTGTCGTTCTGTGTTTGGATCAATGCGGAGCTTGGCCTGACTGGCTCACCATCATGTTCAAATCGATGCCAATGAGTCCGGCAACGGCAGAGCGCATCTGGCTCACTGGTGTATTGAAGATAATATCGGCCTGTGCTTCACACGTAAGCCATGCATTGTCGGCCATTTCGTTTTCGAGCTGACCGGGTCCCCAACCGGCGTGCCCGAGCAGAACCAGATGATCTTCTGGCTCATCTCCAGCGGCCAGTGCTTCGAGCACATCGCGCGAACTCGAGAGCGATACGCCGCCGGCAAAGTGTCTAGTGGATTCAAAGCTTATTTTTGGACGATGTAAAACCAATCCGTGTTGCGCATCGACAGGCCCGCCACTGAGCACATTTTCAGCAGCGGTCTGATCGTTGGTCGATGAAATATCCAGTTGACTGAATACTTCACCGAGCGACATTTCGAGTGTCTGATTGATTACTACGCCCCAGGCGCCATCCTCATCATGCTCGAGAATATAAATCAGAGCCTGATCGAAAAAGCTGTCGCGCAATTGCGGCATGGACAATAAGAAGTGATGAGTCAGGTTCACACTGGTGTCACGGGTTAAGGCAGCGTATTTAAGTGTTACCCAAAACGGGCGTGGCGGCAAGCCCTGAAAAGGTTACAGATGAGTCTTGCTATGAATTTATTATATAGTTTTCAGTTAGTTAGCTTTCTAGTAGCTTCCTAGTAGCTTACTACGGAATTCGAACTCTGAAAGTCCCATGTTCGCGTAATGTAAAGAATATCGGTCTCATCACCCAGTTGCCCGACCAGTGGCTCAAACGGGCTGGCCAACTGAACGATTCGTTTTGCGGCGTCGTCGAGAATGCGTTGACCTGATGATTCTTCAATCAGAATGCTCTCGATCGCACCATTTTTCAAAATACCCACCGTCATCACCACCGCCCCGGACAATCGATTGCGGCGCACCGCGTCGGGGTAATTCAGGTTGCCAATACGTTCCACTTTTTCAACCCAGCGATACATGTACTTGGCTGAGGTGGCTTCGTGCGTTCTTGCCGTTAACCATTTCTTTTTCGGTCGTTTGGCGGTTTGTTCTTGCTGCCGATCGATTTCGGCCTGCAAGCGGGCGATTTCAAACGAGTGGTCGACCTTGATTTCCGCTTGGAGCTTGGCTTCTTCGCTGATCTCTTGCTCTTCGGTGTCCGATTTGACTTCACGATCGGCATACAGTGTGGTGAGCACCGCATCGTCGGCGGCGTTCGTCGGGGTTGGTTCGCTGGCAATCATTGGTGTCGGTGCGATGCCATCAGAATCCACGTCGAGATCACTGGTGAAAGGTGACGACGGGCGAGCCTGATCATCACTTTCTCCACCGCCATCTTGTGCAGATTCGGCCAGATAGTCAGCCTCTTCAGGCCGCTCGCTGTCGCTCTTTTGCACCAGTACTACCTCCAGCGGAGGCGGGGTACGCATTTCCTTTAAAAAAGGCTCAAAGCTGACCCCCAGTATGACGACCGCATGTATTGCAGCCGCACCAAACAGGGCAATGGTGAGCACATCGGGTTTGTTGGTGTCTATGGACACGATTCAGCTGACTATGTTTGGCAAAATGACATACAGGATTGTAGATCAGGAAAGCGCTTCGCGCTGTTCTGCTAATGCATCCAGATAAGCGTCGGCGATACCCGGCTGATAACCCTCGCCAGCGGCATTGTTCTCATTAATATGTGCGTCTAACTCTCTAACGCAAGTAGGGCTGGTGACGTTGATTTCCGTCAGCGAGGTGCCGATGATGTCCAGGCCGACGAACAGCAAGCCTTTTTCTACCAGATGCGGCCCAAGCGATTCGGCCAGCTGCTTGTCGTGATCGCTCATTGGAACCGGCACACCGCGACCACCAGCGGCCAGATTGCCCCGGGTTTCGCCTTGAGCCGGCACGCGCGCGAGTGCATGGGAAACCGGTGTTCCATTGACTACCAGCACGCGTTTGTCGCCATCACGTATTTCCGGCAAGTAGCGCTGAGCCATAATTTGTCGCTTATTGCGTTGCGTCATGTATTCAAGCACCACGTTAATATTGGGGTCGTTCGGCGTCAGGCGATATATGGATTCTCCGCCCATGCCATCCAATGGTTTGACAATGGCATCTTCGTGTTCGTGCACAAATTGTTTAAGGCGTTCGGCATTGGCGGTAACCAGAGTGGGTGGGCAGTGCTGACTGAACCAGGCGGTGTAAAGTTTTTCATTAACATCGCGTAGCGAAGATGGTCGATTACTGACCAACACACCTTCTTCCTGTGCACGTTCGAGCAAGTAGGTTGTATAAATATAATCCATATTGAATGGTGGATCTTTTCGCATCAGGATAATGTCGTGCTCTGCCAAAGGTGCATCTGTCATTGGCTCTGCATCAAACCAGTGATCATTGTTGTCATAAACGCGTACTTTTCGCCTTGCAGCATGCACTTTTCCGGTGTGCAGAAAGATATCTTCTTGCAATATGACGTAAACATCCCAGCCTCGATGCTGTGCCGCTAGCATCATCGCCAGTGTTGTGTCTTTATAAGGTACGATGGATTCGATAGGATCCATTACAATGCCAATGGACAGACTCATAGCTGTTCGACTCGTTGGTAACAACTTGTAGTATCTCACGAGTGCACCACTGACAGAACGTCGGGGGTGTGTGACTTTATACATATTCAGGAAAGTGACTATGTCAGAGCGAAGCTCCGATGTTGGAGATGTCAACAATGGCAAAAGCCAGCAAGCCACAAGCGGTAATAGTGAGATGAGCCGTCCGGTGGTGTTGGTGGTCGACGACAGTAAAACCGTACGTCGTTCAGCCAGCGGTTTTCTGACCGATCTCGGCCTGTCTGTGGTTACCGCCAGCGACGGTTTTGAAGCCTTGGCCAAAGTGGTTGATGTCAAGCCTGCCATGGTGTTCGTGGATATCATGATGCCCCGGCTGGATGGCTACCAAACCTGCGCATTGATTAAAAATAACGCAGACTTTCGTTCCATTCCGGTTGTTATGCTGTCCAGTAAAGACGGCTTGTTTGATCGAGCGCGGGGGCGCGTTGCGGGTGCAGACGATCATCTAGCCAAGCCATTCGACGCCACGCAGATGGCAGCAGCAGTTGCCAAGCATTTGCGAGAGGCGGCGAAGGCCAGCAATGGACGTACTATTGAAACAACGACAAGCCTCTAGTTCAGTTGCAAAGGGAAACTTGTGGCAGACATACTCCTAATCGAAGACTCTCCTACCGATGCACACGCCTATGGCGCGGTTTTACGCTCCAATGGTCACGATGTGCGAACCGCAAGCAGCGGCGAGGAGGGTATGGAAATGGCCCAGACGCATGCACCCGATGTCATCATCATGGATATAGTCATGCCCGGTGTGAATGGATTTCAGGCAACCCGTGAGTTGCGTCGCCGGTCTGATACCTCCAGTATTCCAATCATTATGATGTCAACCAAAGATCAAGAAACCGATCGTATTTGGGGTTTGCGACAAGGTGCGTTCGATTACCTGGTAAAACCGGTTAAGAAACGAGCGCTGCTACAGTGCGTCGACTCGGCATTGGCAAGCGCATGAGCACAAGCGATCATATTTTATTTAGCGCGGGTGGTATTCATCTGGCGGCAGACTCTGCCAGTGTGCACTGCATACACGAAAGCTTGCCCACGCAAAACGAATCGGGCACCAATGACTGGTTTCTGGGTCTGGCGGTTGCCAGTGAACGTTTATTGCCAGTGACCGATTTAGGCGTGTACTTGCAAGGTGGACAGTCAATTGGCCGGGTTATCGAAGTCGCCAGAGCACTTGGTATTGCCGGATTGAAAATAGATGAAGTACACGGCGTGTCCAACAAAATTCCAGAGCCCATCATCGACGATAGTCTCAACAAAAGCCTCGACGACAGCCCCAACGACAGACGAGAAGGGACGGGCGGATCATCCACTGCCAACGATCAGCAAACCAGTCGCGTGGATCCAACCGAAACTTCACCGGTTTTGAATAAAGCAATTCTTGATCAAGGACAGCGCTACCGGCTTCTCGATATTGAGAAATTAATGCAATCGGCTCGTTTTCTGAACGTGAAGTGTCCATCGGTATGAGTTGGTCAGGAATAAAATACTGGTTCTCCAATGTCGACATCAGCCATGTCGACTGGCGACTGCGCTGGCCGCTTATTATCCTGCCATTTCTACTGCTATCGTTGCTGTACGTTCTGTTTCGCGCTAATCAGCTCAGTGGTGAGCAAGCGCAGTCCACCATCGAGCTACAAAAACTGGTGCAATCCGACGCTGGTATTTACTCAAGCGCAGGCTTTGCACAAACAGCAAACAATGGCATTGCGCAGATTCAGTCGACCTTTGAACGCATGGAATCCAATGCTAATCAGCTTCAGAACTGGCTAACGCAGGGCCGAAACACACAACAATATGCGGAGCATGCGGGTACCTTGTTGCGGCTTCTGGGTGCACAACGAGCAGAATCAGCACCGCTCCCTCAAACCGATTTCTGGGATGGTTTTTCAGATGTACTTGCGGTGCTGGAATACGCGGTTATTGAAGGGCAAATAAAAACACCCGAATCGCGCGATCTGATCGATACGTTACGCTTGCAGTATGCACAAGCGAGATCGACGCAGATTACTACGGCCGAACTAAGTGCTGAACCAAGTGCCGATGAAAACGTGGTAACGCAAACCAACGGTACTGAACAGCACCTAAAAGCAATCAATAGCGGGCTGGTCGAGTTGCGTGAGCAGCGAGCGGCTATTACCCGGTTGCACAATCGGGCGCTGATACTCTCGGCACTGGCCAGCTTGTTGTTTGGTTTGTTGTTATGGGGGATGTGGCGAACAGCCAGGAATAAAGCCACGAGCCATGCTGGCAGAAACCAACACGAACAAACAGCTATTCTTCGGTTGCTCGATGAAATTACGCCTTTGGCCAGCGGCGATCTGCGGGTTAAGGCAACCGTGAGTGAAGCCTCTACCGGTGCAATAGCCGATGCCTTTAATTTTGCTGTCGAAGAACTTCGACGGTTGGTAAGAGCGGTTACCGAATCTGCCGAACTGGTTCGCTCATCGGTTCATGATACGCGCGAGTCTGCGTATCATTTGGCTCGAGCCAGCTCGGTGCAGGCCCGTGAAATTCACCGTTCATCGAATTACCTGAATGTGATGAGCGATACCATGGCGCAGTTATCTGCACATGCGGTTGAGTCATCGCGTATTGCAGATTTATCCGTTCAGCAAGCACGAACAGGTAATGAAGCTGTGCAAGCCAATGTCGATGCTTTATCACGCATACGTGAACAGGCGGAAAACACATCACGTTTAATGCAGAGGCTGGTTGAAACGTCAGTCGCCATTAATGAGCGCGTCAGTGATATTCAAGCGGTCGCAAAACGCACCGATCTATTGGCCTTGAATGCAACCATTCGTTCATCGGCACAAGTGAGTAACGGTGACAGTGAAAATATGTCTATGCTGAGTGAAGACATTGCGCATCTGGCTAACACACTGGGCAGAGCCACTCGTGACATTACTAATCTGAGCGGTCTTATCCAGCAGGATGCCACCATCACGCTGGAATCGATGGCCAAGACGGTGACTGAACTCGACGATGGACAACGTACAGCCATTTTAGTCAGCGATAGTTTGCATGAAATAGACAGAGTGTCGAACGATCTGAATGGTCTTATTAGCGATATCGCTTCTAAGTCGTTACGCCAGGCAGGAGTGGTCAAGCAACTATCGGCGAACATGGGTGTGATTAATAACATCACCAGCGACTCTACTAATCAGCTACAGGATTCGGCGCGAGCACTGAAGCAGTTACAAACCATTACCACCGAGCTTCGCGACAGTGTCAGTGACTTTAAACTGCCAAGAGAAAGAGACCCTTCAGCGTCGCAAAAACAAGCTGTGCAACGATCACAACATCAGCAACCCGCGACAACGATACAGTCAAAGGTTGCGCGACCGAAGAACGCAAGAGTGCCCGTGAAACATGCCTGATGAAGCATTGAAGGCGAGCTTGCAAGGCAGGCCACGTCAAGCACCGGATTTTTCACCGCTTGCGCTGTCGCATTTGCACAGCAGCTGTTTGGCCGTGCGCCAGTTAATCAAGCAGTATTTGATCAGCCCGTCGCGTTCGCAACTCGAATCACTCAATACCGCAGTTAAGGATATTCATCACACACTGCAACTGCTGGACAGGCAGGGCGCTTTACTGGTGACATCGGAATTGTCCTTGCTCATCAAGGCCATGGCTCGCGGTGAAATCGATGACGCCGATGCCTGCGCTCACTCGTTGGTGTTTGCTGGTGAGCGTCTGGCAGACTACGTAGCTCATCTGCAACGCCCGGGAGCAGTTGACAGCGCCTTGCCGTTGTTGCCGGTAATCAACAACTGTCGTGCATGCCGAGGTGAAGAACTGCTCTCTGAAATGCTGGTTGTAGCCAGCGGTATCGATCTTCCTGATGCATCGAGTTTACCGTTGCCCACAGTGGCGGACATCAAGACTTTTATAGACACTATTAATACTTCCCGACAACCGTTAATGAGCGGGCTGGTGGGTTGGTTTACCGACAAAAGCACTTTGCACGATTCGTTAAGCGATCTGGGAGACGTGTTTGCAAAACTATCACACTGCTGCGATGCACCAACCTCGCTGCAACCGTTAGTGCCATTATTCGATAGTGCAGGCTTTATCTGCTACTCGGTTCAGCGCGGTGGCCTGGACAACAACGCCGCTCTGCACAAGTTGTTTGCGCAGCTGGAACGTCTGCTCGATGGCTATAGCAAGCTTGACTCTGCCGATCGGTCTGCTTTTGCCAAACCAGTGCCTGAGCGTTTGTTTTTGAACATGCTCTACTATGTGGCGCTATCAACCGAAACCTCCTCGCATGCAGTTGCGTTACGCCGACGTTTTCGTCTTGATCGTTTTATATCGCGCGGTATTACAACCGATCGCTCTCAAGTAGTGTTCGACGGTGTGGGGGATAGGCTTGCCGACTCTATCCGCGATGCGATTGAATTGGAAACAGAAGCAGCACGTGCGTGGCTTGGCAATCCGGCGCGCCCCGTGGCAGACCTTGATCGTGTGCGCCACCGTCTTGAGCAACTTGAACCTGCCATATTGTTGTTGGGCGCTCCGGAGTCTCTGCGGCATTTGAAAGTGGTGAATGATTCGCTGGTGACTTTTGCAAGCCCTGTAACAGCGAACACTGAATCCGCAGGCACTCACATCGACGTTTCAATAAACCAGACTGCCGCCGATCGTGTTGCTGATGCTCTGGTGCGACTGGAACGCTCACTCGATACGGAACTTAAAGCTGTTAGAGCGCGCAGCGAAACAGCTCAGCACAGCGACCTTGAATCTATTCTGGCAGCTTGTCTTGCCGAAGCGCAGTTGCGTTTGCTGGAAATAGAAGAAGACTTAATCAACTTGTTTGGCGATAGAGCTGCTTTGAGTGAACCGATAAAGTTCGCTGAAGTTAATGCCAAGTTATCGATGATTAATTCGGCGCTGCAGGTATTGCCTTTGCCTGAAGTGAGTCCGCTGATTTCAGGTGTTCAGGCTTTTATTGATCGCCATGAAAATCAATCGATAAGCCGGAGCTCGCACCGCGATCTGGCCACCGTAATGGTGTCACTTGGCTATTATCTGAACAGCGTGTTGCAGCCTAACGGCGCTGCCGGCCAGCTATTGCTTGAGGCAGAGGAAGCCTTGCTGAAACTCGATATCGATGAGCTGGAGCTAAACGACGACACGCTCGCCGATGGTACCTCCGACATCACACGACTTATTGGCCTGGGTAAAGAGGCAGCTGGCACAAGCTCTGGCAACGATTACGATGCCACGATAGTCGATTACACACTCGATACCGAAGCTGAGAATTTTATTGATGTTTCGTTGTCGCAAATGGGCATCATCAACAACACGCTTTTCGATTATGAACAGGCCTCTCAGGAATCGGATGCTGAGATGCGTCAAGCGCAGCGTCACATTCTGGTGAACGCTTATGAAGCGATTGGAAAAGAGGCCAGTGCCTTTAATTCAGCAGAATTGGCTGAGTTAGCTCAGGCCAATATACGATTGCTTGAATCAAACAACGATTCACGAAACGCACAGAATTTATTGGAAGAATCTGCTGCGGTTCTGCCACAGTTGATTAATCAAATGCACAGCAGTAGCGATAAAGTATTTGGTTTAAGGGCTTTGCTGGATCAGTTAAACGATGCCGCTGTAGAAGATCTGACACTCGCCATGGATGTGCAGAACATTCTGGCGCAAAACAGCAC
>CAKZUP010000018.1 GCA_937922945.1 uncultured Granulosicoccaceae bacterium
TGGTTGCAATCATCCGATTGGCAGAACGTATAGCTAAACGTTTTTAGCAAATAAATAAACTAATGCTTTACGGAGCGCGGTTACTCAACAGAACTCATTCTTACTTTGTTCATTTCGTCGGCAATTGCAGTACCAACAACGTAGAGCGCATCGACCGTAAAATTTTTCATTCCACCCAGCAAAGCGTGGTTAACACTAACTGCCTCTGGTGTCGCATGAAACTCGCTATATTCGACAAAATCCTCAATCATCATATCGCGATACGTATAGTATTGCAGTGCAACCATGACAGGGAAAGCACCCTCGTACGAAGGTTCGCGCATATTATTTAAATTCTCCATCGACATTTGCACTTGCTGACGAAAACTGCCATCAGCATGAAATTCTTCCGAAACATTATCAAGCATACCCATGAGAGACGCGATTTGAGAATCGATACCCACATCGACCACGAACTCGTGCAACTTGTATGTCTCTACAGTTCTTGTTGCGAGTTCCGAGCGGGTTTTATCTTTTGACATGCTGCCAAATTGTTGGGAGAAACGTTGAAATTCGGGGTCTTCCAGTACATTCTCTGATTCTTTCTCATACTGTGTTGACAGCTTTCCCACTGGAGATTGGTAAAACGCAATGGCGCTATTTAAGGAATCAACCGACACAGCATCTTCGAGTGAATTGATCACAGCTCGTTTTAAGTTTCGCTCTGTGAACAAAACTGACAACTCACCGCTTAACCGATTCACGATCGCTGCCTGGGCAGGATCGCTCATATCAAAAATACCGCCTTGCACCAATTGCTGGTCGACTTGCCCCATTAAGGTTTGTGGGAACTTCGCTATCTCTTCAGCTGCACCCGATACTGTCAGGTATTCATTAGCGGTATCCAGAAAGTTATCTTGTTTTGCATGCACTAATCCGGAAGTGAGCACTGTGGCCGCGAACAATATTGTGCTGCAAGCAACTTTAAGATTAAGTGGTTGAAAGCCTGACACGGGGCTTTTGATACAACAGTTCATCATTCGTTCACTCCTTGTTAACGCCATCCAGAAAACAGCCTATCGAACAGCAATATTAGTTGATCGCGACTTACGTCCTTAATTGATCGAAGAACGAATCTACGAATACACAATGCGATTAGCGAATTAGTCCACAAAATAACAGTGTTACAACACTTAGCGTCAGTAGACTCACGTAGATTCAACTGACGTGTTCACAAAGATGAACCCATCACAATTCTTGGGGCTAGCGCTGAATATGAGGTAGCGCCTCGCCGCACACTAGAGATACGGGCATTGAAATCATGCCTTGCAAACCCGCATACCAACCAAGGAAAGCACTGTGCGTAAATACAAAGGACGTCCACTTAGTTTCATCCAATCAGTATTAGCGCTGTGGCTTATCACAGTCGTTTTTAGTATCAGCAATGTCTCTGCGGCTGATGATGTATTCCACATTGGCGAACCGGCTGATTGGATCGTTGTACCGACCTCACCCGCTGTGCTACCAGGTTCAGAATCGTTAGCTTATAAAGGCTCTTACTATCAACTATACGATCGGCAGATTAATGCAATAGACCCAAGTCAACAAGCTGAATACAGTGCCCTTGAATTGCTTCTAACGAATTCGACTGGTGTGAGTCGACGCTCGCAAATCCAAATTAGCATCGATGCCAACTACGAACACCTGATTTTCCATGAGTTGGGTGTAATCAGAAAAGGGAAGTTCATCGACAAATTGGGCTCTACTAAAATAGAAGCGCTTCGTTCTGAGAACAATATGCAGTCGTTAATATACGATGGCACCTCAACAATAACAGCCATTTTAAACGATGTGCGAGTTGGCGATATATTACGCTACGCGTATACCGTAGAAGGTTCAAACCCGGTCTTTGGTTCGGAGATAGAGATAGGACAAGGGACACAGTATAAATTTAATATAAACCGCATCGCTTTTACGATGCATACCAGTATCGATCAAAACATGCAGGTGCGGACTAACGATGTAAGCAATGACTTTGCATTGGTAGAAACCGAAAACAATGGAATTCGTACCTTCAGCTGGTCATCGGATAAGGTTAAGGAACTAAAATACGTAGAGGACGAACCCGCCTGGACTGCCATAGATCCCTACTTCACGTTAAGCACCATAGAAGGCTGGGAAGACGTTGTTAACTGGATGTTGCCGCACTACAGCAAGCCCGAAACACAGAATAAAGAGCTAGCAGACATTGCTGCAATGATCGAGAGGCGGCACGACACCACTGAGGCTAAAATTGGCGCAGCCTTACAATGGGTGCAACGTGAAGTTCGTTACTTTGGTATTGAGCTAGGCACCAATTCGCACAACCCATCTTCCGCGGACACCACGTTAAACCGGCGTTTTGGCGATTGCAAAGATAAAACGGTATTACTCATAGCCATTCTGGATAAACTGGGCGTGGATGCTCAACCAGCACTCGTCGATACCGATGAATATTTGCGCAACGACAACTATGCTTACCGAATCAAAGCCTTCAATCACGTTATCGTGCACCTTGAGCTTGACGGGAAATCGCACTTTATTGATCCAACGCTCGATACTCAAAATGGCGACCTTGGCCATTTTCGTGAGCCCGACTTTGGCAAGGCATTAATAATCGCAGAAGGCGAAAACGCGCTGCGAAACATGAATGAGGATTCTGATCTCTATAAGGTCGTTATATCGAAAAAATTGGTGATCAGCGATGTTGACGATACCGAAGCACAGCTAACGGTTAACACACGCCGCTCAAAGTACAGCGCGGATTATTTTCGCGGAAAACTGCAGGACTTCGGTTATTCTGAAATGTCTGACAGGTATCTGGACTACTACCGCGAGTACTATAACCGGTTAATCTCCGTTAAACCAATGAAATACGATGAGTACCCACAGAACAATAGTATTGTGGTTGAACGCTATGCTGTGGATGACTTATGGAGTAAAGATGAGGATAATCAATGGTCTTATGAATTGTACATGGATGAAATTCGTGGCTATCTTAATTTGCCAGATACACCCAAGTACCGTGATCGTCCCTATCGAATATCGCACCCTATAGACATATCAGAAACAAGCGTCATTCAATTGCCTGAGTCGGCCAGGAATATTGCTGCTGAACATGCGCAGGAGACTGTCAGCAATGACTATTTCACGTTACGGGTTAATGTTAAACAAGACCCAGACTCCCGGCTTATAACCTTTGAACACACGTATAAGACTCACGGTGCAGTCGTGCCTGCAAACGCAATGGCTCAATTCGAAAAGGACATAAACCGCGCTTGGGAAATTACCTATTTCGATATCTACAAGCACGGTTTGGACTGGGACGACGATAAAGAGCCGGTAACCAACTGGTCTAGCTTACTGAAGGCGATTGTTACCGGTTCATTGTAAAACGTAGCGATTTTTTAGGCTATCGGCCGAGGCTGAGTCAGCACAGTGGTAATAATACCGTGCTTACTGTGCTGCCAGCACGGACCCATTTAACCTCGACGTTCATAATTGAAGCATCTTTTAATACAGCCAAAACGTCGTCAGTGGCTGACAAACAATTTATACGGCGTTAATCATTGCCGGCTTAAGGTTGAACGCTAAACGACACCTCCTGCGCTACCAGTTGCTCCGCTACGAAACGGGCCAACTCGGCACTGCCGGTAACC
>CAKZUP010000019.1 GCA_937922945.1 uncultured Granulosicoccaceae bacterium
CAGCAAACACGGAGCTTTATTCCGTTTCCTACCAGCATCTACCAGGACGGCATTGACTACGACCTGAGCAATCCACTTGATCGAGATGCTCCGGGTAACAATCGTAATTCGAACCTACCGGCAGAATTTCTCGACAAAACCGTTTTACAGATTGCAGACCAGTTTCAGCGCGACGCGGCGAATGCGCACTGGGCTGATTTCGCTTGGGCAAAAGATAGAATCGGCACGCGTTGGGCAGTGGATGCGGCAATCGATTACCCCGGTTTCGCACTCGCACCAGGTGGTCGATTGTTGCCAACGGACTATGACAGCGATGCGCGCTTCGAAACCTGGGACCGTACCAGCAATCTGGTCGCGATGCGTGTAGACGACCTGCCGGACTTCATCGACTACGCGGGACGCGATCTTGAAGACGAAGCCTTGGTGTTCGATGCCGACAGTTGCAATGACCTTGCTGCTTGCTTACCCGAACTATCGGCAACGGCACCCTCAGTAAAACGTTTTGATGACGAACCAGAGAACGGGCGCAGCCTGCTGGTCGATGGGCTGTATGAGCATGCCGCTCCTTTCTCACTTGCCTACAAAAGCTTTACGCTGCACGCCAATTTGCGACCACTAGACTTGCTCCAAGGCGTTGTTATTGATGCTGGTGATGCGAGCTCTGGTTTTCGTATTGGTTTTAACGCTGGCAAAGTGTTCATCGCACTAAACTCTCAGGACAAGCTCTACACACTTGAATCTGATGTGCTGACAGCTGGCAACTGGATACACATGGGCCTGATGGTCAATCAGGGACTTGGAGAAGCCATTCTTACGATCAATGGCGAGCGTGTGGACAGTGTGAGTATCACGCCGTTTCGCAGCTCTGGCGGAGTCGCGTGGCGCATAGGTGGTCCGCAAGCACATAACGCCGGTGAGAATTACTTTGGTTATCTGGATGATCTAACGTTCAGCGAACGCACATACACCGATACCGCACTCTTGGCACTGGCCACAAGCAGTGCAAAACCAGCGCCTCTGCGCAGCAACCGGGATGCTGACGCTGACGGATTCGTCGATGTTCTTGATCGCTTCCCTCTGGATAGTGACGAGTACAACGATACAGATCAAGACGGTTTGGGCGACGCCGCCGACACGGATGATGATGGCGACGGCATACCCGACACCATCGAGATCCAGTACGCGCTTAATCCGTTGTCTGCCACCGATGCAAATGAAGATCTTGATAGAGACGGCATAAGCAATATCACGGAATACCTAAGCGGCACGATATTGAACGAGGATGACGTCGACCCTTGGGTGACTGCCCCTGCCGATCTAACCGTTGGCGCAAGCGGAGCGCTGACAAGTGTTGACCTGGGTCTTGCACTAGCAGGCGATGCGCGTGATGGCCAGCTTATCGCAACACCCTCGCCTGCTGGTCCTTACCCATCAGGTCGACACACCATTCGCTGGCAGGTAAGTGATTCGGCTGGCAACGAGGCGGTAGCCATACAACAACTGATTATAGAACCGCAAATATTCATCAGCGGACCCTCGTTTGTCGGTGAAGGCACGAGCGTACAGCTGAACCTGACAATGAACGGAATTGCCGCCACCTATCCCGTGCGCATTCCCTATCATTTTGAAGGTAGCGCGAGCAGTGACGATTTTTCAGCCAACGCTGGCACACTTGAAATCAGTGCAGGACAAAGCGCAACGGTTGATATAAACATACACGCCGATTCACTGTACGAAGGCGACGATACGATTGTATTCGTTATTGGCGAGCCCGAGAACGCACGAATAGCACACAGTGACAGACACACGATAACGGTGCGCGAAGCCAACATCGCCCCGCAGGTATCGCTTGCTTTGTACGTGAATGATATGCCGGTCGACACCGTAGACACCCAATCCAACAGCGTTGAATTGCGCACAACCGTTAGCGACAGCAATCCGAATGATTCACACACGTTCGACTGGAGCGCCAGTGATGCGCAACTACTCGATGCGATGCGCGACGATGACACTTTGACTGGTGTAAAAATCGACGCGAGTAAACTGGATACCGGAACCTATCAGGCCGTATTGAAAGTCACTGACGATGGTGTCGGGCAGCTTACTGGAATCGCGCAAGTTAGCATTGTCGTCAGATCAGCCGTTGAAACAGATGAGCCAGAACAGGAACAGAGCGCAGATACGCAAGACAATACTGATCCTGCTGAAAGCAACAACGACGACTGGTTGCTTTCATTGGGTGACGAACAAGGCCACATCAGCACAACGCCAGGCTCCGAGCTGATTCCCGGTGCGAAGGCGCTGGCGGCAGGTAATGATTCACCAACAATCGAATCAGCTGATCATGAAGCATTAAGTACAACTGCAGGCTATCTGCATGAAAACGGTTTTCCCGAACAGCGGTTTACCGGTGAAGTTTTCGATATCGAAATCCACAACGTGACACCCGGTGGAACTGCTACGCTTGTGTTTCCGGTTGCCGGTGGCCTACCAGCCGACGCACAGTTGAGAATCCTGTCA
>CAKZUP010000020.1 GCA_937922945.1 uncultured Granulosicoccaceae bacterium
TCGCTGCTGGTCTTAATACCATTGACTAAATAACGAAATTTCTGAGAAAATAATGGGTTAGCGTAATGTGCGCATGTGGCAGAGATTATTTTCAATGGAAATCAGTCGGTATACAGAAAAAGAATATTGGGACGCCAAGTATCTGCCCAAAGACAAACACCCTCTTGAAGTGACGGGTTTCCGAAACCTGAAAAATAAGGGGCTGTATAACGCGCTCTTAAGTGCGGGTCTGGATAATAAGCGCGTGCTCGAAATTGGCGCAGGTGATTCGCAGTGGCTTCCATTTTTGTCGAAAAAACACCCCACAAGCACATTTGTAGGACTTGATTACTCTCAACTTGGTTGTATCGAACTGGAGGCCAGAGCTGAGCAAGAAGGTGCGAACGTTGAGGTAGTCTGTGCGGACATGTTTTCACCCCCAGAAGACATGCTCGGCTCATTTGATCTGATCTATTCAATTGGTGTTGTTGAACACTTCGACAACTTGCCAGTGACCCTGCAAGCACTTTCTGATTTTGTAAAACCAGGCGGTAAGGTGTTATCGGAAATTCCTAATCTTGCTGGCTTAAATGGATTTCTGGTAAAAATGCTTAATAAGCCGGTCTACGATTTGCATAATCCCCACGATCTAAACAGCCTAAAAGCAGGGCACCTTGATGCAGGTTTGGAGCTCGATGAATTTGGTTACATTGCATCGAATGACTTTGGTGTCTTGTCTGCGTGCATTAATGAAGATTCATCGAAAATTAATAAGCTTATTTACACCTGGTTGAATAGAGTGACCAAACTTATTGGTATGTTTGAAGAGAGATTCGTTAGTTTGCCAAAATCGCGTATCTTTTCTCCCGTTATGTACTGTACTGCGAAAGTATCTGTTCAATAACGTCTCACCTAAAAAGAGATAAGACATCAGATCTATATTGAGTACAAGTTGAGTCCAAGTTATTCATCAAGGGATTGCAGTAACAGCGTAGTCAGCCGTTTTGGGTGACACAACCGAAGTCGTGTGCCTTTATAATTATTGGGAGTCGGATGGCAAGCGTATCACGTAGGCATTTGCACCTGTCGAACCATACCAGTCAGAACTAAATACCATTGCATTTCCAGATGGACTTGCACTTGCCCTTGGTGTCTTATGGTAGTTCGAGGAGGTAGACCGGTGTATTCCCCAAGCCTCAACAACTCTGACGCCCTCAAAAGAATATTCGCCATCTTCATCGGCCTTCAGTGTTGAGTTACCGTTGTAATCAAGCTTTATGGTAGCCAGGCGTGCTTGATGGTATGTGGATACGTAACACCACCCTGGTCGTTTGGTGTTCCTGCATGAAACGTGGCCGAAACCTGTCGGGTTAGCTGAATCAGTAATCGGGTAGGAAACTTTGTGTTTGTCTTTCAGTCGTATGTAGCTGAAGCGTGTTGGACCAATCATAACAATAACATCGTCGCCATATTGATCAATACCAAGGTCGCCATGATGAACTTTTGTTGTTATAAGATAGCGCTCCGAAAAATCCCTGTTATAACGAACCAGCTTGCGATCAGTTTCGGACACTTCTTCATGGGCGAGGATATAGTTACCGGACTGTGAGATACCGGCCCAATTCACTTCATGCTCAGGCACTATGCTTCCCAGGATAGTGCGTTTCTCGATGTCAAAGCTGATAAGTGATAAGCGATTGTCATTGTTAAAGCACGTAAAAACGACAAATCGATCGTCGTTACTGATACTGCCTTCGCCCATTCCAATGGTGCAATGTTTGAAGTTGTCAAAGCGTTTTATGAGTTCGAATTGGTCTTTAGCGACGTTGTATTCGCCGAACTCATTCAGGATGTTGTCATTGAATTTGAATCCAAACATGATTTCTGGTCGCTTGTGTGACCAGTTTCGGGCTGATGAAAGGGCAATGCCTTCCACAACGATTTTAAAGTCGCTAGTTCGAAGCACTTTAGCGCCGACAGCGATGAGTGACTCATTGCTGTTCCATGCCTGACGCTTGGAGTACTGGTGAGTCGGTATCGTATCCCCAATAGAGAATTTATCCGCAGACGAGATGCGCTGCAGATTGTTGTTAAACGGGGAATTATTTATTGGTGTATCTACATTGGGCACTGATGTACCAGGTGCATCATCTTTAAAATTGAAATGATCTATTTTAGACGGAAAACGAGCGTTGAGGTTTGGAGCAGCTAGGATCGCTTTTTCTATTTCGTTTAACGGTACTGGGGCCGGCGGTGGATTGTTAACCGTTTCGTTTTCAATAGCACTTTCGGAGTTGGCAGTTGTCGGGGGCTCTTGTTCGTCATCGGTCGGGGCAGCCGTATTTTCAGTACTGATGTTTTCCAGATTGTCTGGATTTGTTTGCGATTCAGTGCTGTCGGTGTCTACTGAGTTTTCTGAGTTTTCTGAGTTTTCTGTGTTTTCCGAAGTCGCTATGGAGTCTGTGATTGCCGCGCCAACGTCGGCTTCTTCTGGAGCAATAGTTTCGGCATCAGCAAGAACCTCATCCGAATTAGCGTCGTGGTCTGGGACGTTAGGCGATGCTACATTACCAGATTGAGAGCTGGAGTTAGAACCCCCACACCCGTGCAGGAGCAGCAGTAGAAAGAATAATGAGATTAGCTTGGCTTTCATGTGTGATGGTGTGAATTTTACCGTTTTGTTTGCTTTATTCAGGTTCCAGATTGCGCTTTGCAGTACTATTATCAATTACTTGAGACTCGACCATCCTAGTTCCGATCTTCGCTACTACTTTCAAACGCAATGCTGACCGACCGACTCAAGCGTATCGATAAAACGCATATCCATATTGCCAGAAATATGCTGACCGTTGGTTTCTTTGTAGCTGTGGCGAAATTTGCCGGCGCAGCGAGAGAGGTAGCAATTGCACGACGCTTTGGCGTCTCAGAACTGGTTGATCATTATGTGCTAGTGAGCACATTTGTGCTTTTGTTGCCTGGTGTGTGGACCAGCGTTGCAGTATCTGTATTGGTTCCACTTAGCAGAAGGCTACCGCTCGATCAAAAGTTAAAATTTCATGCTCAACTGAGCGCGGTAATTTGTGTGATTTCCATCGCACTTTCAATTCTGGCTTTTTTGTTTTTGCCCCGATTACTCGCTCTGGTTTACCCAGATCAGAGTGCGGATGATGTCGCCTCACTCGCCCTGTTTGCTAAAGGGCTAGCCCCGTTGCTCGGAGCCGGCTTGCTTATCGCCATGTTCAGTGCTCAGCTACTCGCTCTGGAACATCACTCGAACACTTTATATGAGGGCATTCCCGCAATAATAGTGCTCTTGTTCGTTGTGTTTTGGCCTATGGGAGGGCAACACACACCGTTGATTCTTGGCAGCTTGGTTGGTGTGTTGCTGCATGTCTTTGCACTTCTTTGGTTATTGCGACGTTCATCGAATGCCGTGATTCCACAGTTTAAATTTGATTCGCCTGCATGGCAGGGCTTCAAGGCAGCCATCGGTATTATGGTGATGGCAAATATTGTCATGAGCTTTACCGCTCCGGTGGAGCAGCTTATTGCATCTGGATTGGGTGAGGGTGCTATTGCAACGCTTAATTACGCTAACAAATTATTAGCACTGTTGCTGGGGCTGGGAGCAACGGCAGTGGGTCGGGCAATTCTGCCTGTACTGTCTAACTCAAACGTGGATATTAATCGATCGAAAAAATTAGCTTTGCAATGGGCGGG
>CAKZUP010000021.1 GCA_937922945.1 uncultured Granulosicoccaceae bacterium
TTCGAACTCAGTAACATTAAAATCAAAATCAGCGGCTTTTGCCAGCTGTTGAATTAAATCGTCTTCACTGATATCGTCGAATACGAAGTTGTCAACGATGTCGCCCACTTCCAGGTTGATATTGCTTTTTATGTTATCCAAACGTGTTTTATAAGCGTTAAATTCAGGGCTATTCTCCTCAAGCGATGCAAGCCTTGCTTCCATGCTCGCCAATGTACTATCAACGCCTTCTGCTTGCGCTTCGTAATCATCTACTGGTGTTGCAGGGCTGCTATCAAAATCGGCTAAGTCAGTTATATTTGATCGAGTGAAGTGGGTGTCGTCTGTTAAGGTATCGCCATGCAGTGCGTAGGCGGCCAAACGGGCTGAATTACTATTTTCAGCAAGTTTTACATCCCAATAGGGGCTGTAACTGTCTGCGTACTCTTCGGTATTTCCACACGAGTCGTTCAAACAGGGACGCTCAAAAAACAACTCTGCAGCACTCACCGATGTGATGACATCGCCAGGCGTATCAATATCAGTTGTGAATCTTTCGTGCGCTCTCATGTCGGCAGCGCTATGAATGTTCTTGGGATCTAAGGTGACCTCAATGCGGAGCTTTAGTTTGGGTGGCTCTGTACCTCTGCGCCACTCGGTTGTTAGTGAGCGGTAAGCATGCATACCATCGTATCCATCCATCTGGCGTCCGTCGTGGGTGGCGATAAAGCTGCTTTGAGCTCTTACCCGTTTTTTGGCTATTTTGTGCCGGTTGCCATGAAATTCCACTTCGTTAGGCATTATTGTGTCCCAACTATCATCGGTATTCGCTACTGATGAGGCACCTGCAATGGGAATATCGGAATACTTTTTACCTCGCCATGTGTAACGTTTCATGCGTAACGAAATGGCATCGTTGGCATGTAACTCCCAATCATCTCCTGGTGTTAGGCCCAATGATTTCGTTGTACCCACTTTTTCAATTCGTACCCAGTTAATTGGCGTTACCGGAATAAAAAAACCAAAGAACTCCCACTTTCTCTCTTTACTGAATTTATCCAAAGACATATCAACCATGTGCGCACGTTCGAATATTTCGTTGATATCGCCTTTATCATATTGTTTTGTCAGGTTGCTCCAACCATTCAGATTTAAACCTGTGTTCATCATGGAAAACGCTGTTTCCCACTTAAAATCCTGATTTCGAATATCGTTACTTTTTACAACTGTATTAACCACATCTGGGGTAGCTGCAAATGTAGACAGATACATTCCCTCTTGCGCGATGGTGATGCCCGAATTTATACCATTAATAACCTGCAACATGGCTTCCGATATGGGCGATAGAAACAGTTCCAACATGGAGGAAACCGCTTTAACAATGCCTGTGACAACCCCAACAAACGGAATTTTCCCAAGAACGGCATCGAGATTACTGCCAGTCAGTTTTATGTAGGCCGCCCAGGAATGAATACTAACGGCTTGTGCCATGGCCACTTGGTTGGCAACCATTGCCCGATTCGTGTAGGCAGTGAAATTCATTGCACGCGCTTGCCAAAGCAATCCGCTGTATGCAGCTGAATCGGCAGTGTTTACTACACGCGTTTTTTCCGAAACTGTTTGCCCTGTATTGAACAGGACAAACGAACCGACACCCAATACAAAGAACAAAGCAATACCAACGGGGAACGCTTGTCCGAGTTGTTTTTTTATTCGTTTGATTTTCATAATGAGTGCCCGATTTGTTAACCGAAAATACCGGCTAGTTTAACTAGCCGGATTTTCTTGTTTACAGCTTAGTTATCGAAGTCAACTAACGTTTTCTTCGTTGCCGCTGCAGGTGTCACAACTTGATTAGCTGGGACACCCATCAGACCACCAGTCAAGTTGGCGAACTGGGCTTGTACCGCTTGACCAAAAACACTGACAGCCGCAACAGCACCAATCGCTATTAGTGCTACTACAATAATGTATTCCGTCATGCCCTGGCCTGTAATACGTCTTTTCGCAGTGCCGGCTGCTGCTTTATTTACTGAACTCATGTACTTCTCTCCTTAAACAATGTCAAAAATACCTACTATAAAAACCGATCTGCTATCAAGACATCGCACAACATATCAGACCGAACGCGACAGTTTTTTTATTGCCTGTCTTGCAAATTTATTGTTGCAGCATCATTCAATAGCTGCATCCAAATCGATAACCGGATTTAGTCCTTGAACGAATCCAGCGTCTTTTTAATATTCGCAAACTCGAGATAACTCACGCTTTTAAAGCCAGCGTCTGGCTGGTAATCTTTTGCCTGGTTCTCTCGCGTTGCGATATTTCGAAGCTCTTCCACCATTGAGTCAGGATGTTGTACACGCACCACCATCCCCAATGGTTCACTGAAATACTGCGTGTTAATCAGCACACCAGACTCTTCCGTACAGCTCCAATCCTGAACAACCATGCCGCGCCAAACGCGCTCACCATTTAATTTGGAAGCCCAATCGGAACACGGTTGTGAACCGAGCACATTCGATTTTGTTTCTCGACCCACGAGATAATGGGTGAGCTCCGGAAATAGCTCATTAAACTCGACAACATCGACTTCGTGACGCAGCTTGCTTTTTCGGTCTTGCAGCCACACACGCTCTTCTGCAAAATTTTTAATAATTTCTGATTGTGTTATTTCATCGGTAATTCGCATGCCCTGGGATGAAAGAACGACCCAAGACTCTGCGTATACATCTGGTTTGTTAGTTGAGTAGTTGCGCAAAACGCCCGTAACGGTTTGTTGTTCCACATGAGTTTCCAGAGCGCTAGACTCCTGCGGAACGTTGGCTTGAACCTCCATAAATAACGAGGAAATACAAGCAAGCAGAGTGAATAGGGTCGTATTTCGTATTCGCTTAGAGCTGGGCACGCATATCACCTGTTGCGATTTTTTGACGTGCAACTACAGTATCAATGGCCCTCTACAAGCAATACAGAAAAAACCCTATATTTAGCTATATAAAAACCCTAGGATTGCCGTAAATGGATTGTCAGCGTAAACCCAACAAGTGTATTGTTGTCGCTCGAACCTCTAATAAGGAAGTTAGGATGTCGAGAAGGTATTTACATCATTTTCTGGCCGCATCACTATGGCTAAGCACCACGCCCAGTAGCGCAGATCAATTACAGAATTTACCGCGAGCAGAATCAGACCACACCAGACTGTGTGCCGATATGGGAACTGATCAGGAGACTTTATGCGAGATTCAGGGCAGCGATGCGTCAAGTGCGTTTAACACACCAAGCCTTATCGGTGATGCTCTTCAAATCGATATAAGACCAGAGAACTGTGGCAGTTTCTTCGACGACTACTTACATACACGGCGCGGGTTAAGAATAGAATCGGCGCTGGAAACATCCGACTTCTATGGCTCCTACAACACAACGGTGTCTGTTTTCCCTATCGTGGATTTTTACGCAAACGGATTGGTTCGAGTCGTAAAAACCAGAGATCTGACTGCTGAGTCATTCGCCAAGGATAGTAAAGGTGATGCACTTTATAAACAAATTATCGATGATGCCAAGGAGATTAAAAAAAGACTTATTGCGAACTTGCAAAATGCACATTCTTTAATTGCATCTTCAGATGGGTCAACCACGATTATCACTGCTGACGATGTTAAAAATGTGGTGCTAGATGTCGTTGTTCAAGCCGGTATGGCCACAGCTTCCCATATCGAACAACTTAAGCGGGCAGCCATTGAGCTAAAAACTCAATGGGGGTTCGAACTTAAAATAATAGAAATTCCTTAAAAATGTAGCGAGAAGGCAATCCTTTACCTTCCCGCCACACACTACTAGCAACACCTGCAATCCATTGCAGTTATCCCCTGTTGCCATTCCTACACTAAGACTCCCTTCTTAGTTCTCGAGGCCGATGTCGCCCAATCGATTTCCAGCGAAAATCAAATTCTCGCCTAGGTCTAGATTGCAGCCCGGGTTGTCATTTGAAATAACGCCCCATCCGGCACTTTCTAATATGTTTGAGTTGCTTATGGAGAGGCTGCCAGATGGAGTACAAATTAATCGAACTGCCGCTGAAACTCCCTCTCCTCCGCCTGCATAAGCAATGGTAGTGTGCTCAATCCTGTTGAGGGAACTGTTACTATCCACTTCAATGCCTGCCCAAGAACCAGCGATTTTTGATTGTCCGAGTATACTAATCGGCATGTCTTCCGTACCGGCAAAATCAATAAAGGTTGTCGCGCGAATGAGGATCTTCACATCATTTTTGACATAGATTGTTACGTGGGGCGACACACGAAATGAGCCAGACTTCCACTCCAACGAATTCACTAGGTAGAAAGGAATGCCAACATCTTTCACGTTCACATCGCCTGACATCACGCCACCTGGGGCACTATGATACATTTCCACTAGGTGCGACGGATCATCAGAAAGTATCGCCCCCTCACCAAATACGCCAGCAGATGACAGAGGCAACCGTAATGCCTTTGCTGTTCTCTGTAGTGTTATGCCCCCGATTCTAAAGCCAGCGCTCAGACTATTAATTACATTGATTGCATAAGAACTCGAATCAGCCAATTCGATATCCTGCACTTGACCGGATGCGGAGCTGTATAGCACTAAGCCGCCCTTTTCCGTTCCCGAACTATGGTCGGCGCCTGTATACTCAATATCAACAAACTCCATTGCTACGCTACCCAGAACATTCACACCAGCCCAATGCCCTGCGGTTTGTGTTGTGCCTGTCAAACGTATCCGCCTATCGACACTGCCCTCAGCTACTAATGCCCCACCATCTCCTACCGATAAATCGGCCGATCTACGAAACTGCATTTCCACACCGGCTAAAATGGTTAAACTGGCTGACTCAACGCGAACTCCGCTAGCCACATAAGGAACGCCAAAATCGATGAGCTGCAAATCTTCGTTTATAAACGCATCTCCAATATCAATCCAATTATCACGATTGCCGGTAAAGTCGTTTCTCTGTGTCACCCCATTAAGCGTTGCAGTTGATATCACCAACGGTGCGTCGCAGGCAGTTATAACCGAGCCATCTAATTTGACCAACTTAGCAAAACCATGAGCAGCGAGCACACCGCTGCCAACGCAATCACGAATAACACTGCCTGATAATTCCAGTCGGGATATCTCATTCGGGCGCGCCAACACTGCAACAGCCGCTTGATTAATACCACCACCTGCATACTCAACCACAGCATTTACTAGCTGATTCTTCGAGCTGTTAGACGCCTCGTAAACAACACCACTCCAGAAACCCGGTGTGGGGTCGAGCGCTGTGAATAGCACAGGATTCTCCGGCACACCAACAGCGGATAGAGACCCACCTTTTTTAACCAGCAACTGTGTTCCCGCCGAAAATTTCAGTACAACGCCCGGCGATAGATTCAAGCCTCCTCCAGACTCCACTACAATATTCTCGTTCACAACATAACAACCAGCCCCCACTTGCATTGCAGCTGTGACAGTGTACTGCTCCCATTGGTTGACGCACTCGATTGATACAACGTCAGGAATGGTTAAACCGGCAAATGGAGGCACGGTGGACACAACACTGGTGTTCGCACTTTTAACCTCCAGCCCCTCAGCAGTTTGGCAATTCTCACTGCTGCGATCGGATTCGTTTCCGCTGGCATCCACAGCCACTACTTGGTAGCAGTACTGGATACCACTGAACACAGATACATCGGTCATTATCGTACTGATCACTGATTTGAAATACTCAGGCTCATTATCACCACGACCACGATAGATGTCGAAGCTAACCACATCTCCGATATTCGTCTGCCCCCACAGAAGTTCCATACGTCCTAGGAATGGGGTAACGGTTAATTGAACCGGCATAGGCGGCTCTGTGGTATCCGGTTCTGCCAGAGTAGTACCCGTAGCTACCTGGGATATGGCTGATGGATTATCGCTACTGTCTATTGCCACGACCTGATAGGAATAAACCGTGTTGGCTATCAGGGCCGTGTCGTTATCCAGATAAACCGGATACGGAGTGGTTGCTATTGGACTACCGTCACGATAGATGTCATAGCCAATGACACCCCGATTATCACTGGACGGTTCCCACACAACCACTATTTCATTGCTGGCACTGGGCAATGCCCGCACCGATTGTGGCGTTTCAGGTATTTGTGTATCAGGAGATGTCGCCAGCTCGAAAACTGAGAAATCTGATCGCGTGGAACTTTGCTTGTTGGTTTTGGGGTCGGTAATAACCAGGGAAATTTTATCTTCCTGAATTAGCATTGGGTTTAATTTCAAGTATTGATCAATACTTGTAGCCCCATTACTTGCAGCCCCGTTACTCGCAGCCCCATTACTCGTTAGCGAATTGGTGGAATCATAATCTGCAGTTAACAGTTCCGATCCAGTTATCCCGTATTCCTCCAATACAAGACGGGCGAGATCAAAAAATTCAGCGGCGTTAGTGTTGAACTGTGCTCTTGAGGGCAATGGTGTTGCTATTGCCGCTGCATCGAATGAAAGATCGATATCTCCATTGTCATTGTTAAACCAATTTCTAAGAATAACGTCGGTATAACTGTGAAGATTCGCCCGTTCATCGTCGAACGCAATACCATAGCGGTAAGCATCGTTGCCAAGATCTACCCGCAGCAGATATGGCGGCGCACCAATTACTGCATCAGATTGGTATCTGCCGGTATCGTCTATCAATGCTGTACTGAGTTCACCGGTGCTGGATTTTATTTGCAGCCTATTGGAGGCGAGCTGTCCTATCTCAGTAACCGTTCCATTCAGGATTAACCCTGTTCCAATAATGCCTTCGTCATCGTCAGGGTCTGAACATCCAATCATAATCAGACTTAACAACAACAGAACCAGCAGATTTAATTTCAACGCGTTACGCATGCTCTTCACTCGTCATCTTGACACTTTTAACTTGCTTAGCGTCTTCAAAATAGTAGATGCCTAGCCCAACACGTTTACTCGGACTTCTATGATCAGATCTGAGTTGATCCCGACCGGGTATTAGAAAATTATTCAGCGTGTTAAATAAGGCCATGGCCTTTTCGCTGCCAGCAGCATGAAGCTGTCTAGCCAACGACTCCTCTATGCCACTATAGACGAGTTGTCGTTGAAAACGAATATCTGCATCTGAAGCATGCAGATTTATTTCTGCTGTACTGAATAGGTCGGATACACAAACCGATATAACTTTTATTTTTTCCAGCTCATCCTGCAAAGTGACCAACCCTTTGTTGACGAGCGTCACAGTTTCTAAATCCGATTGTGACGTAATTCCGAGTTTATTTAGCTGCTCCAACACACCTGCATGCACATTCCCGCCGGTGTATTTTTTAACAAGTGAGGCGAACGATGCATCACCCGGTGCAAGTGTTAAAACCTTTGGCTCGCCGTTTACATCCTGGAAACTCTTATCACTGGCCCAGCCACGAGCAACCCGAATGGCCAATTGGTGTTGATCGTTATCCAACCATTGCTCTCGTTCAATAAGCCTTTTCAAACGCACCACTTCCTTACGACTCAATCCCGTTAGTACAGCCGCACGGGAATAGGTCATCTTTGCTTTGGACTGACTATTTGACGGTGTGGAAAACGCATCGTAGGCGACCTCCACGTAGGTTTTTCTAACTAACTCGGTTAGATTCGCGTGGGAGAAGTTATGGCTGATAAGCACCTTTATGAGCGGTCGTAGAACTGACGCTGCCATCCCTGCTAAAGCGTTTTTGTTTTTCATATCCATGGAGGGATAATTATCCCGTAGTGAAATTTTGTCAATAGGAGGGTATTCCAATAATAGGCACTATTGTTCCTAAAACAACGTATCTAACTGAATCAACAAAATTTATTTGTTCAAAAAAAATCAAATTATTTTCTGAGCCCAAATAAAATGTGCTCGTAGGATTAACCTTCCGTACCGTTCGTTTCAAATCATTGTTTAAGGACTCTCCTAACTGGGACCACGAGCTGCACTTAACTATTGATCTGTTCAAATACCATTACCTTGCGTGTGACGAAGAAGCTCCAACCGTTAAACACTCAATGCTTGGTGATATGCTCAATATAAGTAAAGCATGTTCGGGTAGGACTATTAACCGAAGATTTTGTTACCTTCATACACTGTCTCTACAACATTGAAGACATACTCTTGGAAAACGAAAACCACTTTTCTCCGAACTCTGGACCGCAACGTTGGTAACCTAATTCCAGAACATAACTAACTCAATCACATTAATCACCACCATGAAAAATCCTGAAGACTACGCCCACGAACTTTGGCAAGCCCGCAACACAGGTGTGTTTTGTGCGCCATTGCATGAGCCTTTAACGCAAGAACAGGCCTATGCCATCCAGAATGCCTGCACCGCAACAGGCGGAACAGACGCCACAGTAGTTGGCTATAAAATCGGTGCAACCAATCAGGAAACGCTGGGCATTCTAAGCTTAACCGAACCATTTTATGGCCCGCTGTACAGCAGCAGCTGCACACAAGCAGACAACACCAATGAGACTGTTGCGCTCTACATGCAACACAAACCCAGAATTGAAGCTGAATTCGTTGTCTGCTTAAAAAACGATGTACAGCGTGGGAATACAGACATAACAGCAAGTGAACTGGCAAACCACATAGACTGGGTTGCGCCGGGGATTGAAATCGTGGCATCGCGGTTTAGTGATACGCCTGCGCAGTTAGGCTTTCGTGCCATTGCAGACTTCGGCGCAAATCAACATATGTTGGTGGGCCAGCCTTTTCACAACTGGCAAGAACTGGATTTAACGGCTCACCCGGTCACGCTCAGTATCAGCAACCAGCCCGATGCGGATGGTCACAGTGGCATGTCCTTGTTTGGCAACCCTGTTGAATTCGTTTGCTGGTTGTTGAATCACCCAGCGATGCACGCCACGGGCTTGAAAGCCGGCCAATTCGTTAGCTGTGGTACCTGTACTGGCGCACCGTTTCTGGAAGCCGGTAACGCTGTGACTGCTGATTACGGCGTACTGGGGCAAATGAATCTGACCATTGAGGCAAAAAACACCGCATAAAAAACAGCGCAATTTGCAGCAAAAACCGGAACTATCGCAACAAAACCGACCGGCTTTGCAATTGTGCAGGTTGGTGATGCACCAATGGCGTTGCGAAGAATCTGAAAATCCTGTACTTTTCAAACTCAAGCTTCGGGGCGGGGTGCAATTCCCCACCGACGGTAGGGCATGCTTAGCATGTCAAGCCCGTGACCTGCGAATCAACCATTCGCAGCTGATCTGGTCAAATTCCAGAGCCGACGGTCATAGTCCGGATGAGAGAAGTTTGTAGCAAGAGAACCGCAGAGTATTGGGTCGTATCTGTCAAACAGAGCTCCTGAACACTCTGGCTGGAATGCAAGTTTACGTTGGTGCGTTAGTGTCCTTATGGCTTCATCTGCATAATGGATATCGACAAATCGCACCACCCCACTAAACCCGCTTTCCGGCAACGCACGGCGCTTGGAACCTGCTAACGAATGTATTAGCGTGAGTTCTTCAGCACCATGGTTGTTCTAATCACGGTTGTTTGAACCACTAGAACACCACTGCGCGCCTTCCTTGTGTACTAACTGCCCCGACATTTGTGCGAATACGAATGTAGAGAAGAAACGGGGGTTTTGGGTTAGTGCCAACACACGATTTTTACATGCAACGGGCTATTGAGCTTGCGCTACGCGCATCCGGGAACACCAGCCCGAATCCGCTGGTGGGCGCCGTTATCGTGCAGCAAGATCGCATTATTGCAGAGGGCTGGCATCAGCAGGCTGGGCTTGCGCATGCAGAAGTCGCAGCGATTGAGAACGCGAAACAGAAAAAAGAATCCACCATCGGTGCAACCATGTATGTATCGCTTGAGCCGTGCTCGCATCATGGAAGAACCCCGCCCTGCACCCAAGCCATAGTAGATGCAGGCATTACAACGCTAGTGTTCGCTACATCCGATACCAACCAGCAGGCAAGCGGTGGTGGCGAGGTTCTCGAAGCGGCAGGCGTTGACGTTATTGCGGGTGTATGTGAAGAGCGCGCGCGTGATGCCAATCGTTTCTTCTTTCATTACCTAAAACATAAAACACCGTTTGTTATTGCAAAGTTTGCCAGTAGTCTGGATGGAAAAACGGCCACGCATTCCGGCAACAGTCAGTGGATAACCGGAACGGCCGCCCGCAATCAAGGCCATATGGCCCGACAAGCAGTCGATGCCATTCTGATTGGCGCACAAACGGCCATAGATGACCAGCCGCAACTCACTGTTCGTTACCCTGAGGCCTTCAAGCACGCAACCGCTGCGCACCCACTACGCATAGTGCTCGATAGCCGTGGCAGAGTACCGCTTGATAACGCCATGTTCGATGCCACATTGCCCGCTAATACTTTGGTGGTAACCACCAGTGCCATGGCCACCGCACACGCAGAAAGACTCAAGGCAATCGGCGTTGAAGTAGTCGAACTACCCTGTGCTGCCGGTACAAACCAACCCGATCTAAAACAACTGCTGAATGTATTGGGTGAGCGTGGTGTGCAAAGTTTATTGATTGAAGGTGGCCACAGCGTGCTGGGTAGCTTTGTAGACAACCAGCTTATTAATGAAGTGTGGGCCTTTATAGCGCCCATGCTCATTGGTGGTAATCATGCGGCACCAAGCATCGGAGGTGTGGGTGTGGATGAACTGTCTCAAGCACTCAGACTACACAACCTGCACGTTGAACAGCTGGACGATGATTTGTTCGTGCGCGGCACCGTGGTGGGCTGTGATGAGTAAAGCAATAACGGCAAACGTAATGCACTTGCCCAATCTATAGACGCGCAACACTCAAACATGATGAACGTAACCAACACTAGCAGAGCGAACTGACGAATGTTTACCGGAATAGTAGAAGAACTCGGAAGCATAATCGAGTGCCAACCAAGTAGCACAGGTTTTGATCTGCGTGTGCAGTGTAAAACTGTTCTTGAAGACACCCAACTGGGCGACAGTATTGCCGTTAACGGTGTCTGTTTAACCGTAACCGAATTAAGCGCCACCAGCTTCACTGCAGGCTTAGCTCCTGAAACCCGAAAGCGCACCAACCTTGATAGCTTAAACCCGGGCGGTAAGGTTAACCTTGAACGATCAGTGACGCCTTCAACACGAATGGGCGGCCATTTCGTTCAGGGTCACGTGGATGCAACCGGGACGATAAAAACATTTCGCAAAGACAACGATGCACTTTGGGTTGCTATTACGGTTCCCAGTGACCTTATGCGCTACATCGTTACCAAAGGCTACATCACCATAGACGGCACCAGCTTAACAGTTGTGGAAACCGGTGCAGACTGGTTTAACGTTACCCTGGTTGCCTACACGCAACAACATATAGTTATGCCAGGCAAGTCGGTTGGGGAATTGGTGAATATTGAAGTCGATGTACTGGGTAAGTACGTTGAACGCATTATCGAGCACAAACAAACTGCAGAATCAAATTTGAATGCTGCGTTTTTAACAGAGAATGGCTATGAGTAAAATAGAAATTGCACCAGTGCCGCAGGCAATTGAAGCGATAAAAAACGGTGAAATCGTTATCGTTGTCGATGATGAAGATCGCGAAAACGAGGGCGACTTTGTCATAGCCGCAGAATTTTGCACGGCCGATAAAGTGAATTTCATGATTACCCATGGCCGTGGCCTGGTCTGCCTGGCCATGCATAGCAGGATGCTCGATAGATTAAAAATACCGATGATGGTGCCGCAAGATCAAAACCGAAGCGGGTTCGGTACTGCCTTTACCCTCTCGATAGAAGCCGCTGAGAATGTCACAACGGGTATTTCTGCACCCGATAGAGCACAAACCATAAAGACACTTATAGACCCGAATACCACTGCGAATGACATAGCCTCGCCCGGTCACGTATTCCCGCTTCGGGCACGAGACGGTGGTGTGTTAGAACGTCGCGGACAAACCGAAGCAAGTGTCGATCTTGCCAAACTGGCAGGGCTGACACCTGCAAGCGTTATTTGCGAAGTCATGCGGGAAGATGGCGAAATGATGCGCTTGGAAGAGCTATGCGAACTCGCCCGGGCACATGGTCTGCTAGTAACCAGTGTGGATGCGATTGCCAAATACCGCGAGGCAACAGAGAGCGATGGTACCAAAACCACTACAACTTCCAGTAGCGCTGAGCTAAACCAGCCTACGGTAAGCTTGATAGGTAAAAGCTCACTTCCTACTGAGCATGGCGTGTTCGATATACACGTGTTTCGTGACCAGCAAGGCAACGAGCATAGCTTGCTGAGCATGGGCGATGTGAGTCAGCCCAACGCGTTGGTGCGTTTGCATTCAGAATGTTTAACCGGCGATGCATTCGGCTCGTTGCGCTGCGATTGTGGAGAGCAGTTGCAAGCCGCT
>CAKZUP010000022.1 GCA_937922945.1 uncultured Granulosicoccaceae bacterium
TGATGGAATAAATCGCAGGTTCTCGGCGACAGGCATAACGAGTCCAATCGAACTTTTTATGTGGGTTCCACCATGGCCATCGCCAATGTCCGTAACCACAGCGATATCACCGATAATGATAGCGTTACTTTGCAAGCCAAGACTTTCGAGTCTGATACCAGAGCCTATAAACCAGCCAGCTTCAGCAGTTGCTTCAATTTCAGGCAACGCAGCGATGACATCATCAGAGACTGAATCGTTTCGACCCAGGTTTGCTCGTAGAATTGGGCCGGTATCCAAGGCTCCGCTTTTTATCAGATCAAGCTTTGCTCCCAACTGATTGTTCGTAAGAATACCGATTGGTGTGTCGAATTCAAATGCTGCCATTGGAACAAACTGACTTTCATCGCTGCCCGAAAATTCAGCTGCTCGGCCAATGCCCACGCCAACGCTTGCAGCGTGCGCCTGAGAGAAAAAGATAACTGAGACAATAGCTAATGTGATGGATTTTATGGTTTGGCGCATTGTTAATACTCAAAAGTGATCGCTGTATGTTTACTGGGTAATAGACAGAGACTAGCCAGTTAGTTCACCTCTGAGACGGGAAAGTATAGACATAGTGCTACTTTAGTGAGAATTATAGCGCTTATTATTTCGATTTCTGCCGCCTGATACACTAGTATTACGTTATAAATAACTCGGCTAATTTTGATGACAGCCTCACAAACGGTCCCAGAAGATCACGCCATCTCCATTGAGCAGCTAACGGCCAAACCCTACGCTATTTACAAGAGACTGCGCGCTGAATCGCCAGTGCTTAAAGTGTCCGCAGTACGTCGGATTTTATTGACGAAAGCTGCAGATACGCGTTTTGTAAAGCTGAATCCTGAGTTGTTCAGTTCCGATGATCCGAATACGCCGATGGAGCGTGCATTTCAAGCAAAAACACTCATGCGCCGAGATGGTGAAGACCACAACCGGTTGCGTTCTGCAATGATGCCCGCAATGTCGCCGCAGAACGTCAAGCAATCCTGGAGTGAGCGAATTGACTCAATAGCAGATGATTATATCGACCGGTTGCCCAAAGGTGAGATTGTTGATTTTTACTCAGCGTTTGCCGGCCCGTTTTCGGCGCGCTGCGTCGCGGAAGTTTTAGGCATTCCGAATGCATCCGATGCAGACATTCAGCGATGGTCGCAAACACTGATAGATGGTGCTGGGAATTTTGGCGCGCTACCTGAGCTGTTTGCTCGAACAGACGAAGCGAATATCGAGATTAACGCGTGTATAAAAGAGGCTGTTAGTACGTGTCATGAATCCGGACGAGCAAACGCGCTGTCCGTTCAGGTTGGTGCTGAAGAACCAATAGCAATGGAGCATATCGTTTCAAATATAAAAATTGCCATTGGAGGTGGAATAAATGAACCGCGGGATGCGTTAATGACGGTGCTTTTCGGGCTGTTAACAAATCCTGATCAAAAAGCTCTGGTAATGGAGAGTGATGAGCATTGGGTTCAAGCACTTGAAGAAGCTGTTCGGTGGGTCGCCCCTATTCAAGTCAGCTCCCGGTTAGTTAAAGAAGACACAGAGATTAGAGGCTATGCGATTCAAGCTGGGGAGGTGGTCATGACGGTTCAAGCTTCGGCGAATCATGATGAAGAGCAATTTGAAAACGGTCATTTATTTGATATAACCAGAGCAAGAAACCGTCACCAGTCGTTTGGTAGTGGTCCTCATTTTTGTATGGGAACCCATTTATCGCGTCGCATGCTAGCTGATATTGCGCTACCCAAACTGTTTGCTCGTTTCCCGAATATGACATTACCTGAGCCAGAGAAAGTAATCTGGAGCGGATTCGGTTTTCGGGGTCCCTTGAACCTGCCTTTATTGCTTAAGTAAGCGTGCGAGCCATTTAGTCGATGCCCGTTTTTATTACGTTAACTCATTCAGCAATCACGCTGACAATACTTGCATCTACCGATGATACCTATTGTTGATTCGCATGCAGTGGTCGATAACCGTTGTAATGCGGTTCAGCGATACCTTGCTGAGGCAACGCAAGTACACGTTCTAAGAATGGTCGCTGTACAGCATGTCGATAACACGATCGACGGTGAAAAATCACTACAGTCCCTACAAAAGCAATCAGAGACTCCGGGGCTAAATGGTTTTCCAAACGCGATTATTGGGCAAGCCAATCTGCACAGCTCCTATAGCGTCTCCGAAATAGTCAATCAAACCGGTGTTAAGAAACTAACAGGTTTGCATCACGTTTTTGGTACGCAGGAATCCAGAGCGTCTGCTTCGGGCTCACCAAGCCATGACGTATCATATATTCATCAGTCTTTAAACTTGCTACAAGAGCGCAATTGCAGCCTTGACTTCTCAGGTCCGGTTGAACAAATATCCATGCTCGAATCGTGGATAGATGCTTGGCCTCATCTCACCATAGCGATGAACTTGTCATTGGCGAACCTGCGTAATACCCACAGCGATTTTCACCTTTACTTAGCTCGCCTTAAAACATTGGCTGCGCGGAGTAACGTGCATCTGAAAGTGAGTGGTGCTGGTTTAACCGAAGCTGCGCTTGAGCAAACCCTGAAGGTGGTAGTTACAAAACTTCATAGTTTGTTCGGTGATCAGAGGCTGTTGTTCGGTACTGGAAATAGTGCGTTGTTACTGCCAGAATACGCGACATACGACCAGCTCTGGATGGCGTATAACCGATCGTGTGAGCATTTTACTTCGCGCGCCAGAGACAATATCTTCAGATCGAATGCTGTACGTGTCTACAAACTGTAGTCGCTTTTTGTTTGAAAAATGCATCCTGTTTGTAGCAGTCATTGTCTGGAACAGTTGATGGCGTGTAAATTATATAGCGTAGAACTCATATAGAGTAGAACGTAATATAGCGCAGAGCCGAATGAGTTGAATTCTTATGGCAAAAATTAAATACACCGATGCGAAGGGCCGGACTAGGTGGGTGCGGAATGATGAGGTTGCGGCCATTGTTAAGCAGCTGGGCGAGTATCTGATTATCGGTGGTTATCCGGAGGAGCATGCAAAACGCTATGCCCAGATATCACACACCATTTCCCGTTGGCCGGAATCTATTGATGAGCTGGCAAAAGCCGATGATTTAGCTAAGCTGCCCGGTGTGGGCGGCGTCATAACGGAGTATCTGGCAGAAATCATTAAAACAGGCACAACCAAAAAATTTAAGGACGATCAATACGGTAAGCCGCCTCCCAAAAGTGTGCTGGAACTCACTCAGATAGAGCGCTTAGGAGCAAAAACTGCCCGTATGCTCTATCAGGATTATAAAATCAGTAGCTTGAAGTCGCTGTGTAAAGCAGCTAAAAGTGGGAAGCTGACAGGAGTGAAGGGGATTGGGCCGAAAATGCTGGAAACGATTGCTGAACACTGCGGCCATTAAACTGCGGCCATTAAATTGTTAACAGATAACCTTCTTTTTGCTGCATAAAATCATTAATAGAATGGGCTGTAAAAAAAGCGAGAGCTATAAGAATACGAGTGTAATCATGTTGCAAAGGTTACAGGAATAGTCGTGTTGGTGGCTGTCTGTCCCGCTGAGGAAAATCCGTTAGCAAAAACCTGTATTACATAATAAATACTAAAGTAAAAATGGGTTGAATATACTGAGTTAGAGAGCATGCTGGTAAAAAGAGATACGATAGAGTCGCAGGAAGTGGTGGCATTGCTTGAGCACCACCTGAAACATATGCAAGCGCAAACGCCGCCTGAAAGTGTACATGCACTTGATTTGAATGATTACAGGTCACCAAGTTTAAAGCTTTGGACGGTCTGGTCCGATGCTGAACTCATGGGTTGTGGCGCGCTGAAAGATTTGGGCATTATTGATGGGGAGCGTGTTGGAGAAGTTAAATCCATGCGTACCAAGAATGAGCATGTGCGCAAAGGTGTAGCGAATGCCGTGTTGGATATTATTATTAAAGAAGCAAGAATTACAGGTTTACAACGATTAAGCCTGGAGACGGGCGCAACCGAACATTTTGCGGCCGCGCACGCGTTCTACAAGTCTTGGGGTTTTGTGCAAACTGGCCCTTTCGCAGACTACACCGATGACCCGCACAGTGTTTATTTTACGTTGCCCATTGTTGGCAGTTGAAGTTGGCTAATGACGTTGGTTGATAACGTGGGTTGATAGTGTTGCCACTATCGCCGGCAGAGATTATAGATCAGACTTAAGTTTGTCCCGCGTATTTCATCATAGATTATATCCGCCTTATATAACTGCTGTGCATAACTGGTATTCCTCGCCAAAATATTAATAGTGTATTCTTTGCGTTTAACGAACTTTTTCCTAACGTGGGATATCCCGGTTAGAGCTTTACCAAATTTTGATAAACACCCAACACACGAATACGGGTATAACCTAGTCAATGATTAATGAAACCGATGTGTTGGCCTACGCCATCGCTCTGGGAGTGGCGGCAGGAATTCCGGGCCCGGGTATTACCGCATTAGTCGCTCGTACCGTCAGCGGTGGCAGTGTGGCCGGCTATGCGATGTTGGTCGGCCTGATCATGGGCGACTTAGTGTTTCTTTCGTTTGCTGTTTTCGGCTTGGGTTTGTTAGCGCTAACGTTCGAATCCGTGTTTAATTTTATACGTTGGATTTCTATAGCGTACTTACTGTATTTGGCGTGGCAGTTCTGGACGGCTGAATTTCAGGAAATTAACGCAACCCGTGCCACAGGTAAATCATTGTTTATGTGTTTTGTCTCGGGGTTTGCCATAACACTGGGCAATCCCAAGGCCATTGCTTTTTATCTGGCTCTGTTGCCGTTGGTTCTGGATTTAAATAGCATTACAGTTAGTGTATGGGCAGCCGTGCTTATGCCCACAGCGATTATTGTATTGTTAATAGTGGGTTCGGTTTACATACTGGGTATTGTTTCTATCCGGCATATACTCTCTAGCATCAGTGCACAAAAGCGCGTGCATCGTGTTGCAGCAATTGCAATGGCAGGCGCTGCGTTGAGCATGCTTGCTCGAGAGCTTTAAGATTGAATAGTCACACTCAAATACAAGTCAGCGGGACGATTTATTGTGAACATTGGCAAGACCGAAACAGGGTTACTTGCCAATGAGCAGCTGGATAGTATTTTCTGTTTTCGCAGCGTTTATGCAATCCGTTAGAACGGCTGGGCAAAAGCAGCTAACAAGCTCCTTAACACCCATGACCGTGACGCTGGTTCGGTATTTGTTCGGGTTGCCATTTGCTACCCTCTACTTGATTTTTCTGTTCAAAGAACAAACGGTAGTTGAGGTGATAACTGCCGTGTCCAATCAGCGTTTCGTGGTGTTCTCGTTACTTGCCGGAATCGCCCAGATTATCGCTACGGTGCTGCTGGTAAAAGTGTTCAGTTTTAGAAACTTTGCGGTTGGTACAAGCTTCGCCAAAACAGAAGCCATTCAAACGGCTATATTCGGCATGATTGTTTTTGGCACAGCACTCACTTTTTTGGGTTGGATTGCTGTGTTGGTGGGGTTTGTTGGTATTCTGGTTGTCAGTGTGCCAAGGTCAAAAACGCCTTGGGATCTTAAAAACGTTGCATTGGGTACGTTATCGGGGACAGCATTCTCGTTTACATCCCTTTGGCTTCGCGAAGCCAGTTTGAGTTTATCCAATGACGCGTTGCACAGTGCAGGTATGACACTGTTTTTTATGGTCAGTGTACAAACGCTTATCTGTCTCATTTATGTCTCGGTAAAAGAACCTGGGCAATTGAATTTAATGTTTGCGCGTTTTGGGCTGGCAACTTTTGTCGGACTAACCAGCGCGCTCGGGTCTATTGGCTGGTTTACGGGTATGACGCTAACCAACCCCGCGTTGGTTAAATCAGTGGGACAGGTAGAATTTATATTTACTTTGATTATTACTACGGTGTTTTTTAAAGAAAAGATCTCTACCAGAGAATA
>CAKZUP010000023.1 GCA_937922945.1 uncultured Granulosicoccaceae bacterium
AGTCTGTTGGAGAATAGAACCGTATACGATACTTCAGCTTACACGCACGACCCGCGCAACAAACAGTTGAAAGAAAAAGCCAATCTATTAAAGATCAGAGACATGTTGACCTCATCTGCCAACGGTGAAGCATCCGAGAACGATGTTGTGTTGAATAATGTGGCAGCGCTCATACAGTACCACTTCTCGAATTGCGGAGAGAGTCCTGATAAAGCCATCGATATATTAATTGAATACGCTGATAGAGCGGTGGTCAGCTTATCCAAAGCAGAGCAGGCGCCTTTTTGGGATTATATCGAAGCTTCAGAGTGCGTATCTCGAGCTAATGCAGATTCGATGTTGACGAACTGGGTTAAGCTTTATCGCGCTATCTTGGATAACGATGCATCAACACTATCCAACGTGAGCACCGAACTACTCGATACCGATAAATACACCGACAGTAAAACCCGGCTGAGTTATTTGATGTCAGCAGGGTTGATAGGCGATGTTTTAGCTGGCGATGCTAAACATGCTGAACAACGATGGGATAAGTGGAAAGAGAATTTTGATAAGGAGACGATGTTTCTCCCGCTTGTCTTGTTACTGTCTAACATTGGAATTCAAATTTAAGCCGCAGCTTTTTATAGTTGTTATATGGAAATTTGAATGCGTGCGATGCGGTGGTTGGGTGCTGTTGCGGTGTCGCAACAGAGTTAACGCTTGTGTTGAACTGGTACCGTTAACGGGCCGCGAAAAGCCCAGCCACCGAATTCAACATCGTCAGTGAGTTCCATGGATGGAAATCGTTCAAACAGCATGGGTAGCGCCACATCCGCAATCAGGCTTCTCGATGCCGCAGCTCCTGCACAAAAATGTGGCCCTGCGCCAAAACTGACACTCTTCGAATTATTTCGGGTTATATCAAAGCTGTCGGCGTGTTCGAAAATAGCCTCGTCTCGGTTGGCGCTACCAAACATGAAGAACGCTTTGCTCTCAGGTTCAAAGTCTATTGAATTCCATTGAAACGCTTTGGCGACTCGTCGTGGCGACATTCCAATGGGGGACATCCAACGAGCATATTCTTCAAACACATTAAGCCAGGTCGCTTTGCCTTCTGCGAGCTTCCTGCGTTGATCGGCATGTTTTAGCAATGCCCAGGCCGCTCCGGCAATGGCGTCTCGTGGTTCATTCTGACCTCCACTAATAGCCAATTTGATGTTGGCACGAACACTTTCCATAGGCTGATTTGCACGGGTCAGTACACTTAAGAGTGATGCATTGGGAGTGGCGTTGACGGTTGGCAACATGGTGTCAATTGCGTTATCAATGAGTGCTGTGGCTTCATTGCAACGCTGTTCGGCTGTGGCGTTGTTTGCGTAGTTTGCAACGCCATCAATCATGGCTTGCGATACTTCATCCATTTCTTGTGTTGATAAGTTCAATAAGCCGGTAATATGCCGAAGGGCGTGCGCTGATACAGGCATTGCGAAGTCGGTAACAATATCAAACCCAGAGCGGTGTTCCAATTCATCAAGAACGTTAAGGGTATGGAACCTGAATTCATTAACCCAGGTTTCTTTCACAGTGCGAGGTGATACAGACGGTTGCGCTTGCCGGCGTTCCAGCATGTGCTCATCGCCGTCTTTTCGCATCATGTTCTCACCCATAAGCTGTGTCATTAAGCCATTGGGTTGCACCGATGAGAACACATCAACCATTTTCTCGCATTTAAAAATGTCGTTACGCTTTGTCAGCAACACCGCATCGAGTTCAGGGACATAACATATAGGGTGATGTTGGCGCATCAGAGCCAGTTCTGGGTAAGGGTCTTTCCAGAACTGCTCTAAATCTATGCTGATTACCGGTGGTTTCATGGGTTGTGGTGCAAGTGGTTGCTGCTAAACCACTCTAATCCACAGGAATCCAGATTAACGCTACATCGTCTATTCGAATATCGGTTTTTTCGAGTCCCACGGTTACCGACTCTATTTCATGTATTTTTTCAGCCCATTCATCTTGAATGTCGTTTAAGTCGTCACCCAGCTCAATTTCGAGTTCATCACGATCTTCCAGTAAATCGTTGTAGCGATGCTCGGCAGTTTTTAACCGCTCGGCGGCCTTTTGAGCCATGCGTCCTTTGCTTTGACTACGTCGAACGCCACTGGTTATCATCGATCGAGTACTGCGACGACCGCCGAGCAAGCTACCCAATACACCGCCGGCGATATCAATAACGGCACTGGTTTGCTGGTCTTTTTTACGGCTGATTGCATCGAACTGAATCTCACGTAACTTATCCTCAGCCTTTTTTATCGATGCATTCACCCGATCGATTTTCTTCGCCAGGACTTTACGCAACTTATCAGCGTCTTTATCAGCACCGTCATCTGCTGCTTGCTCGCAACGCGACTCGAATTCATCGCGTGTTTCGCCAATGCGCGAATACAATTTCAGTTCTGAATTGTAAAATAGCTCCAGTTCCTGATTACTGTAAAGATGGTCTTTAATCGCTTTTTGAGCAGAGCTGAAGTACGTCTTATTTTTTATCTTTGCATCGGGCAATATATAAATTGCAGAGTCAGGTTCTTTGGATGTTAAATCGCGATCATCGTAATCAACCACAATGGCATCATCCGGATCGATTGGTCCGTCAAGCGGCGTTATAATGGCTTCCCATTCAGCTTCATGTCGCAGTTTGGCCTTCGTGTCGTCAAACAGCATCTCTACCCGAACTGCGAGCCCAGCTTGCAGGCGTTTACCCGTTGCAGATGCACCGATCTCGTCTGAGTAATTCACACCAGGATCAAGATAACGGACCTGCACGTTATCGGCTGTTTGAGGGGCTACCGCACTTTCGTTATCGGCCAGTGCCGCAGGCGCAGCTTCCGATCCACTGCGAACGTTATCCTTGACATTAACACCAGCCTGGCGTTGTTCGTCGGTAGTCAGCTGACTGATTTGTTCTCGCGTTAACGGGCCCGGTAAGTAGGACATAGCCCAACGGGTATTGAATAGCTGTGGTGCAGCTGCTTTAGTGGAATGTAAAACAAACTGACGTTTTTCGAGGTTGGAAATGGTTTTTCCCAGAGCCGGAATATCGACTGAGCCATCAGATGCACTCATGCCATCAAGAAGTCGTTGCTTATCCTGATCGGTTTGTAAACGGCCGATCATCCAAGTACCTGCATTGGATATCGCTTTGTAGTCAATATCGACTGGGTTCTGCGTAGAGAGCACCAGCCCGACACCAAATGCACGTGCTTGTTTCAATATGGTGAGGATGGGTTTTTTTGATGGTGGTGAGCCAACTGGCGGAACGTAGCCGAATACCTCATCCATGTAAACCAACGCGCGCAAATCTGAGGTGCCGGATTGCTTTCGCATCCAGGTGACCATTTTAGATAATAAAAGCGTAACCACAAATTGTCTTTCTTCATCGCTTAAATGAGAAAGGGAGACAACGGCTGACTGAGGCTTGCCATCGGTACCGAACAGCATGCGTTGTATATCAAGCTCTGGACCTTCGGTCCAACTGCTAAAAGACGGGGATGCTGCCAAACCATTGAGCTTCATTGCAAGCTTCACTCGATCGGACGCAGGATAGAACGTGTCAAGATCGATGACACCCAATTTGCGCATGGGTGGCTGTTGTACCAAGCCAATGAGCATGCCCAAATCGAGGCTCTTACCTTGTGACCAATAATGATTGATGATATTGGCAATGAGAATATGCTCGCGGCTGCTTAAAGGGTCAGAGTCAATTCCCACCAAAGCCAACAAGGATGACGCATAGCCTTCAATTTCATCCTGCATCGATTCTTCGTCTGTGCCTTCGCCCGGCGCATTGAGCGAACCAATGATGTTCAGCGGTATGCCGGATTTTGATCCCGGTGTGTATATAGAGAAATCAACTGAATCGCGTAGCCGTTGAATGCGCGATGGTTCAATGCCAGATCGGGCAAGGCCAGACTTCCACAATTCTGCCTTTTCAACGGCCGCCTGAGCTCGGTCGTTACCGGCCTCCGAATCACTAATCCATGGCATAAAATCGGTGGGGAGTAACTGCGGGAAGGAAAGCAGCAGATTACCCATATCACCTTTAGGATCGATAATGAGGGTGGGCACGCCAGAGAGTAACGCCTCTTCGAGCATGACTACGCCCAAGCCCGTTTTGCCTGAGCCCGTCATGCCGACAATGACACCATGAGTGGTGAGGTTGGCTGAATCGTAAAACACCGATTCGTCCTGCTCAGGGGTGGTTCCCAGATACAGGTGATCTTGAGGAGTTTCTATGCTCATAGTGTTGCAATAGCCTGCAGTTTTAACCCAAACGTTAAGATTAACTATAGCAATTCAGCGGTGTTATTTCTGTTTGAGAGCGAGGCGCGTATTCTTGCGTTACTTTGAACAGGCAAGAGAGCAAGCGTTTTCCAGCGGCTCGGCTCTCACTGTCCTGATCTTAAGCGACTTTTTTGCGATTTTTCAGGCGTGTTTGAATACAGGCATAAGGGTTGAAATCATTTCTTCGGCCATTTTCAGCTTATTGGCCTTGGATAAGTCGTTACCAATAGGGCCGTCGACGAACAGGCTGGCCAGGCCATGAACCGAAGACCATGCCAACAATTCTTCGGCACTGAAACGGTTTGGGTCGGCGTCTTCAATAGTGTCGGCAAATCCGCCTTTTAGATGGGCACTCAAACTGTTCGCAGCATCAACGTAATCTTCGCTGTTGGCATAGATTGTTTCATCATTCCACATCGCCCGGAAATAGGCTGGATTATCCAGAGCAAATTCGACATAGGCCAGACCAACCGCTGCGAAACTGTTTTCATCATGCTCTTCGGCATTGTTTTGCGCATGTTCCATTGCCAGCGACAGTTTGCGGAGCGCCCGTGCTGCAAATGCGGTTAATAGGGCTCGTTTGTCCGCATAGTGCCTGAACGCAGATGACGGTGACACCCCGACAAGTTTGGCGCAGGCCCGCAGGGTCACGGCCTCAAGTCCGAATTTACTGGCGATTTCGTCCACCGCACCGAGCAGTGATTCTGCCAAATCGCCGTGGTGATAACTGCGTTTATCCTTCTTCATGGCTGTAGAGACTGTTTCGATGTGAACATTATTCACTTTATTTGCCAAACTTGCTTGAATTTCTGTAAAAACCCTGTATATTAAATGTGAACAGTGATCACATAGAGTTTTTTCGAAGCGAATCGCCCAGTCGGCACCTATCACTGTTCTGGGCATCGCTTTTAATAAATCGAGCAAGAGGGAGAAAATATGTCGTCATCGAGTGGAACATCAGTCAATCAATCAGGCGAGCGATCTTGGGGTCCTTGCCGAACCACTAAATCGAACCGGACGAACTGGTCCAGTTTTAATATCTTGGCTATGGTCTTGTCATTCGTGTTCTTCTGGCCTGCGGGGCTGGTTGTGTTGTACTGGATATTGTCCGGCCGGAATGCGAAAGATCTGCCGGGTGCCATGAAAGAAAAATGGCAAGAACTTCGCGGTGGTTCCTTTAGCTTAAGTGAAGGAACCGGGAACTCTGTTTTCAACGATTTTCAGCAAACACAGTATGACCGCATCAATGAAATCAAACACGAAATTAAGACTCGCTCGGAACATTTTAAAGCGTTTCGTGATGATGCCAAACGGCGTGCTGATCAAGAAGAATTCAATCGTTTTATGGCCAGTAAACCTGAGTCGTCCGATTAATTGATATCTTTACGTTGAGTGAGCTGTGCGTGATGTATGCACAGCTTTTGTTGAGCGGCATAATCCAATCAATCGCACGCCGGTGCGTTTGGTTGGCCTAAAACAACGCGCACGCCCATGAAAGCGATTGTATACGAAGAATACGGAGGCCCCGAAGTCCTTCGCGAAGTAGAAGTAGCCGTACCTAAGCCAAGCGCTCACGAAGTACTCATTCAAGTGCGCGCAGCTTCAGTAAATGGATCTGACTGGGAAGGATTATGCGGCAAACCCTTATACGCCCGAATTGGTGGTTTGTTTAAACCAAAACATCAGATACTCGGGTCGGATATGTCGGGCATTGTGGTTGACGTAGGAGCTCGCGCCAATCAGTTTCAAATTGGTGATGAAGTATTGGGTAACGCAATGTTTAAGCGCGGCGGCTTTGCTGAATTTGCCTGCATTTCTGAAAACGATCTAATAATAAAGCCTAAGGGAATAACCTTTACCGATGCGGCAACACTCACGCAAGCAGCAAGCGTTGCGCTGCAAGCAGTGCGGGACAAAGGGCAGGTGACAGCTGGCAAACGTATATTGATCAATGGGGCCGGTGGAACCGTTGGTACCTTTGCAATACAATTTGCAAAGGCATTGAATTCTGATATTACCGCGGTAGATACAGCTTCTAAATTACCCTTCTTACAGGAATTGGGAGCAAATCATGTGATTGATTATGCGCAGCAGGATTTTACGCGATTGGACAAAAAGTATGATTTTATTTTGGACGTCGTTGGAAATCGATCCATTTCTGATTTGAAAAACGCGTTGGCACCGAATGGAACCTACACCGTAGCTGGTGGGAGAATACTTCCCACGCTATTTCTGGGTACTTGTGCGACTATTTTCAGCCAGAAAAGCATGAGCGTTTTTATCTGGAAGTCCAATGTGGACGATCTGGTCCACCTATGTAAGCTTTGTGAGGACGGGGCACTAACGCCAATTATTAGCAAGAGTTATTCGCTAAGCGAAACACCAGATGCGCTTAGGGCTATTGGCGAAAAGAGCTCTAAAGGTATTGGCGTTATAGCCATTAATTGATAGCTAATCCGCAGGTGCTTTGGCTACTTCTAATAATCTATGTTATTTGCTATGCATTCGATGCCGAAGTTACATCGTGAAAGTTCAAATTTCCCGGCAGCGTAGATTACGACAACTTTTTAAAGTATAGAATTCTAACTATCCAGAATACGAAAAGGCACATGATGGTAGTCTGTGGCACGAGTAGTAGGCTTGAGCCCTGTAACTCGTCGGAAAATATTGTTGTACCTGGCCCGTCAAACAATGAAGAAGTTGCAATAAACAACGCGAATGTCATACGTCATGCATGCCGGGCTATTCGATGTACATTAATAATTTGTTTTTGTATTATGATTTTTTAATCAAGGGCAGCAGCGATTAGAGCGAGTCCGCTGAAGAAAAAGTACCCGGCTGCTGGAAAACCCTCATACAGGTTATCAGTGCTTTGGATAGCTTGGACGCCATAGTATATGCCAGCAACACTAATTAAAATTCTGATAGAACTTACAGGTCTTCTGTAATTAGCTTGACCCATGACTTATCGATACCATAGACTTTCCCCAGTTCGTTGCTGGCAGTGGATCAAAAACGTCTGGCTTAACCCTGACAACTCGAATAGAAAACCGACGAGATCAGAGAAGATGGCCGCGTAAAAACTATTGGACAACTAGCTTGAAAATCATCGTATAGGTGATTAGCTAGACGGAAAAAACACGCGTTAGAGTGGTATTGACATACAAAGGTATGTAGTTAAGGTAGTAGATAAACCAGCTGAATAATTGATGAAAAAGTTGATATAACATGAGTCAAACAATCCAATCTTCTAAAGCCAGTCAATTCTGGGATAAATATGCACGCGAATATAACGATAGTAAAATAGACGACGAGCAAGAGTATGAAAACGGACTCAACGTCACCCGCCAATTTTTAGATAGTACTCACAATGTACTAGAGATAGGTTGTGGTACTGGAACGACGGCCATAAAG
>CAKZUP010000024.1 GCA_937922945.1 uncultured Granulosicoccaceae bacterium
CAATTTGCCAGCTGGTCGCGTCTGTTACTCGATCAGGCCATGCTCGCCGAGGGCGGACAGCTGGATGATGGCGCAGGATTTGTCAAACGTATGAACGAGATGTTCATGGCTTTGCACCAGCGTTAGTCTTGCGCTGGTAAACTACGCGGGTTGGGTGGCATAGCGCGAGCCCAACAGCTAGACTACTGACATCAGATATTCTGACCGTTGCCCGATTGGAGCCCGGTCGGAATGTGCCGTACCAGTCACTCTGGCCACGGATTTCGGACATTTTTTACGGGCACAAGAAAATCATGAACTTTTGCATCTACAATCGCATGAGCAAAATGCTGAACGGCAGCTGCCTGCGATTATCTCGCGAAGCCTCGCGAAGCGTCTCTCGACGAGTAGCTCAAGGACTGCTTGTTGCAGGTCTTTTGCTTACTGCCAGCACGTCAGCTTTTTCAGGTGATGCCGATGCTGGCAAGAAGAAAGCCTACACATGCCTGGGCTGCCACGGCGTGTTGCACTATGTGAACACGTATCCAACGTATCACGTGCCTCGACTGGGTGGGCAGCACAAGGAATACCTGATTGCTGCATTAAAGGCTTATCGCTCAAAAACGCGTTTACATGCCACGATGCAGGCGAATGCCAACCTTCTGACCGATGAAGACATCGAAGATATTGCTGAGTATTTTGCCAGTCAGGGTGCTAACTAATGAATAAACAATCAACAACAGTAAGCCAACGCCTGGCTGCAGTATTTTTCTGTGCAAGTGTTTGTGTCAGTTTCGCAGGTTCGGTGGTCGCTGGCGGTGATCCGGAGGCAGGTAAAGTGGCATCAGCCGTATGCAGCGCATGCCATGGGGCTGATGGTAACTCCACCATACCAACCAACCCGAAGCTGGCTGGTCAGTATGAGAGCTATTTGGTGCATGCTTTGAAGGCGTATCGTTCGGGTGAGCGGAATAACGCGATTATGTCAGGCTTCGCTGCCAATCTTACCGATCAGCAAATCGCTGATTTGGCTGCCTACTTTTCGTCTCAGGAAAGTAATCTGCAGACGGTTATTCCCAAATAGACCGATTACAGCCAATGATTATGTCGATGCGCTGCCTTGCGCATCGGAGTCTATATTCCCTGGAAAACATCCTGAATACGGCTAGGATTTTCTGGGCAATGTACCTTCTTTCGACAGTTGTTCCAGAATGGATTCAATATCTCGCGGCATCTGCACGTAAAACCCCTGGCTTTTCACAGCATCAATTACTTCTTCGGTATTCGCATTCGGAAGTTTGCGATCGTCTGTTAAATCGAATTCGAGGGCTTTTTCAGGCACGCCGAGTTGCTTCAGTACCGGTGCAGGCAGGCTGTCTATGGCGATCTCTTCGCCGAGGTACACATACAAACCGTCTTTCACCGAACTTCTGTAAACCGTTACCTGCATGCTGGTACTCGCGCATTGAATTTGTCGCTATATTACCCTGTCGACGGCTTACGTGATGGTTGCAGGATCATCAAAAACGCTGAACCGCTTACGAGTCGACAAATGGCTATGGGCTGCGCGATTTTTCAAAACCCGAAGTCTGGCTGCAGATGCTATCGGCAAGAACCGTGTGAAAGTGGGTGGGCAGCGAATTAAACCCTCCAGAACTGTACAAGTAGGTGATCAGGTACAGATAGAGAAGCCGCCCTACATCTTTGATGTCACGGTATTAGGGCTTAATGATCAGCGTCGACCGGCGTCCGAAGCTGTGCTGCTATACGAAGAGTCCGAGCAGAGCAAAGCAACGCGTGCAGCCCAATCGGCCATGTCACGCGTAGACTATCAAGTGCATGCCGGGCTGGCAGGCAGCGGGCGGCCATCGAAAAAGCAGCGCCGCCAGATTATTCGATTTCAGAACCAGAACGATCAGCCACTCAGGGATGACGATGGCGATGATGGTTCCACTACCGGCGAAAATTAATATGCACAATCATGGAGGCTGTCGTGCTTAAGCGCATCTCAGGATTATCAAAATCGGTCATCGATAAAACCCGTTCATTGATGAGTGGCGATGCAGAGACACACAGCGCACTCATTGTTTCGCGCAACGATCACCCGGTGTCACGCAAATCGATTAGTTCAAACGCCTTGAAAGTACTCAATCGCCTGCATGAAGGTGGTTACGCAGCTTATTTGGTTGGTGGTGGTGTGCGCGATGTGCTTGTCGGGTTGCGGCCGAAAGATTTTGATGTGGCAACCGATGCAAGCCCGGAAGATGTGCGAGCGTTGTTTCGAAATTCCCGCATTATTGGTCGACGTTTTCGTCTGGTGCATGTGGTGTACGGTCGAGATATTATTGAAGTAGCCACGTTTCGGGCATCACATGATAAAGGCGCTGGTGGAGAGATAGGTGAGTCTGGCCGTATCGTGCGCGACAACGTGTTTGGCAGTATCGAGGAAGATGCGCGGCGTCGCGACTTCAGCGTGAACGCCCTTTACTACAACATTGCTGATCGAAGCGTGGTGGACTACGTGGGCGGACTCAATGATATTGAAGCACGTGTTTTTCGCTTGATAGGCGATCCGGTCACGCGGTGTGAAGAAGACCCGGTGCGCGTGCTGCGTGCTGTGCGTTTGGCTTCCAAACTCGAATTCGATATTGAGCCTGCAACGCTTGCTGCGATGCAGCAAACCTCGCACCTGTTAGGTAACACTGCACCAGCTCGGATGTTTGAAGAGGTATTGAAACTGTTTCAGGGTGGTTATGCCGAGCGCAGTTTTGCAGCTGTTCGTGAGCATGAATTGCTGGAGTATTTGTTCCCGTTATTGGCAAAGCGTTTCGATAGCAATCCGTCTGAAGAACTGCTCACGCTGTTGAATGCGGCTTTAGCCAATACCGATAAACGGGTTGGGCAGGGTAAGCCTATAACCCCGGCCTATCTGCTGGCGTTTATGCTGTGGCCTGATGTAGAAGAGCGTGCAAAGCAGCATGTGTCGCAGGGTAAATCTGTGCCCGATGCGCTAATGGATGCCGCCGACTCGGTTATGCAGGTACAGCGTGACGTTATCAGCATCCCCAAACGATTCTCTGGTCCGATGCGAGAAATCTGGCAATTACAGCCACGTTTGGAGCAATACCGTGGCAAGCGTGCGACCAAGCTACTTGAGGGTAGACGCTTTCGTGCCGCATACGATTTCCTTTGTTTGCGTTCAAGTATCGAGCCTAAGCTAAAACCGATGGCGAAATGGTGGACCGATGTTCAGGAGTTGCCTGAAGGTGAACAACTCGATTACGTTGCTAAGAAACCCATGATTCATGGGTTATGGGGCGAGCCCAAACGCGACAGTGAAACCAAGAAAAAACAGCGACGGCGTCGTCAGCGCAGTGCCCGCAAGCCTAAGCGCGATAGCGATCAAACACCTCAGTAAAACGCAGCTTTTCTGGTGCATAGGTAATGGTAAATGATGTGGCCAAGGTGCCCGGTGAATCCTCCAACGATTCCATTCTCGCTTATGTGGCGCTGGGTTGTAATTTGGGAGACCGATACGATAATTTAAAAAGTGCGGTTGACGCGCTTCAGGCACTGACCACTATCACCCAGGTTCAAGCCTCATCGGTTTACGAAACCTCTCCGATGGGGCCGGCGGATCAGCCGGATTATCTCAACGCTGTGGTGTCGTTGCAGACCCGTTTGGCGCCGTTGGAATTGCTCGATGCGTTGCAGTTAATTGAGCAGCAGCATGGTCGCACAAGAGACGGAGAACGCTGGGGGCCAAGAACCCTCGATCTGGATTTATTGCTCTACGCAGAATGTGTTATTGAATCACCAAGATTAACCGTTCCACATCCGGGTATTGCAGATCGTTCGTTTGTATTATTTCCGCTTGCTGAGCTTGATTCAGAATTGGTTATACCTGATAAAGGCCCGGTGGCTGCGCTTAAAGCGCAATGCCAGCAATTTGGAATACGCCGACTAAACTCATTATTATGAAACATCAATTTATCGCCGTAGAAGGACCAATTGGGGTGGGCAAGTCTACACTTGCCGGTATTCTCGCTGACGAATTCCAGGCGGAACTGGTTAGCGATACCGAAAACGAGAACCCGTATTTAAAACAATTTTATAAAGACCCTCGACCAGTTGCATTGCATACTCAATTGCATTTTCTGTTGTCGAGGCTTGATGTTTTAAATGCCCCGAATGTCGCTCGACCAACCAATACGATGGTTGCAGATTTTGTACTGGCCAAAGACAAGTTGTTCGCCGAACTTACGCTGAACGAAGATGAGTGGTGGATGTACACGCGGCTGTATGAGCGTATGACCAAAGATGTGGTGACGCCCGATTTGGTTATTTATTTGCAAGCGCCATTGGAAAAGCTCATACAACGTATCGAACGTCGTGGGTTACGCCACGAACAAGCCATTGATAGCCATTATCTGCAACAACTTATCTCTGTTTATGAGCGCTATTTTCACGAGTATGCAGATTCAGCGTTGCTTATCGTCAACGCCAGTGAAATAAATCTTGCAGACGACAAAGAAGACATTGCCATGCTGGTTGAACGAATACGTAACCTTGATGGCGGACGGCACTATTTCAACCCGATAGCGAGTGTCAGCGTGTAGTAGTTGGCAAAAATTTCACCGGCGGCGACTATAAATTGTCGTTCGGTGCTAACCTATTGAAATTAATGTAGATATTTTATATTATCTGCTTTGTTGATAGCACCTTTAAGCGCGGATATGTGCCGGCGCTGTGCTTATTAGCCTCCTAAACGGTTATTTTGTTACCCCCAAGCTCGGAAACAAGGCAAAATAGCGCGATAACGTAAATTACCAAATCTGGTGAGAGCTCAGAATAGACGCATTCCAGTCAAGAAAATGTGCGGCTCTTTCTCGAGGCTTACAGGAGGATTGAACACACTATGTCAGAGCGACAAATGCTACGTATCGCACTACTCGAAGACAATGCCGAACAGGCAGCTCGAGTCAGTGGATGGATTGAAAACAAGGAGTACCACTGCGGTGTTTTTAACACGGCTGAAGACTTTCAGCGCGCGTTCCGCAAGTCCAGCTACGATGTTGTTGTACTCGACTGGACATTGGAAACCGGCAGCTCGGGTCTGGAAGTATTGCACTGGATTCGTAAAACGCTAACCAGTGATATCCCGATTATTTTTGTTACTGCGCGACAGGCAGAAGAAGATATTGTCACAGCATTACAAGCCGGTGCCGATGACTATCTGGCCAAGCCGGTTCGACAACACGAGTTGCTTGCACGTTTGTATGCACTTGCCAGACGTGCACAGCCTGAAACAGAGATGCTCGAGTGCCCTCCTTATACGTTTGATACATCCAATCGTCAGGTAAAGCTCAACGATGAAGTGATCAAGCTGACTGAAAAAGAATACGAGTTGGCGCTGTTCCTATTTCGAAATCGCGGTCGTGTGTTGTCGCGCCAGCACTTGCTCACCTCTGTCTGGGGTACATCGGCGGAACTTAATACACGAACTGTTGATACGCATGCAAGCCGGTTGCGCAAAAAATTAAAACTCCTTGCATCAGAGCGTTGGAAATTAACCTCGATTTATCAGCACGGATATCGGCTCGAGGAGCACACGAGTAACGATTAGCCTATGGCTAACTCGCCAGCACCAAAAAGGCGCGGCATCACACTATTGTCGATGGCGTTGTTTTTCTGTTTGCTATTGGCTCTAACCTGGTTTTTGGGTTGGAGTCAGGCAACTCAGAAAATCGATAACCTGTTGCACGATAACTGGGTTCGACTTTCGCAGCAAACGCCGCCCGAACACGTTGCCATTGCGGCAATTGATCCCGAAAGCTTACGCCAATTAGGCCGCTGGCCATGGCCACGCGACCTGCAATCGTTGCTGTTCCGACAGCTTGCCAATTACAAAGTCAAGGCTGCGGTAATCGATATGCTGTTTATCGAACCCTCTGCCGATCCCAACGAAGACCAAGCACTTGCTGACGCAATCGCCAGAATAGATACGGTTGTCATTCCTGTCTTAACCGAGGGGCGTATCGGCGTAAAAGAGAAGTTTCCGTTTCCGGTCATGATGCGCGAAGCGGATGATCTTGGTCACATCATGTTACCGATCGACAACGACGGAATCGTTCGTCGGGTATTCCTGAAAGCGGGTTTTAATACGCCGCATTGGTCATCGTTGGCATTGTCTGCCTACGAATTGCTGGACAAGCCATCGGAATCTGAGTTGGTTGGTAATCGGGTAGCGCACAGTAATTTGACGAATAATTGGGAGCACGACTTCGAAGTGCTTATTCCCTTTTATGGGCCGCGCGGCACTATTGCTAATGTGCCCGCTACCAGCATTATTAATGGTACTGCGCCACAACATGCGCTGGAAGGGAAGGTCGTCTTTGTCGGCCTCACCAGTACCGGATTGGGCGATGTGGTGCCAACTCCGGTTTCGGCGCTTGATCAGCCAGTGCCGGGTGTGGAAATACATGCCAATATTTATTCCGCTTTGGTGGATGGACGGCTGAAGACCAGCATCGATCATCGATTGAATATCTTCGTTGCGCTCGTGCTGTTTCCGCTGATGTTGCTGGTGTATTCAAGAGCCCGTCCGCAATGGGGTTTGTTGATAGCAGCAATAGGCGCCATGCTTCCGATTCTGATTAGCTTCGTACTTTATCGGGTTGCGAACACTTGGTATGCGCCATTGTCTGCCAGCATACCGTTGTTCATCAGTTACATTTTGTGGAGCTGGAATCGGTTGAATTACTTGAATCGATTTCTGGAATCGGAAACGGCATTACTCGAACCCTTGTCGCAGTTGGATAATAGCGACAATGATTTACTGGCCGATTTTTTCAATAACGCCGAGCGACACCTCCCCATTCAAGCGTGGCGCTTTAGTGCGAAAGGACAAGAATTTTCAAGCGCGACCAGCCTAAACAAACCGACCGATACACCGCCAATGAATCGATGGGTAAAGGCCAAAGGTGTTTATTCAAAACGCTACCCGACCCCGGGCAAGCTCGAAATTCACCTTGCTATAGAAGATGACATAGTCGCTCATGAGCTAACGACTTACATTGATACGCTCGCCCGCGTGCAATCCCGTACTAAACCGCCACCCTTATCCGGCTCTATTGAACGGTTACAGATAAATACGCTGAAACTCAGTGATCAAGTTGCGTGGTTACGCAACCTGAGTGCTTTTAGTGATTCCATTCTTGAAGGTAGCCCGGCTGGTTTAATTGTGTGGAATGCTGCCGGTGAGATGGTTCGCGGCAATGAGCTGGTGTTCAAGCTTATCCCCACATTAGAGAACAATGTCTTGCTGGTTGATTTCATTGCCAAGGTCACTGGCAATATGGATGATGATGAGGTTGATCGAACGCGCATTCATGAACTCATACTCGATTCCGCTGCCTGGCAGGTAACCTACACCGGTGGTGAGCGTGAATCGGTTATAAACTTCAACACGGTCGGCGATAGCCTGACAGACCGATTGGTTTGTGCAACCGTGATTGATGTTACCGAGATTCGAAGTGCGGAGCGGGCGCGATCGGAAATGGTGGATTATTTATCGCACGATTTGCGCTCGCCGCTTATTTCTGCGTTGTATTTACTGGAAAGCAATGACTCAGAAGTCGACAGTGAGGTGGCAACACGCATACAGTCGAATATTAATCGTAGTTTAGCCATGATGGATGATCTGTTGCATGTATCGCGGGCAGATTCGTTGTCGGCAGATACCTTTGAAGATGTGTTATTCAATGCGGTAGTCGACAATGCCCTCGATCAGCTATTGCCACAAGCGCTAAGCCGTGAGATTCAGTTTGAAATCGATACAACCGATGAAGACCTCTGGATGAATGGCGATGCCGCCTCTCTGGAACGAGCGGTTGCCAATATTATCGGTAATGCCATTAAATACTCTAACGAGAAAGGCAATGTAAAGGTAACTACCGAGCGCGATGAAACGCATGTGCTATTAAAAGTCAGTGATGATGGCGTCGGTATCGACCCTGCCATGATGGGGGACCTGTTCACTCGATTCAAACGCGACGCAAAGGTTGCTAAAAAGTTTCAAGGTATTGGTCTTGGGCTGGCCTTAGTGGCGCGAGTGGTATCACAGCATGGTGGAACGGTGAATGCGGTGAGCCCCGGTAAGGGCACAACCATTCGCATGCGACTACCGCTTGTTGAGCCCAGCGAGCCGGTAAATTAAACGCCCGGCATTGGTTCGTTAGCCTTCGGCTGAACGTTCTTCAACACGACCGTCGGTATATCCGATGAGTAACTGATCGGCAGGTCGCTCTGCAAATAAGCCAACAGTTACCACACCAGCAATGTTATTGATAATGGTCTCAAGTTCAATAGGGTCGTCTATGTGTAAACCCACACAGTCGAGTATCTGATTGCCGTTGTCGGTACGCGGTGCTTCGCGAAATTCCGGGTCGGCGCCGAGTGTCAGAATCTCTCTGGCCACGTAACTGCGAGCCATTGGGATAACTTCCACTGGTAATGGAAATTCTCCGAGTACATCCACGAGTTTTGAATCATCGACAATACACACGAATTGGTTGCTGGCTGCAGCCACGATTTTTTCGCGAGTGAGTGCGCCACCACCGCCTTTGATTAGTTGCAAGTTCGGGTTAACCTCATCAGCCCCATCGATATATAAATCGAGCGAACCGGTCATATTCAGATCAAGTACGTCAAATCCATTTTTTGTAAGCACTGCAGCGGTTGCCTCGGAGCTTGCAACAGCGCCTTCCAACCGGATACCGGCCTTTGCCAGCTGCTGAATAAACACTTCAACGGTGGAGCCTGAACCGACACCGAGAACCGAGTCGGGCTTAACCAGATCAACGGCTGCAAGTGCCGCCGCTATTTTACCTTTGTGCATATTGGAGTCTTCTGGAGCCTTGAGATTGTGTTAGTTGGCAGTTTGCGAAATACGGATTGAAACGGTTCGCTCAAATTTACCCCGATTTGATGTAAAACGGGTAAATTGGGCCGTTCAGACAATCTATTGCCCAAGTAAACAGAGTGGACCTATGAGCGATTTCCATCAACAGTATATCAAACGCATCCTGTCGGCTCGGGTTTACGATGTTGCAAGTGAGACGCGGTTACACCTTGCGCCACTTTTATCCGAGCGTTTTGGTAATCAGATATTGTTAAAGCGCGAAGATGAACAATCTATTTTCTCTTTCAAATGCCGCGGTGCGTTTAATCGCATCTACCAGCTTACTCAGCAACAGACCAACGGCCGCATTAACGGCGTGATCGCCGCCAGTGCTGGCAATCATGCGCAGGGGGTTGCACTGGCAGCCAGGCATCTGGGTTTGTCTGCGTGCATTGTCATGCCCCAAACCACACCAAGTATCAAAGTTGACGCCGTTAGAGCATTAGGCGCGGAGGCGATACTGGTAGGAGATGATTTTAACGCTGCGTTAGAACATGCTTTGCAACTGGCCGATGAAAAGGCCTACGAGTTTATTCACCCGTTCGATGCGCCCGATACTATCGCAGGTCAGGGTACGGTCGGTGTGGAAATTTGCCAACAGCATCCCGAGCACATCGATGCGGTGTTCATCCCGATTGGCGGTGGAGGGTTAGCTGCCGGTGTATCAGCCTACATGAAATACTTGCGACCTAACGTGCGCATGATTGGTGTGGAACCGGTGGATGCCGCCTGCATGGATGCTGCGATGAAAACTGGCCAGTGTGTCGATCTGAAGCAAGTGGGCTTATTTGCCGATGGGGTCGCAGTCAAGCGCGCCGGTGACGAAACTTTTCGCGTCTGCAAGGAATTCCTGGATGAGGTGGTTTTGGTGACCGTTGATGAAATGTCTGCGGCAATAAAAGATATTTTCAACGACACGCGTACCTTAACCGAGCCTGCTGGTGCATTAGCAGTGGCTGGAATGAAGCGCTACATTGCTGATAACAAGGTGTCGGGAAAAACGTTTATCGGTATTAACAGTGGTGCAAATTTAAACTTCGACCGCTTACGGCATATTGCTGAACGCGCAGAAATCGGCGAAAGCCGTGAAGCGCTACTGGCGGTAACGATTCCGGAAAAACCGGGCAGCTTCAAACGTTTCTGCGAAGCTCTGGGTAAGCGCAGCGTTACTGAGTTTAACTACCGTTATTCCAGTCAGGAGCAAGCGCATGTTTTTGCAGGTGTTGAATTGGCCGGAGGTGAACAGGAGCGTCGTAGCATAATCGAGTCGCTGGAATCGCAAGGGTTTTCGGTGTTAGACATGACGCAAAACGATACGGCGAAACTGCATGTTCGTCACATGATCGGTGGGCATGCTGGTTTAACGGGTGAGCATATCTATCGATTTCGTTTTCCGGAACGCCCGGGTGCACTGTACGATTTTCTGGTTGGTGTTGGTGAGCATTGGAATATATCGCTGTTTCACTACCGAAATCATGGTGCTGCTTATGGGCGTGTACTGGTAGGTTTACAAGTGCTCGATTCTACTGACGAAGATATTAAATCGGTTGTCGAGAAGCTGGATTTTATTGCCGAAAATGAAACCGATAACGGTGCGGTTAAATTGTTCTTAAGTTAGCAAGCTAACGCGTAATCGGGCTTTATGCGTTGCGTGAAAGTAGGCGCTATGCACGTGGGTCGTGCGTTTGTGTTTTTAGTTTAGTTGTATTCGGTTAGTTCGTACTCGCCTGTATCAGCCCCTTGTCGGTTGCTATGCCATCCAGTGCCACATCCCATTCCTGTGCAAACACATTGTCTACTTCCTGAAACGCGTGCGCTACGCCTATCAAGGTAGGCGGTGCTTTCCCGCTTTGTCTGAATGCAAAACTACGATCGTAGAATCCGCCTCCCATGCCAATGCGGTTACAGGTATTATCAAACGCGACCAACGGTACCAATACCAAGTCGAGTTGTTCAGGGGTCAGCCAATCCTGTTCTGGTGTGTCAGGTTCCAGAATGCCGTACTGTTTTTTGCTGAAGGTAGTGTGGTTGGTGAAGGGTGCAAACAGCAGTGCTTTATCGCGCATGATAGGTAAGACAGTGGTAATTTTTTTAGTGTGGCAGTAATTGAATACAGACTGCAGTGGTATTTCACCTTGCATGGCGTTGTAGCCGGCAACACAATTTGCTTTATCTAAAAAGGTTTGGCAATGCGTCAACAATGCTTCACCTGATAAATGCAAGGCGTCGCTATTTAGCGCGCATCTTTGCTTGCGAATATTGTTGCGGAGGGAGTCTCGAACGTTCTTGTGCGTATCTTGCATGATTAGTTATGTATCAACCACGAGTGCCGTTTCCGGTGTGCTACCTTGAACCAATCGGTTCAGGTGGGAACGAATGGAACCGTATCAGGCTTTCCGCCGTAGCGGACGTGCACAACAACAGCGACCAAAAGTTCCCGGGGTGTGAAATTAGGCTCAAGGGATATACCCAGCCAGATAACAAGCACCGCAGAAGATACATACTCAGAGTAGCACGATCACATTAACCGTGTTTATGAACACGGGGTTACAATGCGAAATTGTGACAGTGTAAAATTCGACAGTGCTTACTCGGCCAGCAATTCTTCAAGTTTTGCATTGATTGTGGCAAGCTCTTCTGATATGTCCGGCCCGGTACTCTTATCGGAGCGCGATTGCAACAATGCGTTAGCCGTATTAATCGCAGTTACAATGGCTATTTTTTCAACACTCGATGACGTATTACGTAAACGCAGTTCTCGCATAGACTTATCAACATGCGCAGCCGCTTTGGCGAGATCATTTTCCTCGCCGGGCTTGCAGGCCAGTTGCACTTCCTTATCGAGAATACGCAGCTTTACCGGTTTGCTTTCAGTCGTATTGCTGGCTTGCTTGGTGCTCATTGACTTGTTTCCATCGCTTTAAGCCTGGTAATCATTTGTTCAACTTTTGCGCGCGCCATTTCGTTCTTTTCGATCAGCCGGGACCGCTCTTCCACGAGCTCATTTTGTTGCTCACGCAACGCCTTGTTTTCCTGCCGTAATTGCTCACACAAGGCAATGACATCCTGCACTCTGGATTGCATCAATGTGAACTCTTTTTCGACTGTGGACTGACTCATGCTCGGGCCTGCTTTGTGACTAGCTGCATTGTATACTTCACACCTACCTATCAGGCAAGTCATACCGTGCCCACGAACACTTATTTTGACGATCTGTTGGCCTTATTGGGCCGATTAGAGGTCCCAATTAGCCCTTCGGAGGCGCATGGCCTGTTGTGCGGGCTATTGTGCACCCATCCATCCACCGTGGCTAAAGGCGTCTGGCTGGGTGAATTACTCGATGCGGCGGCGCTTGAACCCGGCTCGCTAGCCGAACGGGCGACGGATATCCGTTCTCTGGATGGCTGGTTTGCACAGGTTCTGGAATCTTTGAATCATGCCGATCTCACCTTTAATTTGATGCTCCCTCCCGATACGGTTACCCCAGCGGAGCAGGCTCGGGCATTAGGCGATTATTGTGCAGGTTTTTGTTACGGCATCGGCATTGGCACCGCGGGGCGCGGAAATGGCAAATTGCCAACAGACACCGCCGAACTTATCAAAGATTTCAATGAAATAGACTCAACCGTCACAAACGACAGCCAAAGCGCCGATGAGGAAACCCTGATAGAACTTATCGAATATGTGCGCGTTGGCGTGTTGCTGGTCAACGAAGAGTTGCAACCCGTAACGGCTGCGACCACCGAGAATCAAGTTCATTAACCCATGACTGTGATCAGTAGATGACATTAGTTAACGACAGCAGTAAGCGATTATGATCAGTAAAACGTTAGCAGCCGAGCTAAAGCGTCGCAGACGCTCGCTAATGCGGGCCATGGGTGATAACGCCATTGCCATTATTCCGGCGGCGCGTGAGGCGATTCGTTCTCGTGATACCGAATACGCTTATCGTCAGGACAGTAACTTTTATTACCTGAGTGGGTTTACCGAGCCAGAAAGCTTGATGGTGTTGGTGCCTGGCAGAAAAGCGGGGCAGTTCATTATGTTCTGCCGCGAGCGTGACCCGCTAAAAGAAACCTGGCATGGTCGCCGCCTTGGCGTTGAACAGGCGCCATCGGCGCTCAGTGCCGATGATGCGTTTCCTATTGGCGATATCGATGACATCTTGCCAGGCTTGTTGGAAGGCAGACAACACGTTTATCACACGTTAGGTAAAGACCAGCAATTCGATGCTCAGTTACTGGGTTGGTTAAATCAGGCTCGTTCCAGTCGACGCAGTGGCGCCGATCCAGATTCGTTTATTTCGCTTGACTACCATTTGCATGAGATGCGTGTGCAAAAAAGCCGACAGGAACTGGCTTTACTTAAAAAGGCGGCGAAGATCAGTGCCGATGGACACAAGCGCGCGATGCAAGCGTGCAAACCGGGTATGCATGAGTATGAACTTGAAGCCACGCTCATTCATCATTATCGATCGAACAACGCCTGTCATGCATTTTTGCCCATAGTTGGAAGTGGTGAAAATGGTTGCATCCTGCACTACACCGAAAACAGTGATCAGCTCCAAGACGGTAATTTGGTGTTGATTGATTCAGGTGCTGAGTACGAAGGCTATGCCGGCGATATCACTCGGACGTTTCCGGTGAACGGCCGCTTCACCAAAGAGCAGAAAGCCGTGTATGAAGTTGTGTTGGCTGCCCAGTTGGCGGCAATCGATGCGGTGAAGCCGGGCAATCATTGGAACGATCCTCACGACGCAGCCGTGAAAGTGCTCACGCAGGGTTTGCGCGAATTGGGCATTTTAAAAGGTTCGGTGTCGAGTTTGATAAAAGAAGAGGCCTATAAACCGTACTACATGCATACCACTGGTCATTGGCTTGGACAGGATGTTCACGATGTTGGTGAATATAAAATCGATGGTCAATTTCGTTTACTTGAACCTGGCATGGTTCTCACGGTTGAGCCCGGTTTGTATTTGAACAACTCTCGAAAAATTCCCAAGAAATACCGAAACATTGGTATCCGAATCGAAGACGATGTTGTTGTAACCAAAAAGGGTAACGATGTGATCACATCGGCTGTGCCAAAAACGGTGCAGCAAATCGAGAGTTTGATGAACCCGGCGTGAGTGAACAAAACGCGGTAGACATAGCCATCGTTGGTGGTGGCCTGGTAGGCACGCCGCTGGCCATTATGCTTGCGCAGTTAGGCTGGTCGGTTGCATTGCTTGAAAAGGAGGCGCGTGGTAATGCGGTTGCAGGCACTCGGGGGTTCACCGCGTTGTCTGATGCATCTGTCGTTACGTTATCAGCCTCCGGTTTATGGGAGCAAGCCTCGCTTGATGCGTGCGCCATTCGTGAAGTGCATGTGAGTCACAAAGGCTACTTCGGCAGTACCCGCATAAACAGCCAAGAGCATGCAGTGAACGCATTGGGTTATGTTGTGGACAACGCGCATTTCATCAATTCGTTTCAACCTGCATTGGACGCAAGCACGGTGCAGTGTCTGGATGGCGCCAGTGTCGAGCGCGTTGAATACGCAAGCAGTCAGGCGCTTATTCATTACTCGCGTGCTGGACAAAAGCAGGCTTTAACATGCCGGTTGGTTATCGCTGTAGATGGTGTAAGTTCGTCATTGCGCGACGCTGCGGGCATCAGTACTCAACATACCGATTACGATCAGGTAGGCGTATTGGGTGTGGTTCATCTCTCGCAACCACATCAGCACATTGCCTACGAGCGATTCACACCCAGCGGCCCACTGGCGTTGCTGCCAAGGCCCGACAACAGCGCAAGTTTTGTTTATTGCATTAGCCCTGATATGCAGGATCAGCTGCAAGCCTTGAACGACGCTGCCTTCGTGCAGTCGCTGCAAGCCGCGTTTGGTCACCGTCTGGGTAAATTCACGCAAGTGGGCAAGCGGGTGTTTGTGCCGTTGGTGCGTATTGAAGCCGCTCAGCAGGTATCGCAGCGATTGGTTTTGTTGGGCAATGCCATGCGGTTACTGCATCCGGTAGCAGGTCAGGGTTATAACCTTGCCATGCGTGATGTCGAACAGCTAGTGGGTTCATTGTCCGATACACAAGCCGACCCGGGTAATGCAGATGCATTGCAGGCCTTTGCTCAATCGCGTTTAAGCGACCACAAACAAGTGGTTCGCATGACAGACTTGCTGGCAAGAACCTTTCGTGGCAAAGCCTCTTTGCCGGCGCATGCGCGGGCGTTGGGTCTGCTGGGTCTTGATCGAATCACGCCATTGCGTGCGCGCTTTACCGAGCACAGCATGGGGCATGTCAAGTGAGTCTGTCTTCATCACCTCTGCTGATGGCTTGCTTGCCTCTTGGTGTGATTAGTATCGTTAGTGCTCAACGATGAACTTGCGTGATTGGCTAAAGTCGCCGGTAGGCAATCGCATTCTGTTTTTTGTGTTTGCCGCGATCATTGGTGGTGTTGTTGGTATGGCAACGCTGGGTTTGATTCACCTCATTTTACTGGTGCAATGGATTGGCTATGGCGATGCATCCGAATTCAGGTTTGCGCAAATAGCCGATGCACTCCCCGCATGGCGCGTTATTTTAATTCCTACCGTTGGCGGATTACTCGTTGGTTTACTGATGGAGTGGTTGCCGGGCAAACGGTATCACGGCATTGCCGATGTAATGGAAGCTTGTGCGCTAAACAGTGCGCGCATGTCGGTGCGCTCAGGTATTGGTGCGGCAGTGGCGGCGGCTTTGTCTATTGGTGTTGGTGCGCCATTGGGTCGGGAAGGACCAGCCGTGCACATCGGTGCATCGATTAGCGCATGGATTGCCGAGAAGCTTGGTTTGGACCGAAGGCAGTCGCTTGCGCTATTGGGTTGTGGTGCAGCTGCGGCCGTAACAGTGTCGTTTGCAACACCCATTGCAGCGGTTATTTTTGCATTGGAAGTTATCGTCGGTTATTACACTTTGCGTGTGTTTGCGCCCATTGTTATTGCGGCGATGGTAGCGGTTGTTGTTCGGGATATTTTTATTGGCGGTGAGCCATTGTTTTACCTGCCGGAATATTCGCTTCAATCGTATTGGGAGCTAGTCTGGTTCGCGTTATTGGGTATGTTGGGCGCAGGCGCATCCTGGCTCGTTATTCAACTGGTTGCCGCGTGCCAGAAAGGCTGGAGCGTTTTTGCATTACCGCATTGGTTGCGTCCTGCCGTTGCAGGTTGCCTTATCGGCATTATTGCTGTTGAGCTTCCGCTGATATTAAGCGTTGGCACTGAAGCAATTAGTCAGGCCATTAAAGGTGAGATGGCGTTCAACATGATGCTTGCCCTGCTTGTTTTTAAAGTCTTAACGGTCGGTGTTGCAATAGGCAGCGGGTTTGCCGGCGGTGTCTTTAGCCCTGCTTTGTATATTGGTGCATTGCTCGGTGGCGTATTTTGGGTGCTGGTTTCACTCACCGGTATGCCGTTTGCGGAGCAGGGAGTTTACGCCGTGGTGGGTACTGCAGCCGTGGCGTCTGCCATGCTAGGCGCGCCCATTTCTACCATTCTCATTGTGTTTGAACTCACGCGTAATTATGAAATTACTCTGGGTGTCATGACAGCCGCAGCGTTTGCCAGTACTACTATGTCGTTAACGGGTCATGGTTCATTCTTTCGTTGGCAGTTATCCCAACGCGCTGTGAATATTTCTTCTGGCCGCGATATCAGCTTGTTAATGACGCATCGCATAGAGCACCTGCTGAATCAACGCTACACCAGTATTTCACCTGATAGTACGTTGGGCGAGCTTGAATCAAAGATGGGTGCGCAGCGCCAGCGACTGGCTATGATTGTCGATGAGGAAGGTCATTTCCATGGCAGTATGACATTGCAGATAATGGTTGCGCATGCTGTCGAGGGCGGGCTCGATCATCCGGTTACGGTTGCAGCCATAGACAATGAGTTCTGCGCAACAGCCAGTATGAATATCGTAACAGCACTGCAACGTATGGCTGAACAGCAAGTAGAATACCTGCCAGTGGTCGAAGAATCGGAGGAGGGTAAACTGGTGATGCTGGGCGTAGTGACCAAAACTGATTTACTGGCTGAACACTATGACGTTGTTAAGCGTGAGCGCGAAGCCGAGTTTGGGATTACCTGAACCGCTTATCCAACAGGAACCGTCTTATCGTTCTTGGTTCCCATTGGAAAAGCGTACCTTCAATGATATGCAGAGTGCTACCAATTACTTGGCTAAGAAGCACATCGCCGTTGTATAAGACACGTGCATCCACTGCTTACGCTGTTGAGCTTATTGACCAGTAGCAAAGCACATGAACAGGCCTGCGCCGCCGGTCTGGGTCAAATCTTCCTGTGAGCAGCCACGTGAATTATGCGCAGCATTCCATGAGGTGTTTCCACCACCGTGTCGATCATGGTGCCCTACCGATGCACTACCTTCGCCAGAGCTTGTCCAGTTGCTGCAAGTTCGATCTTCCTCTTCACGTGGGAAGAAGGCGGTGCCATCGGCCATGCTGCCAGTAAGAATATCGTGTCGGTTAGGTTGATCGCCACGACCGTTAATCAGATCGCCTTTCTCGTCCAATGCGGTTGTTTTGGTAATGTTTGGTGATATATGCAAATCGTCCAGGTTGGCGGCAATTTGAACACCTTTGGCGTTGAACCAGGGGCCTTCTCCGATACGATCGCGAGCCGAGATACCGCGCTTGCCTTCTTCCTGAGTACTTAAGTAAGCCGCCCAGTTTTTACCCGTAATACCGGCCGCTTCAGCCAGCTTGTTACAGTGCGCGTCAGCGCCTTCAAGACCGCCCAGGTCGCCACCTTTGCCAGAGCCTTCACTGGTAATAAAGAAGCTGATCGAGCCGTCTTGTGCGTTAACTGGAAGTAGTCCGGTTGCTGCGATAACTCCAAGTGTTGCAAGGATGCGAAATTTCATTTTATTGTTCCTTATTTTTTGTGCATTGGATTAACCGTGAACACGTATTATTGAGGAAATTTTTATGTATTTGATGCGTTTCATCAGTGGTTTCACGAATGCCATTCAAGTCTGCCTGCTAAAATGACGCGTATAAAAAAATAGTTTATATTCAAACGGATATGAGCCGCCATTCATTCATGATGCGTGAATGAATCAGACAGTATGATCGAAAATATGTCAAAAATAATGATCAAAAATAATGATCGCTAATTTACTTAAACTCGAAGCAGGCTGGGTGGTTGTTGTGGCTATTCTGGCAGCGCTGTTGCTGGGTTCTCATCAGGTGTCCCAGAATAACGAGTTTAGTTTGCTAGGCACCTATATCTACTGGTTATTCAGGGTGTTGATTCAGGCCGGTATTTTCATCGCCGTTTTCAAGGCGGTGGAGCGCTATGTTGAACGCTATTCTGTGCAATGGCTTCCGGAAGCGGGTGTTATCAGCGTGGCCATGCTGCTCAGCCTGCTTCCTTATGTATTGACGGTCACTATGCTGGACTTACTCGTTGGGCTGCCAGAGATTGGTCTTAATGGTGATACCGCAGCAGGTATGTCTACGGCCAAAGCGTTCGCTTATGAATTGGTTTATCTGCTGGACAACCACCTGGCACTTTGCGTCATGCTGTTGTTACCCCGATTCATTTTCAATCAGGCCAGCAACGCCGTGCAGCCAGCGCCGCCAGCGAGACCGGACGGTGCGCAGGAACACACGCCAGCGCTCGATAACGCCCCGAACGTATTCGTGCATTCTTTAGAGCCACCATTACAAGGTGAACTCATGAGCGTTGAAGCGCAAGAACATTATGTGCAAGTAGTCAGTACAGACGAGTCGCGAATGGTCTTGTATCGGTTCTCCGACGTGGTAAGGCAATTGCCTGAGTCGATGGGAATGCAGGTGCATCGTTCGCATTGGGTCGCTCATTCGGCAGTCAAACAGGTTGTGCTGCAGGGGCAAACCATGAAGCTTGAGTTGAACGATAAGCGCTTCGTGCCCGTAAGTCGAACGTTCCGAAATAGCGTTGAGAGTCGTTTTGGCACTGCTTGAATGTACGTAACAATAGTTCACTTGAACATTGTCTGGGCGGTATTAATACACACTTGTCTACCTGCCGCAAAGGCACAGCTCGGTTAACATTGCCCAACATGATATTGCGCTGGAAAAATACGACTGTGATTAAAAATGTGATGCACGTTCTGATGGCCATAGTGGCGCTGCTAATGGCCAATGCAGCGTTCGCTGTCGATACACCACAGCCGGAATTCGATGGTGCAAAGATTGTCTGGCCGGCAATTGATGCGAAAAGTATCAATGTTCACCGCGCCAATGGCGCATGGATTGAGTCCTTGCCGGGTACCGCCACTCAATGGCCAGTACCTGAATCCGGCAGCTATTTTTTTGTCGGTACCGATAGCGGCGATTGGACGGGTTGGTCACGTTCTGTCACCATTGCCGCCAATGTTGATGCTGTACCGCCAACACAGCCCGATTCACAAAACAACAAGCTGTCATTAACCAATGTACGCTCGGCGGTTTACTCACGCTCGTCAGTCGAACTGTTTTGGGATAGCAATTCGGAAGTTCCATTCGTTAAAGTTGAAGTGAGCCGGGAAGGTGCAGCGAGTGTGTTTTCACCTGGCACCAGTTTTTATGAATCGAATCTGGCGGCTGGCACCACATATACCTACAACTTAACGCCCTACGATGCTGTCGGCAATGCGGGCTCACCGACATCCATTGCTGTGACAACCAATGGTGCGCCAACGCAAGCAACTAACCCTACACCATCGGTTGAAGCGCCAGCGAATGAAGAGTCTGACCGTCTTTCGCCACCGCGCAACCTTCGTTCAGCGGTGTATTCATCATCTGCATTGGAGTTGTTTTGGCAACATGCGACAGATTATGACGCTAGCACGGAGAGTTATGCTGTTTATCAGGATGGAGCGATTATTGCCGAATCCAGAGTGGGTACGAGTCTCTTTGTTTCTGGTTTGATCGAAGGTACAACCTACGAGTATGAAGTGGCTGCTATTAATGGTGCAGGTGAACGAAGTGTTGCGCAAACAATCACTGCCACGACCAAGGGCGATGTTCACAACGCTGTAGATGACAATCAAGCTGACTCTTCAACAGTCAATAACGAGCCTGAAATTGTAGACACGATACCTTCCGTGCCGAACCCACCGAATGCAGAGCAGGTAGCGGGTTCTGTCGAGCGGTTTAATATCACCGTTCCGCCCTATGTGTCTAACGAACTACAAGTTCGACTGTACTGGCAAGATCAGGAAATCATTGCGAGCTGGGATAGTGACGAATTATGGACAGCCTCTGCTTTTTTTCCATACGATTCCGAGCAGCCATTGCGTGTGGTGTTCTACGATCGAAATGGTGATATTACGCTCGGCAGTTATGAGTCGACTTACTTCAACAGCAGTGGATATACATTCGTTGTCAGTATTTCAGCGAATCAGTTCGATACTGATCAATGGGACGACGACAATGATGGTGTAAGCAACTTAGCTGAACTGCGCGCGGGAACCGACCCCCTCGTACACTATCTGGAAGAACAGCCAACGGTCGACTTAGCCACTATTGCCGATGAAACACTGGAGTCACTTGCGGGTTATCAATTAGACCGGCTTGGCCTGATTGTAGAAGACTTGCTGCTGGTTGTGGTTAATACGAAAACCATCGTCTGGCCGAATAGTGACTGGTATCAGGTACAAAACCCGGAGACGTATGAGTCATATTGCGATGGTGGCTCTGAATGCAAGTTACTGCCTGGGAAGTATCGAGTTCATAACCATACAACGGGTGAAAAAACCGAGCTTGAAATTGAGTATGTCAAGCCGGAAGATCATCCCGACGGCAAGTCGCTTTCAGAGGAGTCTTACACAATAGAAGGAGTGCACTTCTTTACAACAACAGCACCCGTTCAGCGCACAGAATTTTCCTGTGAAAATGGTGGCAGCATTATAAAGGAGTTGGTTTCTGCAAACCCTGCCAAAAGAGTGCCTGCCGGTTTCAACTATCCCGGCAATTTCGATCGTCACGGCTACCTGTTTGATCAGTGTCGGATTACCGTGCGCGATGGGCCACTACCTGACGGTACCTATTTAATTAATGGAAACTTACATGCCGAGTTCAGATTTTATGGCGGTTATGGCGATCATATAGAGGAGTACGATTTCAACGGATTTTCCATCAACGGTGATGATGGGCTTGAGTATCGCTCGACCGGTAAAACTTTTCATTCCTTCTTTCACTACTGCTGCGGGGGTACCTTTCGTCACGCAAACATAACGGAATACTTTAATAAGCTACCGGGTGATGCAGACGGGGAAGCGTTAACGGCCGTGCAATACCGTGTTGAGTATCCGTTACTGGAACTCAATGGTGTTGTGCGCAATGGTTTAACAGGTGGCAAGAACGTAACCGTGAGCACCGAGCCCGACCCTGAATTGCTGAATTCGAAGGGTAATCCGACGATCTTTATTCAAATGAGTAACACCGATGGAGACGTTTTGCGCTGGCAGGCAGATTCGAGAACGTCTACTTACTATGGATCCCATCAGCATAATCTGAATGAGAATTGCTCTATCTCGCACTTCACAGGTTCGAGAACACTCTCATGCAGGTTTCGCTAAAAAACCGAAAAAGTGTGGCCCGATAAAGCCACCAGCGGCGTTCTCCTGTATCTTTAGCCTATTGACCTACTAGCTAAGGATTCAAATCCATGAGTGCCCCGAAAAACCTCGGATTCGACACAATGGCGCTGCATGCTGGCCAGCGCCCAGACGGTGAAACGGGCGCTCGCGCCACGCCGATTTACCAAAGCACCTCGTTTGTGTTTAATGATGCCGACAAAGCGTCATCGCTATTCGATGTGGCGCGTGCGGGTCATGTGTACTCACGAATCTCAAACCCAACCGTTGGTGTGCTTGAAGAGCGCGTGGCAGCGCTCGACGGTGGTGTGGGTGCAGTGTGCACCGCTAGCGGTATGGCCGCTATTCATTTAGGCTTAACCACCGTTGCCGGTGCTGGTGATCATATCGTCGCATCACATTCGCTTTACGGCGGTACACATAATTTACTCACTTACACGCTGCCGCGCTTTGGTATTGAAACCACATTTGTCGACCCAACCGACCCGGATGCGTTCGCAGCGGCCATTCGTCCGAACACCAAGTTGTTATTTGCCGAAACCATCGCGAACCCACGCTGTGAAGTGTTGGACATTCCTAAAGTCTCTGCCATCGCTCATGCAAACGGTTTGCCCTTAATGGTTGATGCCACGTTAACCACACCTTATCTGATGCAGCCGATTAAACTCGGCGCCGATATCGTTATGCATTCGTTAACCAAATTTATGGGCGGTCACGGTGTGGCAATAGGTGGTGCACTGGTCGACAGTGGTCGTTTTCGTTGGGAAAAATCCGGCCGATTTCCAGAACTGGCAGAGCCTTATGCAGGCTTTCATGGCATGAACTTCGTTGAAGAGTTCGGCCCTTACGCCTACATTATGCGTGCGCGTAAAGAAGGCTTACGCGATTTTGGAGCAAGCCTGTCTCCGGGCAATGCGTTTCATTTGCTGCAAGGACTTGAAACCCTGCCCATGCGTATGCAGCGGCACGTGAGTAACGCTGAAAAATTAGTGACCTTTCTGGGCGAACACGAAGCTGTTTCTGCTGTTCATCATCCATTGCAACCAGGCCACCCCGATCATGAGCTGGCGAAAACGCTGTTGCCCAAAGGCTGTGGTGCTGTTTTTGGTTTTGAACTTGCCGGTGGTCGTGCAGCGGGCAGTGCGTTTATTGAAGGCCTACAGCTCTTTTCGCATTTAGCGAATGTCGGCGATGCCAAGTCGTTGGTTATCCATCCCGCCAGTACAACTCACTCTCGTATGGACGATGCAGACCTTGAACAGGCAGGCGTATCACCCGGCCTTGTTCGTTTATCCGTGGGCCTTGAAGATGTAGACGATTTATTGGCCGACTTATCTGGCGCGTTACGCAAAGCGATGAAGGTGAGCCAATGAACATTGAGTTTGAAGGGCACTCCACGTTTGTTGGCAGCGGCAGCGTAGACTGGCAGCCCGGTTTACCCACTATGCTGATGCAACATGGCGCAGGACTCGACCGCACAGTATGGGTTTTACTAGGACGTTATTTTGCGCGTCACGGCTATAACATTATCGCGCCAGACCTACCGGGGCACGGTGCAAGCGATGGCCAACCACTTACCAGTATTGAAGATAACGCTGCATGGGTAAACCGGTTGGTGCAGCATTTATGTCAATCGCATCCTTTAGCTGCCGATGAACTCATTTACTGCGGCCACAGCATGGGTTCCTTGGTGTTGTTGGAGGCCGCGGCGGCGCAATCTGAAAATATGTCTCGACTTATTCTGTTGGGAAGTGCAGTGCCTATGGCCGTTGGCGCACCCTTACTCGATGCGGCGCGAAACAACGAACACGCTGCTATCGACATGATCAACATGTTCGGTCATGGTTTTTCATCGCGTATTGGCAACAACCCCATTTCAGGTATCAGTGTGTATAACTCGATGGAGGCGTTACTTGAACGCGCCGACGATGGTGTTTTATTCAACGATTTAAATGCCTGCAACGAATATGTAAACGGTGAGGCTGCGGCCACGTCGCTGGCTGGGAAAATTCAATCAACCGTAATTGCAGGCGACAGTGACCGTATGACCCCAACCAAAATGGGTCAACGACTGGCAAGCACGCTGGGTGCGAAATTTATATTGCTCGACAATTGCGGGCATATGATGATGTCAGAAAAGCCTGAGGCGAGTCTGCAAGCGATCAAGCGGGCATTAGCTTAATGGTCAGGATGACTCTGAATCGGTGTAGGTCGGTTCAGAGTCATTTGGTTCAGGATTACGATTGGAGCTTAACGCCCAGCTTGGCGATTATGCGATTGCTCACTTCATCTACTTCACCCAAACCATCCACTGTGATGTATTTGGGTGCCGACTTATCACCGCTGTCTACCCATTCTTTAAAGTAAGTTTTTACCGGTGCTGTTTTTTCGTCATACACATTCAGGCGATGTCTGACGGTGTCTTCCTGGTCGTCTTCACGCTGGATGAGTGGTTCACCGGTTTCGTCGTCTTTGCCTTCCACTTTGGGTGGGTTGAACTCAATGTGGTAGGTACGGCCAGAAGCCGCATGGCTCCGACGGCCCGTGATCCGTTTGATAATGTGTTCGTGATCGACATCAATTTCGATAACGGCATCGAGTTCAATATTGCCAGACTTCAACGACTTTGCCTGAGCCAGGGTTCGTGGGAAGCCATCAAACAAAAAACCGTTCGCACAATCTGGCTCCGTGATGCGTTCCTTTACCAGATCGATAATGATGTCGTCAGAGACCAGATCGCCGCGATCGATCACTTCCTTGGCAAGCAAGCCAACAGGGGTTCGTGCTTTAACGGCTGCCCTGAGCATGTCGCCAGTGGAAATTTGGGGGATCTGGAACTTTTCAGTTAACAGCCCAGCCTGGGTACCTTTTCCGGCCCCTGGAACACCCAACAAGATTAAACGCATGCAATTCTCCTGAGCACTTTCGCGCATCGCTTGCGGAAGATACCCAAATACGAAAAATTTTGCACGGTTATCTGGCCCACAATCGCATATTATTCACGTTGTCCTATCAGTTTGGGCCCCGTTAGCCGGTAAAAACTGTATTTCCATCATGCATTCGTTAGCGAAAAAACAACAAGAAGCTAAATTATGTCGAGTAAATCAACCTCTGAAGCGGATGTCGCGAAACTACGCCACGATCAGATTGTGACGTCTGAATTGTTGGGGCACAACCTGACGTTTCATACAACCTGGGGTCTATTTTCTCCACGCACAATCGATGATGGCACCGTGATGTTGCTTGATCATCTGCAGATTGAGCGCGACGATATCGCGCTGGATATGGGGTGTGGCTACGGTCCCTTGGGCTTGGCTATCGCCGCCAACTGCCCTGATGGGACTGTGCATCTGGTAGACAAAGACTTTGTCGCCATCGATTACACGCGGGCTAACGCGCAAAGAAATAACTTGTCGAATACCGAGGTGTACCTGAGCAATGGGTTCAGCACGGTCCCCGAAGATGTGCGGTTGTCGTTAGTGGTGTCAAATCTTCCAGCGAAAGTGGGCAACGAAATGTTTTACATTGCGTTTTACGATGCGCTTCACCGTATGCAGCCGGGCGCGCGCATTGTGGTAGTGACCATTAACGGCTTACGACAATTCGTAAAACGTGCGTTTACTGACGTATTTGGAAACTATACGAAAGTAAAGCAGGGAAAAAGCTACACCATTTCAATGGCTACGCGGGAGCGCTAGCACCGCATTTGCAGGTTTGCCCCGGCCGCACCGCTCGACTGCAATCGTCACACATAAATGCACCGGTGGGTTCCAGCGCCGGGTTGATCTCGGCACGATCGTCGAACACAAAACAATCGCCCTGCCAGTGCTTTCCGCCGCATTTGTCGAAATAGTTCAGAATACCGCCTTCCACCTGATAAACCTCATTGAAGCCTTTTTCTATCAGGTAGGGTGCTGCTTTCTCGCAACGTATTCCACCTGTGCAGAAAGTCACTATGGGTGTGTCTTTCTGTAATGTGCCATTTTCCAATGCCACATCAACAGCGCTGGTGAAATCACGAAAGTTATCAATCTTTAAATCCAGCGCTTGTTCGAAGGTGCCAGATTCAATTTCGTAATTATTGCGCGTATCGAGCAGGGTAAACTCAGCGTTATTGTCCAGCCATTGCTGAAGTTGCTCCGGCTGCATGTTCGGTGCAGGTGTATCAGCAGGAGAAACCGGATTTGGGTGATTGGGCTGAAACGTAATGATCTCTGGTCTTATGCGAACTTTGAGTTTTGAGAAAGGTCGTAGTTCAGATACGCTTTCCTTGAGCCAGAGATTTTTAAACCGGCTATCGGTCTCGAACCAGCGTCGCACGCGTTGAATTTGCCCAGCTGTTCCGGCTAAAGCCACATTGATGCCTTCGTTGGCAATCAGAATGGTGCCTTTTACGCCAATGTCGTTAAAGTTTTCAAGCATGCTGTCCCGTAATTCGGGCAGGTCGTCGATGGAGACAAACCGGTAGCCGGAAATATTCACATGGGTGGTGTCGGCTGGCGAACTCACCTGAGGTTCGGATTCGTTATGTTCAACTGGCATTTTCTAAAAACTGTACTACGATTGTCGGTATAACCATAATTGTATCCGCTTTTCGGTCACAGGCCGACATTGACGACAGATACATCGTGAGAACGCGAACCATGAACGTACATTGCCGTGCACTAACGTGCGCGTTGCTGCTGCTGTCGCCTGCGAGTGTTGTGTGGGCAGCAGATCAGAACTACTCAGAGCAGCGCGAATTGTTCAAACAAGCCCATAAGGCCCTCGGACAGGGCAAATTGGACGAGTTCAGGCGCGTGCGCCTGAAACTGGGCGCCGACTATCCAATTGCCCATTATCTTGATTACCTTGACCTGAATCGGACTTTCTCCGCTTCACCGCCGAGTAAAGCTCTGGTTGGGCAGCTGAATGCGTTCGAGCGCACAACCAAAGATGAAGATCTCACCAGGAAGCTGACCAGGCAGTTGCAAAAGCGTGCCGCTACCGAGAAGAACTGGCCGCTGTTTGATGGTTTAAGTCAGTCCGGCTTTGCTGCCAGCATGCCTTGCTCAACCTTGCAGTCGCAGGCCAGCGCAGGCAAGCTGAAGAGCTTGAATGAAGCTGCGATCGAGCTGTGGGTTCAACCCAAAAAACACCCCAAGGCCTGTGCGGCGTTACTCGATAAACTGGAAGCAGCGAAAACGCCTCCCATAAAAGCCATTTGGCAGCGCATATATGAAGCGATCGATGCCAGTAAGCCAGAGTATGCAGAATCTGTTTTGCATTATCTCAGCAAGCAGGATAAGCAACCGGTTAAGAATTGGATTGCTGCAAGAAAAAATCCACAAAAGTATCTGAAAAGTGGTGCGTTGGATCAAGACACATCGTTTAATCGGCGTGCCTTCGTCGATCTGGTTCTGTTGTGGTCGAAAGAAGATACGGTTGCTGCCATGGAACATTGGCTGGCCCATCACGAACGCTACCGGTTCTACAATGATCGTTATTACGACACGCATCGGTTGTTGGCAATGCGGGCAGCGTATCGTCGCTTGCCTGAAGCGTACGAGATGCTTAACTCGTTGGAAGCCAGAGCAGATGATCTTGAACTCAAAGAGTGGCGTATTCGCGCGGCATTGTATGAACAAGACTGGGTTAACCTGCTGCGTAGCTTGAAGCGTTTACCCATTGAAGAGCAAAAAGAAGATCATTGGGCCTATTGGGAAGCGCGAGCCCTTGAAGAGTCGGGGCATACGCAGCTTGCACAGGAGTTGTTCACAACGCTCAGCGAATTGCCAACCTACCATGGATTTCTGGCCGCCGATAAAGTAGGCGCAGATTACGCGATACAGGATCTGCCCATTGAGGCAGATGCTCAGATGCTCAGCGCGCTTGAGCAAGAGCCCGGTCTTTTGCGCGCCCGCGAGTACTATCTGGTTGATGTGCCTTGGGAGGGCAGACGTGAATGGAATGCGCAATTTGTAGATGCCGAACCGGACAAGCTTGCTGCCTTGGCAGTACTGGCTAATCGATGGCAGCTCTACGATCGCGCTATTTTCGCAGCGGGCAGAGCGGATAAGAAAAAAGCCCTTAGCACTCGGTTTCCGGTTGTCTATCGAGATGAAGTGGATGTGGCAGCGGCTAAAAATCGAATTCCACCTGCTTGGGTGTTTGGTGTGATGCGCAGAGAAAGTGCTTATATTCGTGATGTAAAATCCAGTGCCGGTGCAGTAGGTTTAATGCAGTTGATGCCGAACACCGCAAAATACGTGGCCGGTTTGCAGGGCGAAAAGAATTGGAAGGGCGATTTAACCGATGTGCAAACCAATATTGGTTTTGGTACATTTTATTTGCGCCACGTGATGGACAAATTTGAAGATCATCAGGTGCTAGCCACAGCCAGCTACAATGCCGGGCCAAAACGCGTTGGTATCTGGCTGCCGCCTGAAGCAATGCCTGCGGATGTCTGGATAGATGCCATCCCTTATACGGAAACACGTCGTTATGTTCGAGCGGTCATGGCATACACGGCCATTTATGAATGGCATTTAACCAAACAACCCGCCAGACTTTCCTCGAAACTCAAGACGGTACCGGCTGCTCAAGGCACTTAGTTGCTCGATACTTTAGCGGCTGAGTAAGTACTTGCTTAGTATACAAATGCGAAGTACCTTGAACATAAATACAGAGGTTTGTTTGCAGGCTCTGGCTTGTTTTATCAAGGTTTAAAAGTAAGGTTTAAAAGTTATGAGTGATGCTCCCACAACGGTTGCGCAAATGATCAATGACAAATTGGTTGATGCGCTAGCACCGGTACATCTGGATATTATCAACGAAAGTAATAATCACAACGTACCAGCGAATTCAGAAACGCATTTTAAGGTAGTGGTGGTGAGTGATGGTTTCGCCGACCAATCCTTGGTGCAACGTCATCGATCGATTAACAAACTACTCAGCGATGAACTTACTGGGCCTGTTCATGCGCTAAGCCTTCACACTCATACTGCTCAGGAGTGGGCAGACAAAGGTGGCGTTGTACCGGCATCTCCACCTTGTCGTGGCGGTAGCGCACGATAGAACAAGTTGCGTGTAATTCAAGTCAAATTCCAACTTCTTTTATTTAAATAAAAAAAAACGTGTTAGTTCCTTTAGTTATCTGATCTTTCTGCTACTTTTTGTTACTGACGGTTCGCTTTGTGCCTGTTCGGGCCAACGCATTCGCCAGGAAACCAGTGCACGTTGATTGTGAAAACTAAAAATTTGTCCAGAACAACAGGCATGCAATTAAAGCGTATCGTGCGCGGCTTCATCGCACTATCGTTGTCTGCATCAGTCCAGGCAGATAGCGGTGCTTCAGGCTCGCTTGTGTTGGGCATCGACCAGGTTCTCGATGCTGTGCATCAACGTCCAATTGAAATACAACGTTCCACATTGGTTGCCGGACCAACAACCCCCGGCTCTCTGACAACCAGTTCGCCGATAACAAGCGCATTAATAACGCCTGCTCCATTGGTACTATCCACAACCGAGCCAGCACCGGTATTCGATAGCGGTATTGCACTTCCTAAGGCGCAGTTCGATCGGGCGACCACAGTGCTTGTCTCAGGCTTGAGTGCCGTACCAACCATGATCAATAACGTTTGGGCACGGATGCTTCAGGTGTGGCGAGAGAACCCCATGCCCATAGCGCTGTGCATTGGTTTAGCCATTTTTATGAGTGGGCTACTCGCACTGAGTGGTCGACGCAAGCAGCAAATTAAAAATGCCTCGCAACGAACATTGGATTCATTGCCAGATGCGGTAGCCATCTTTAATACGAAAGGGCAATTAACAGCGATTAACCGAAAGTTGCGTGGCCTTCTTCCGGTTGAGATGTCTAGCGCAACATTTCCTCACATTACCAGCAGCGATTTGTATTCGCAGCTCTCTCCGGATAATTTAGCAATTGAACGGGCGCGTAATCAGGCTCGAGAAACCAAAGCAGACCCTGATTCAACCATCAGTTTCGAAGTGCCTAGTTTTGGCAGTCGCTCCTTACTGGTTAAGGAACGGCCAACCGATGATGGTGGAACAGCTATCAGTGTCTACGGTGCGTACAAACCGGTTACCACGCGGCTCAGCGACCCGTTAACCGCACTACCCAATCGTGCGCGACTGCTTGCAGAGCTTGCGCAACGCTGCAGCCGCACGAAAGATGAGCTTGCACTTATCATCGTTGATTTAAGAAGTTTCAGGCAAATTAACGACACCTACGGTCGGGCAACTGGCGATGAATTATTAAAGCAGACGGGCATTTGTTTGCAGCATTGCATGCCACAGAATGCATTGATTGCACGCACCGCCGGCGATGAATTTGCCGTCTTGCTGGAGTTTGATCGATCTCGTGCACAAATTGAACAGCGGGTGAGTCGGTTTCTGGCAACCTTGCGTCACGGTTTAAACGTTAACACCATTAATGTGCCTGTGCGGGCAAGTGTCGGTATTGCATTCGCACCGGAACATGGCAATACCGTTTCATCGTTGCTTAAGTGTGCTGATAGCGCGTGTGCCAACGCAAAGCAATTGGGTAACAACACCATGGTGGTGTATAACTCAGAACAGCAGCTTGAATCAAAGCGCCGACATCAATTGGAGGTTGCGTTACAACAAGCGATTCCAAAAGGCGAGTTGTCACTGCAATACCAACCACAGGTTGATATCGCATCGAACATGACGTGTGGAATGGAAGCCCTGTTACGGTGGAATTCTGCAGAGTTTGGACGGGTGTCGCCCATTGAGTTTATCGATATTGCAGAAAAATCCGGGATCATCAAACCCATAGGCACCTGGGTGTTGCAGCAGGCCATTGCCGACTATCAACGTCTGGCACGCTTTGGCATGTCACCACCAACCTTATCGGTAAACCTTTCCCGCAAGCAGTTTGAAGGTGGCAAAGTGGTGCGTGATGTCGCCAAAATTTTGCACAGAACCGGTTTCGATCCCGCGTGCCTTTGTCTTGAAATAACCGAGACTGCTATCTATCGCGATTCAGCCTCAATGAAGCGCATGTTGCACGACCTGACAAAAATCGGCGTCAAGCTGGCAATCGACGATTTTGGCGTTGGTTATTCATCTTTGCTGGAATTGCGTGATTTCCCGATTAGCGAAATCAAGATTGATCGTGCATTCATTATGGATGTCGTCACCAACACCAGTAGCCAGGACATCATCCACGCTATTGTTGATATTGCCGACAGCATCGGTGCAGACGTGGTCGCCGAAGGCATTGAAGATCAGCAGCAGCTGGATATGGTTGCGGCTCTGGGTTGCCATCGTGTGCAGGGTTACTACCTGTGCGAACCCATGCCAGCGACGACATTTCCCGATCTGGTGCTCAGCGCTTGATCTAACATTGCTTAGGTTGGCATTGTAATCGGTGATCTCACAGCGGTAACTCCAGTTGAAACTGAGCGATATCATCGTTAGGACTTAGCCCGCTTAAAGACACACCTAGCAGACGCACAGAATCATTCTGACGCTCGGCGAGTGCGCGCTGAAGCAGAAATGGCAGGATACGTTTGGGCACTGAACTATCCGCAAAGCCCCCTGTGTAAGAATGGCTCCGCGTGAACGTATCGAAATTGGCATAACGCAGTTTCAGCGTAACGGTACACGCGCGTAGCTCCTTGGCTTGCAAATCACTCACAACCCGATCGGTGAGTTTGTCCAGAACCGCCAGCATGTCATCGTAATTGGTCAGATTTTCACCAAACGTGGTTTCACTGCCAATGGATTTGCGCCGTCGGCTTGATCGCACCGGACGATGATCGATACCGCGCGAGACATTGTAATAATATTGCGCACTTTTTCCGAACTCTTGGCTTAGCTCTTCCAGCGTCCAGACGCGAAGATCGGCACCAGTGTGAATGCCAAGTTCATGCATGCGAGTTTCTGTTGCTTTGCCGACACCATAAAATTTACCGATTGGCAGAGACGCAACAAATGCTTCGCCATCTTTGGGCAAAATCGCAAACTGCCCGTTGGGTTTATCCATATCTGATGCAATTTTGGCCAAAAATTTATTGTAGGAAATACCTGCAGATGCAGTTAAGCCTGTTCTCTGTTCAATTATTGAACGTATTTCGCGTGCAATGCGAATAGCCGAACCATTCAACACCTCACTAACGGTAACGTCGAGGTACGCCTCGTCGAGCGATAAGGGTTCGACAAGTGTGGAGAATTCACGAAACACTGCGTGTATTTGCTTCGAAACGTGTTGATAAACGCTGAACCGTGGGCGAACAAATTCAGCGTGAGGGCACCGTCTGCCAGCCTCTCGGCTCGGCATCGCCGAATGCACGCCATACTGTCGCGCTTCGTAGCTGCACGCTGCAACAACACCTCGGCCATTGGGTCGACCACCCACAATAACGGGCCGACCACGAAGCGCGGGATTATCACGT